>JACSRF010000450.1 GCA_014879875.1 Anaerolinea sp.
TTCTTCCTTTGCCCCTTTGCGTTAAAAATTCTTGTACATCATGCAAACATCTCACTGGAAAGGTACTAAAATTAGTTGCACATCGGGTAGTAACACGAATAATCAGTGGATCGAAAGGAACGAGATTTGAATAATTTATACGTTTAGATTGGACAAATCTCAGAAGATTTGTCCAATCTTCCGTATGTTATTTAATCTTCATTCCAAAGCGTGGCTAACACACAAAAAGGGGAAATCATGGAAATCGCAATGATCGGCCTGGGGAAGATGGGGGCCAATATGGTCAAACGGCTGCTGACAGGCGGCCATCGGGTTGTCGCCGCCGATTTGAATGCAGAAGCGGTGGCCGATGCCGTTCAAGAGGGCGCCATCGCCGCCGCTTCGCTCGAAGCGCTGCCAGCGTTATTGGCCACACCCCGCGCCGTCTGGGTGATGGTCCCGGCGGGAGACCCCACGCAACACGTCATCAACAGCCTGGCGCGGGTTCTCAGCCCCGGCGACATCATCATTGACGGCGGCAACAGCAATTACAAAGACACCCTGCGCCGCGCGGCCGTTCTGCAAGAAAGCGGCCTTCACTTTGTAGACGTGGGCACCAGCGGCGGCGTCTGGGGGCTGACGGAGGGGTACAGCCTGATGGTGGGGGGCAGCGAGGCCGCCGTCGCCCACCTGCGCCCCATCTTGGAAACATTGGCCCCCGGCACGGACTTCGGCTGGGGGCGCGTTGGCCCCAGCGGTTCCGGCCACTTCGTTAAGATGGTGCATAACGGTATTGAATATGGCCTGATGCAAGCCTACGCCGAAGGCTTCGAGATCATGAAGGCCAAAAGCGACTTCGCCCTGGACCTGCATCAGATCGCCGCAATCTGGCGCTATGGCAGCGTGGTGCGCTCCTGGCTGCTAGACCTGACAGCCAACGCGCTGGCCGAAGATCAGGACCTCAGCGACATTCGCGGCTGGGTGGCTGACAGCGGCGAAGGACGCTGGACCGTTTTCGAGGCCATAGACCTGGACGTTCCCGCGCCGGTCATCACCGCCTCGTTACAGGCTCGCTTTGTCAGCCGTCAGGATGAGAGTTACGCCGCCAAACTGCTGGCGGCAATGCGTAACCAGTTCGGCGGGCACGCGATGAAGCCGGCGACAGATGCTTGAAGCGGCCGAAAAGGCAACCTGTTCACCCCACCTGACTGGCACGGTCAGGAGACCGGCCAGAGCAGAGGGGGGCTGAACGCTTACGCCATAGCAGTTCCACACCTTCAAACCAGATATGCCAAAGACCGTGCGGCCCACCCGGCCGCGCCAAGGCGCCGAAATGGGAACGCCTTGACTGTAGCGCTGTTTTTTGACAATTTTTCCCGCCCATCCTGGTGTGCTAAAATAATAAAAGCGAGCTGTTGATTTTGCGAGTGTAAAAATCTCCTCGCTACACCAATCATCCTGTCATGACAGCTTTGCTGACAATGCGTTTGGAACTCATAAATGGATGCTTCTATTCTGTTAACCAAGCTCTTTCTCCCCTCCGTTCCGCCCAGCGTCATCCATCGTCCCCGCCTCATCGAGCAGTTGACGACAGGTTTGCAGGGGGGGAAATGCCTGACGCTTGTTTCTGCTCCGGCCGGCTATGGCAAATCTACCTTGCTTGCCGAATGGATTACAGCGCATCAAGGCCAGGCTGCCTGGCTTTCACTCGACGACCGGGACAATAATCCGCTGCGCTTTTGGAAATACTTTGTCGCCGCCCTGCAAACCGTGTCAAAATCATTGGGGCAGGCCGCGCTGCAAATGTTGGAATTAGCCCAACATTTTGATCCCCAACTATTTCTCACCGCGTTGGTTAATGATGTCGCCATATGCGACCACCCGGTAATACTGATACTTGATGATTATCACGTGATTGCAAATGCGGATATTCATGCCACGCTGAACGCTCTACTTGCGCATTCACCACCTTCGCTGCATCTTGTCATTGCCACGCGAACCGATCCGCCTCTTCCACTTAGCCGTTTGCGCGTGCGCGGACAAATGACCGAGGTGCGTATTGCTGACCTGCGTTTCAGTACCGCTGAAGCCACGCTGTTTCTCAATGGTTTGATGAACCTGGCTCTGGACGCGGCCGATGTGCGGGCGCTCGAAACGCGCACGGAGGGTTGGATTGCCGGATTACAGCTCGCGGCGCTTTCGTTGCAGGATCGCGCTGATGTCCACACATTCATTCAAGCGTTCACGGGCAGCCAGCACCTTGTGCTTGAATATCTGGTGGAAGAAGTATTGACGCGCCAACCAGAATCATTACAACAGTTCTTACTCGAAACCGCCATCCTCCAACAAATGTGCGCCTCATTGTGCAATGCAGTCACAGAATCGGGCCAGAGTGACCATGCGCTGGCGGATCTGCAGCGCCGCAATCTATTTGTCATCCCGTTGGACGGCGAGCATTATTGGTTTCGTTATCACCATCTGTTCGCCGAATTTCTAAAAAGTCACCTGAAACGCACACGCGCCGACGAGTTGCCGGCGCTGCATCGCCGCGCTGCGGCATGGTTCCAAGCCAACAATTACCCAGAAGATGCCTTGCATCATGCCTTCGCCATTCCTGATTACGCCTATGTCAGCCGACTTGTTATTGATAACTGGCGGCGCATCTACCATACTGGCCGCTTGGATACGGCCGTGCAATGGTTAGAATCTTTACCAGGCGATTTACTGCGCCAATCGCCGCCGTTAGGTGTGGCGTACTGCTGGACGCTGTTTATACGCGGTGATTACGATCGGATTGATGCCTACCTCGACGACATCACGCAAGCCTTTGACCAGATGGCGACCGCGGGAAAATTGCCGGTAGACCACCCTGAATACAACATCATCGTGCAGCAAGTGGTATTGTTGCGCGCTATTGTGATGCGGAATCGCGGTGATGTCGCTGCGGCAATCGCGGAAATCGAACAACTCTTGCCCACGGTTGCTACTTTTCGCCAAACATTGGGACAGATGGTGGTTGACATGGGGTACACCGCGTGTTACTCACAGATGGGGTACAACTATATGGCGGCCAATGATTTGGATCGGGCAGCAGATTTCCTGAGCCGTGTCAGCCCCCATGCGCGCGGATGTGGTAACTTTTTTGCTCTGGCGCACGCCACGATGGAATACGCCCAAATCAGCCTGGCCCAGGGTCGTATCGAGCAGGCAGAAAAAATCTGTCGTTATGAACTGTCACTTGCAGAACAACCGGCTTATGCCGATTATCCGGCTTTTGGCTTGATTCAGCTGGCGCTGGCGGATGTATTGCGCGCCAAGAAAGCCTGGGAAGAAGCCGAAACGCTTTTAAACCAGGGATTGGAAACCGCCAGAAGAAGCGGTCACGAATACTACCTGGCGCAGGGTTATCTGATTGCGGCCCGTTTGCACCACGCACAGGGCAAACCAGCCCAGGCGCGGGATGATGTGCGTCAGGCGGAACAGATCGCCGCCCATATCCGCAATCGTTTCCTGGATGACGCCATCGCCCAAACCCGGCAAACGCTGGAAAGAAAAGCCTTGCCCACGCAACCTTTGCTTGAACCGTTGAGTGAACGTGAACTTGAAGTCTTGCGGTTGATCTGTGCGGGCAAGTCGAACCAGGAAATTGCCGATGAACTTTTTCTGGCTCTCAACACAGTCAAGCGCCATGCCAATAATCTCTATGGCAAGCTGGGGGTCAGTCGCCGCGCCCAGGCAATCATAGAAGCGCGCAGGCTGGGATTGGACTGATTACCCAACCATCTGATTACCCAACCATAAACGAAAGGCCTAACACCAAAGTGTTAGGCCTTTTTTGTCCAGAATCCCACTCTGGTGTGTTCCAACGGGATGTCAACTTCTGTATAGTCGGGTTATGAAAACACAAAGCGACGCCCCTGTTTACGAAATCCGATTTAAGGGTCACCTAGGCCCAAACACCCTGGTCTGGTTCGAGAATTTCAATGTGGCATACAGTCCCGATGGCGAAACGATACTGCGTGGCCCCATTGTTGACCAGGCGGCGCTGAATGGCATTCTGAAACGAACCTTTGACCTGGGCCTGAGCCTTACATTGTTTCGACAACTGGGTAAGGAACTGTAACGGCCGTGAAGATAGCAAAAGAGGAGCGACCTATGTATTACCGGGCAATCCGCAACGATATTCTAAGAAGCAAAGCGATCACGCTGACGACCATGCTCTTTGTCGCCGCCGCGGCCATGCTGGTGGCGCTGGCGGCCGTTCTCGTCGTTAACCTTGCCGGCGCGATTGATACCCTGATGACGCAGGCGAAAACGCCGCACTTCACGCAAATGCACACCGGCGAACTGGACCTGGCGCGGCTGGCGGCTTTTGCCGAACAAAATGAGTTCGTCGCCGCTTTCCAGGCGCCTGAATTTCTCAACGTGGACGGCGCGCAGTTTTTATTTTCCGCGCCTGGGTTTGCCGGCCGTTCGCTGGCGGACAGCGTGCAGGACAATGGCTTCGCGGTGCAGAGCGAAAAATTCGATTTCCTGCTCGACCTTGACGGCAACATCATCACCGTCGCTGACGGCGAAATCTATGTCCCCATCACCTACGTGCAGGGCGGCATCGCCCGGATTGGCGAGACGGTGACCGTAGCCGGGAAAACGTTCACCATTGCCGGCGCGCTGCGCGATTCGCAAATGCAGCCGTTGCTTTCCTCGTCCAAGCGCTTCCTGGTGAGCCAGAATGATTTCGCTGCGCTACGGCCGTTCGGCAGCGTGGAATACCTGATCGAGTTCCGCCTGCATGACCTGGATAGCCTAGTCGCATTTGAGGCTGCCTACACCGCCGCTGGGCTCGAAGCCAACGGGCCGACCGTCACCTATGCCCTTTTCAGGATGTTCAACGCCCTTTCCGATGGGTTGATGATTGCGGTCATTCTGTTGGTCAGCGCGCTGGTGATTGCCATCGCCTTCATGTGCATCCGTTTCACCCTGCTGGCAAAAATCGAGGACGATTACCGCGAAATCGGCGTGATGAAAGCCATCGGTCTGCGCGTTGCCGACATCAAGAAAATCTACCTGACGAAATACCTCGCCATCGCCGCGGCCGGCAGCCTGCTGGGGTACGGGCTATCCTTTGCCTTTCGGGATACGCTGCTGGCCAACATCCGGCTGTACATGGGCGAAAGCGCCAACGCATCCCTGGCGCCGCTCTTGGGCATCGTCAGCGTGGCGCTGGTCTTCCTGGCCATCAGCGCTTATGTGAACGGCGTGCTGGGGCGCTTTCGCAAAATCTCCCCGGCAGAAGCCGTGCGTTTCGGGGTTTCGCAGGAAAAATCGGGCGGTAGCAGGCGTTTCCGTCTGAGCATGAACAAACTGCTCAGCACCAATGTCTTCCTTGGCGTCAAAGATGTCCTCGCCCGCAAAAGTCTGTATGTCACCATGCTGACGGTGCTGGTGCTGGCGGCATTCATCATCATCGTCCCGCAGAATTTGCACAACACCATCGCCTCCGACAGTTTCATCACCTACATGGGCGTCGGGAACAGCGACCTGCGCATTGACATCCAGCAGACCGACCACATCGCCGAAAAAGCGGCGGAAATTGCCGCGGTGATGGAGAACGACCCATCCATTTCCAGGTTTGTTGTGCTGACCACCCAAACCTTCCGCGTCAAACTGGCGGATGGCTCGGAGGAACGTCTCAAAGTTGAACTGGGTGACCATTCGGTCTTTCCCCTGACCTATGCCAAGGGGCGTGCCCCTGCTTCGGAGAACGAAATCGCGCTTTCGGTGCTGAACGCCAACGAGCTGGGCAAAACGGTGGGGGATGTCATCACGCTGGTCATCGATGGGCGCGAGAGGACCCTCACGGTCTGCGGCACGTATTCGGATGTGACCAACGGCGGAAAGACTGCCAAAGCAGTTTTCTCCGACCCTTCGGCGGACATCATGTGGAGCGTCATCACCGCCGAACTGTCAGACCCAACCCTGCTGGATGAAAAAATCGCCGAATACGCGGACAGGTTCGCTTTCGCCAAAGTCTCAGACATTGATGAATTTATCCAGCAGACCTTGGGCGGGATCATCAACGCCATCGGCACAGCCTCCTACGCCGCCATCGGCGTGGCGCTGGCGCTGACCGTGCTGATTACCCTGCTGTTTATGCGCATGTTGGTCGCCAAAGACCGATACGCAATTGCGGTCATGAAAGCCTTCGGTTTTACGAACGCGGACATCCAGGCGCAGTATGTGGCGCGCTCGGTCTTCGTCCTGCTCATCGGCGTTTTGCTCGGCACACTGCTGGCAAACACCCTGGGCGAGATGTTGGCGGGGGCGGTGATTGCCTCGTTTGGGGCGGCTTCCTTCCAATTCATCGTCAACCCGCTCTTTGCCTACCTGCTCAGTCCGCTGCTGATGGCGGGTGTGGTGCTGGCGGCCACATTCTTCGGCACGCTGGACGCGGGCCAAATCAAAATCTCTGAAAGTATCAAGGAGTAATCCCATGCAAACCCTGATTAGCAGTGAAAATATTACCAAATCCTTCGGCGTGGGCGCGGAAAAACGTAACGTCCTCGACGGCATCTCGGTGGACATCCAGCAGGGCGAGTTCGTCGCCGTGATGGGGCCTTCGGGTTCGGGGAAATCCACCCTGCTGTATGCCCTGAGCGGCATGGATAGCGTGGACGGCGGAAAAGTCATCTTCGACGGTGCGGACTTGTCGGCGCTCAAGGAGAACGACCTCGCCGACCTGCGCCGCGCCAAGATGGGCTTTGTCTTCCAGCAGCCGACCCTGCTGAGAAACCTGAACATCCTCGACAACATCCTCCTGCCCTCCATGCGCGATGGCCGCAAGAATGGCGCGCGCC
The DNA here is from genome assembly GCA_014879875.1 of Anaerolinea sp. Taxonomy (GTDB): domain Bacteria; phylum Chloroflexota; class Anaerolineae; order Promineifilales; family Promineifilaceae; genus JACSRF01. The sequence goes on from JACSRF010000450.1 coordinate 6,837, forward strand.
TCACCGCAAAAGCCAGGACGCTGATGGAAACAACCGGCATCGCCGGGCTGGAAAACCGCGACATCACCCAGGCTTCGGGCGGGCAGCTCCAGCGGGTGGGCATCTGCCGCGCCCTGATGGGCGACCCGAAAATCATCTTCGGCGACGAGCCGACCGGCGCTTTGAACTCCACCTCCGCCAACGAAATCATGCGCCTGCTGGCGGAGATTCATCGCACCGGCGTAACCATCCTGCTGGTGACGCACGATGTCAAGGTGGCCGCCAAAACGGGGCGGGTGCTGTTCATCCTGGATGGCAAGATTGCCGGTGAGTACCAGCCGGGCGCTCACAACGAACCCGGTGATGACTTCAAAGCCCGCGAGGCTGGTTTGACCGTCTGGCTGTCCGGGATGAAGTTCTAAAGACGGCGGGCTCGTCTGATTATTATGAACTTGCGCAAACTCAACCATACAACAAAAGGAAATTAAAATGGCAACCAATACCATCCAAACAAAAAAGATGGACGTGATGTGGAAGTATGTCATCCTTGCATACTTGTTATTCTGGTTCATGGTGATGGCGCTGGGCGGTTCGGCGGCGCTGGTTTTCAATGCGCCGCCCGTAGCACAAAGGACAGTTCAAGCGTTTTGCGCCTGGGCGCCTACCTTTGCGTTTCTCATCATGTTCAAGAAACTAAGACCTGAAACAAATCTCAAGGATTTTGTCAAAACTGTTTTCAGTCAAAAGCTCAGGCTCGACCTCATGCTCGTCAGCGGCGTTGCCGTCGTCTTGAGCTCAATACTCCCTCTTTTGATATTGTCTTTATCGGGCGGTCAATCGTTCACTTCATTTTTCAGTTTGAAGGGGTATTCATTGCCCGTAACATTACTGTTGTGCCTGTTTGCAGGCCCCCTGGGAGAAGAACTTGGCTGGAGAGGCTATCTACGAGTTGAACTGGACAAAAAGTACAGTTTCATCCAGGCCTCCATCGTAGCCGGAGTCATCTGGGCATTCTGGCATGCCATTCTGTGGTTTGTAGGTGTTGCCTTTGAGGGTGACGCTGTGGGCTGGCCTCTTGTGGTCTATATCATTTCAAATGTAGTGGTTTTGACATCGCTTGTGATGATGATGAATGTGGTCATGAAGAGAAGCAACAATCTGCTCAACGCCATCTGGATACATTTGTGTTACAACGTCATCTTTTATCATTTGACGAATATCACTCACGTGTATTTTGGATGGCTCACCCTTGTTTATGCAATCACAGGCGCACTGTTCCTGGTGTATCATTATGGGTACTTTTCAAGGGGACGACCTGTTTGAACCTGGTTCGGTGGAAAACCACCATGACATAATTATCCCGCATAAAATGAACCCACCCATCCAATAAAATCAATCATGAGAAAATCGAAAATGAATACAAACAAATCCTTCAACCAAATCGTCACCCTGGTCTTCAAAGGGGTTGCCCTGGCGGCAGGCATTGCCGTCGTCGTGCTGAACATCCTTGGGACTGCTGAATTGCAGACGCAGACGCTCTTGCTCGGCATTGGACTGGCCTGCCTGGCCATTGTGACCCTGGATACCGAAAAAGGGGTGGGAGAATGAAAGAGTTCGATGTATATGCCTATGGCGTCATCGCTTCAAGCGAGCTTCATCTGCTGAGCATGGCGTTCCCATTGCCCGATGGCTACGCAGAAATTGCCGAGAGCCACTTCATGACCGGGGGCGAAGCCCTGAATTCCGCGATTGTCCTGAGCCGCCTGGGGGTGAGCGTCCAGCTCGACGGCAACTGGATCGGCGATACGCCGGTCGGCCAACGCTTGCTGGCAACCATCCACCACTACGGGATCGACGCCCGGCGCTTGCGGGTCGAGCCGGGCTTTGCCGGGGTGCGGGAGATCGTCTTTTCAGACGAGCACAGTCGGACCATCTTTGGCAACTACGTTGATCTGCTGTCCACGACACGGAAGTGGAATATCCCCCAGAAAGCTGACCTGGCAAAAGCGCGGATCGTCTGTGTAGACCCGCCGTTTCATGCCGAAAGCGCCCTGGTCGGGGCATACGCGGTCGAATTGGGCGTGCCGTTTGTCTCGATTGATTGCCCCTTCGACCAGGAATTGTCTCGTGCCGCTGCCGCAGTCATCCTCTCCGGGGAGTTTCGGAACCGTCAATATCCTCAGGCGGAGTTATCTGAATTGTTTGCCGAATACCAGCAGCGAGCGCAAGGGCTGGTTGTGTTTACAGTGGGCGATGATGCCATCTTGTATGGCCGGCGGGAGTCGCCCATCAGGCAGTTCAAGCCATATCCAGTCAAAGTGATAGACAGCGCCGGGGCCGGGGATTCATTTCGCGCTGGCGTTATCTACGGGATGTTGCAGCAATGGGAAGATGAGCAAACCATCCAGTACGCTGCGGCGTTAGCGGGGTTGGTATGCGCGAGTTTCCCCGGTGTGCTGAACAGCCCCACCCACGCCGAAGTCATGCGCTTCATTCAAGCGCATAGTTTGTAAACGTCTGCGAGATAAGGAGTCCATCGTGAAACTCACACTTTGGAGAGTCATACTTAAAACGGCCGTCGCCCATACCGTCACCTACTTCCTGATGGGGTTAGCAGCCCTGGCTCTGCTGGATTATTCCGCCCGATACGCCGACCCGGCAGTCGCCGTCCTGATGCGCCAGACCACCGATCCACTGGTCGCCGCTGGGCCGCTCTTTCAACCCATTCGCGGGGCATTGTTCGGCATCGTCATTTGCCTGCTGCGCGACCTGGTGCTTCAGTGCAGGCGTGGCTGGCTGACCCTATAGGCGGTGCTGGCGATTGTCGGCGTGATTTCACCCTTTGGCGCGGCGCCCGCTTCCATCGAAGGGATGATCTACACCACCCTGCCGCTCTGGTTCCACATTAATAGCCTGCCCGAGATCCTGCTCCAATCGCTGCTGCTGGTGTTCATTGCCACCTACTGGATCAACCACCCGCAGAACAAGTGGCTGGGCTGGCTGATGGGTATTGTCTTTGTCGTCATTCTCCTGCTCGGAACGGCTGGCGTGCTGGCCGGGTTAGGAATTTTGTCAACCCCCGCTTAAGGGGGAATTGGAGAACACCATGTCACAACAGATGATCGAAATGGTCCGCTCCGCCACCCTGGCCGCCAACGGACACAACACCCAACCCTGGAAGTTCTCCGTTCGCCAGGACGTGATTGAAATTCACCCTGACTAAAGCCGCCATCTGCCGGTGGTGGACCCAGATAACCGCGAATTGTGGATCAGCCTGGGCTGCGCCCTGGAAAACCTGCTGCTGGCGGCGCAGGCGGCGGGCTACGCGCCAGAAGTCGTTTATCCAAACGGGGATGAGATGATCCGTGTGCAGCTTACGCTTGATACGCCCCACACCAACCCGTTATTCGACGCCATCCCCCGGCGCCAGACGACGCGCTCGGTGTATGACGGCCGTATCCTGCCCACCTTCCGCCCCGACGCCGTCGTCAACCTGGATACGGAAAACTGGCGCACGCACATCTCTGCCTTGAGCCAGGTTTCCGGTGTGGGTGTGGTTGATTATCCCTCGTTCATTCGGGCGCTAGAGCAGCGCCGCGCCTTTTTCAAGGAAATGGGGGCCAAAGCCACCGACCACGCCGCCCTTACGGCCTACACCGCTTTGCTTTCCGATCAGGAAGCTGACACTATTTTCCAGCGAGCTTTACGTGATGAAGCCAGCGCCAGCGATGCCGCCCAATTCACCGGCCACATGCTCATCCAGATGGCGCAAATGAGCGCCGCCGACGGCCTGGTGATGCAGCTTCACGTGGGCGCTTACCGCAACCACAACGAACTGATTTTCAACCATTTTGGCCGCGACATGGGGGCAGACATTCCCCTCGCCTCGGAGTTTACGCGGAACTTACGGCCGTTACTCAACCAGTTCGGCAGCCACCCGGACTTCACCCTCATCCTGTTCAATCTGGATGAGACCACCTACGCCCGCGAACTGGCCCCGCTCGCCGGGCATTACCCGGTCGTCAAACTGGGGCCGCCCTGGTGGTTCTACGACAGCCTGAACGGGATGCGCCGCTATTTTGACCGGGTGATGGAGACGGCCGGCATCTACAACACGGCCGGTTTCAACGACGACACCCGCGCCTACCCCTCCATCCCCGCCCGCCATGACGTGTGGCGGCGGGCGGCCTGCGATTGGGCAGCCGGTCTGGTGGTGCGCCACATCGTGGACGAGGCCGATGGCGCGGAGATGGTGCGGGCGCTGAGTTATGATCTGGCGAAAGAGACTTACAAACTAGATGGAGCGTGAAACGTGAAACGTGATGAATCTTCTCGCGCATCACGTTTCACGTTTCACGCATCACTCCGAAGGAAAAACCATGAACGACATTTTGCAGCAGCTTGGACACATTAAAATTATTCCGATCATTGCACTGGAGGAGGCGGAAACGGCCGTTCCCCTGGGAAAAGCGCTGCTGGCTGGTGGTCTACCCTGCGCCGAAATCACCTTTCGCACCGCCGCCGCCGCTGAAGCCATTCAGAAAATGAGCGCCGCCCACCCAGACATGCTGGTGGGGGCGGGCACGGTCTTAACCGTGGCGCAGGCGCGGCAGGCCAAAGCCGTCGGCGCACAATTCATCGTCACGCCCGGCTTTGACACGGCCGTGGTGGACTGGTGCCTGGCCCACGAGATGCCCATCACCCCCGGCGTCATCACCCCTACCGACATCAATCAGGCGCTCGCCAAGGGCTTAAACGTGCTCAAATTTTTTCCGGCGGAAGCGGCCGGCGGTATCAAGTTCCTCAAGGCTGTTGCCGCGCCCTACGGCGGCGTCAAATTCATCCCCACCGGCGGCATCAACGAAACTAATCTGGCCGACTACCTGCGCCTGCCCATGGTCCACGCCTGCGGCGGCAGCTTCATGGTGGAAAAATCATGGCTCAGCGCCGGTCAATTCGACAAGGTAACAGAGATGTCGGCCCGGGCGGCTGCTATCGTAAAAACTATTTGAAGCGTGATGCGCAAGGCGCTAACAGCGCCAAGATCGACAAAAAATTGTCGATCTTGTAAACACGGATAGGAAAAACGCGGTTTTTGGGACTTTATCCGTGTTCTTCCTATCTGTGTTTACACTTTCTTTTGCCAGCGTCGCCTGGCAAAAGACGTAGGGTCTTTCACGCATTACGCATCAGGAGACAATTATGACCACAAAAATCGTAACTCTCGGTGAAATCATGCTGCGCTTAAAAGCGCCGGGCGTGGAGCGCTTTTTCCAATCCCCCGCCTTTGAGGCTACCTTTGGCGGCGGCGAAGGCAACGTGGCGATCTCGCTGGCAAACTTTGGCCTGGAGGTGGCCTTTGTCACGGCGCTGCCCCAAAATCCACTGGCCGACGCCTGTATCCGTTTTTTGCGCGGCTATGGCGTGGACACCCGCCACATCCAGCGCAGCGGCGAGCGCATGGGCGTCTACTTTTTAGAAGGGGGAGCCAATCAACGCGCTTCCAACGTGGTGTATGATCGGGCGAATTCAGCCATTGCCTCTGCGCCAGCCGACAGCTTTGATTGGGACGCCATTTTTGACGGCGCGGGCTGGTTTCACATCACCGGCATCACCCCGGCGCTCAGTGAAGCGGCGGCGGCATTGGCGTTAACGGCCGTTCAAGCCGCCCAATCCCGCCACATCACCGTTTCCTGCGACTACAACTTCCGCAAAAAATTGTAGCAGTACGGCAAAACTGCGCCCGAAGTGATGGGCGAACTGGTGAAATACGTGGACGTGGGTATTGCCAACGAAGAAGACTGCCAGAAATCGCTGGGCGTCAAGCTGGCGGACGGCGATTATGAGAAAGCCGTTACCTCCGGAGAACTCGATACCGGGCGCTACGAAGCGCTGGCTAAAAAGATGTTCGAGACCTTCCCCAACCTGAAAATGCAGGCCATCACCCTGCGCGAAAGCTACAGCGCCGACCACAACGGCTGGTCCGCCTGCCTTTACGACGGCGAACGCTTCTACCTCAGCCGCCGCTACGACATCACCGACATCGTAGACCGCGTGGGCGGCGGCGACTCCTTTGCCGCCGGGCTGATCTACGGTCTGCACAGTGGCATGGCTCCTGATGACGCCCTCAACTTCGCCGTGGCGGCTTCCTGCCTCAAACACAGCATCCTGGGCGACGTGAACCTGGTCACCGTCCCCGAAGTGGAACGCCTGCGGCAAGGCGACGCCTCTGGGCGCGTGCAGCGATAAAACGCAATAGCGCAAAACTCGCCCGAACAAGGCTCCATTTTTGTATACACGGATGGGAAAAACAGTGACTTTTCTCTGTTCTTATCCGTGTTCCTCCTATCCGCGTGTGCAATCTCTGCCGACTTTTGCGGTATTGCGATAAAACAAAATATAACCGTGGTGAATTCTTAAAAGAGGAACTTCAATGGCAGATTCAATGATAATTTACGAAACGTCGGTGATGGCGCATGAAGGCACGACCTATGCCCTGGCGCGGCTGGCGGATGGGGAGAAGCGATTGGTCGTGGAGGGGGAAACGCCTGCGCTGAGCAAAGCCGAAGTGGCCGTTTTCCACGGCACATCCTACAACGGCAAACTCATCTGCGCACTGACACCCGAAAATGGCGCCGCCTTACGCGCCCGGCTACCCTGGCTCAACCCGGCGCCTTTAGGCGCGTCCACCTCTTTTGGTTTTGGCGACCGCATCGGTCTGGCGACGCCGGGACATATCGCCTCCCTGGTCGCGGCGGGCGGCGACATCGCGCCCATCTTTGCCCAGCAGTCGGTGCGCGAAAATACGCGCATCGGGCGCACGCTGCAGCAGGTGCTGGACGACGCCGTGTGGGGCATGTTTGCCAAAGGCTGGCGCGGCAACTGGGGCGCCGACGCCGATCACGTCAAAGAAATCAGCCACATCGCCCCCTTCGTGCAAGCCGGTTACACCTTCTACACCATTGACCCCAGCGACTACGTGGACAATGCCGCCCAAACCGACAACCTGGAGACTTTGCGCCGGAAAAGCGCCCAACTCCCCTGGGCACAGTTCAATACTACCGTCGAGGCGCTCATCGCCGAATACTGCACCGCGCCGCTGGCTCTGGAGGGCGTAACGCTGCATTTTGACGAGGCCGTGCTGCTGCGCGCCCTGGCGAAATACGGCCGTGCCCTGGCCCACACCCTCACGCTCACCGCCGAAATCCGGCGGCAGATGGGCGGCAAAACGTTCGACCTGGAGATGTCGGTGGATGAAACTGACACGCCCACCGCCGCCGAAGAGCATTATTTCATCGCCAACGAACTGCTGCAACGGGACGCGCCTGTCGTCAGCCTGGCCCCGCGTTTTGTGGGCAAGTTCCAGAAAGGGGTGGACTATATGGGCGATCTGGCCGAATTTGAAACCGAGTTAGCCAAACACGCCGCCATCCTGCGCCATTTCGACGCCTATAAACTCAGCATCCACACCGGTTCCGACAAGTTCACCATTTACGGGCTGATCAACCGGTATGCAAACGGCCGTGTCCACGTGAAAACGGCGGGAACCAGCTACCTGGAGGCGCTGCGCGTCATCAGCCGCACGGATGCGCCGTTGTTCCGCCAGATTTTGGATTTGGGGCACGAACGTTTTGCCAAAGATCGCAAAACGTATTATCTTGACTGCCAACAGGAGAATGTACCCGCCAGCAGCCAACTCACCGACGCCGATCTGCCTGCCCTGCTTGACGATTTTGACGCCCGCCAACTACTGCACGTCACCTTTGGCTCGGCGCTGGATGAGTACGGGGTGGCGCTCAAGGCGGATTTGTTGAGCGATGAGGCGGCCTATGAAGCGGCCTTGGTCGCTCACTTTGGCCGCCATTTACGGCCGTTTTGCTAAGGATGCATCATGAACCTACAAGAACTGTCCCAATGGTATGACTTTACGGGGAAAACGGCCGTTGTCACCGGCGGTACCGGCGTGTTAGGCGGCGAAATCGCCTGCGCCCTGGTCGGCTGCGGCGCGAACGTCGCCGTTCTAGACCGTAACCCCAATCTGCCGGAGCATCTCAAAACCCCGATGGACGCCGGTCCTGGCAAATACATGGTGGCCTACAGCGACGTTTTAGACCGCGATACCATCGTGGCGGCTGCCCAAACCATCCAGCAAGCCTACGGCCGTATAGACATTTTGATCAACGCCGCCGGCGGCAACCATCCGCAAGCCACCACCCGTCCCGATAATCCCTTTTTTGATCTCCCCAAAGAGGCCCTGAACTTTGTATTCGACCTGAACATCATGGGTGCCGTCCTGCCCAGCCAGGTATTTGGTCGTTTGATGGCGGCGCAGGGGGAAGGCGTCATCCTCAACCTCTCCTCGATGAGCGCCTTTGTCCCGCTGACGCGCATTCCGGGCTACTCCGCCGCCAAAGCAGGTGTGAGCAATTTCACCCAATGGCTGGCGGTGCATATGGCGCAGGAATACTCGCCGCGCATCCGCGTCAACGCCATCGCTCCCGGCTTCTTCCTCACCAGCCAGAACCGCTTCCTGCTCACCGACGAGCAAACCGGCGATCTGACGCCGCGCGGTCAGGCCATCATCGCCCATACCCCCCTGGGCCGTTTTGGCTCTCCTGAAGATTTACTCGGCGCAGTCCTGTGGCTGCTTTCGCCCGCCTCCGCCTTCGTCACCGGCACGATTGTGCCCATAGACGGCGGTTTTCATGCGTTTAGCGGTGTATAATGAAACCAGCGCCGGTTCGCATGAGGTTTGTAGTAACCGCTTTAGCGGGGAGTCCCGACTAAAGCGGTTACTACAAACCAAAGAACACGGATAAAGCCCCTAAAAACCGTGTTTTTCCTGTCCGTGTTTACAAGATCGACAAAAAATTGTCGATCTTGGCGCTGTTAGCGCCTAGCAGTCTGTCGGAAAAGTCAAAGCAGGACGCTGATTAACGCAGATAAACGCCGATAAGAATGAGTTTCAGGCCAAAAATGACAATAAATCTGCGTTAATCAGGAAAATCTGCATCCAAAATTCTTTTTCCGACAAGCTGCTATAGATGTTAAGAAAAAGATTTGGGGTTTTCTCATAGCTTGTCGGGGGGCAAGCCAATCGTAAATCGCAAATCGTTAATCGTAAATCCTATAGCTATAAGGCAGGTAACGATGATTGAAATGACAGCTTCTCCTGATGCTCTCCTGGCTGACGACGCCATCCGCCAGACGTTGACGGCCGCTTTGCAAGGACAGCATACCGGCCAAAAAGTGCTGGCGCTCATCCCCGACCATACCCGCACCATTCCCCTGCCGCAGTTGTTCCGCTATCTGGTTGAGATTTTGCACGACTGCCAGCAGCTAGATTTCATGGTGGCGTTGGGCACGCACCCGGCGTTGAGCGAAGCGCAGTTGTGCCAGTTGGTGGGCATTACGCCGGAAGAGCGGCGCACCGTTTACCGGCATATAGGCATCTTGAACCACGCCTGGGATTCACCCGATGCTCTGGTGCAAATTGGCGTGCTGCCGCAGGCGCAAATTCGGGAAATCGCCGGGGAGCGCTGGCATCCTACCCTGGGCGGCGACGTGGCCGTGAACATCAACCGCGCCATTCTCGACTACGACCACATCCTCATCCTGGGGCCGACCTTTCCCCATGAAGTGGTCGGTTTTTCCGGCGGGGCCAAGTATTTTTTCCCCGGCATCTCTGGGGCGGACATGATCAACGTCACTCACTGGCTGGGGGCGCTGGCGGGAGTGCGCGGCACGATTGGCATCAAAAACACGCCGGTGCGCGCCATGATCCACGCCGCCGCCGCACACGTGCCCACGCCGGCAACGCTGATTGCGCTGGTGGTCGTGGGCAAGGGACTGGCGGGCATGTTTATCGGCGATTACCAATCAGCCTGGAGCGCGGCGGCGGATTTGTCAGCAGAGCGGCATATTGTGTGGGTGGAACGGCCGTTTCAACGCATCCTCTCCTGCGCCCCACCCATGTACGGCGAACTGTGGACCGGCGGCAAAGCGATGTACAAACTGGAACCGGCCCTGGCCGCAGGCGGCGAACTGATCATTTACGCGCCGCACCTGGATGTGGTCAGCCATGTGCATGGCAAGTACATCTATGAAATTGGCTACCACGTGCTGCCCTACTTTTTGCAGCAGTGGGAGCGCTTCAAGCACATCCCCCTGGGCGTCTTGGCGCACAGTACGCACGTGCGCGGCGACGGCCGTTTTGCCAACGGCGTCGAATACCCCCGTGCCAAAGTCACCCTGGCGACGCAGCTTTCCTCCACTGACTGCCAACAGTTGGCGCTCGGCTACCAAAATCCGGCGGAGATAGACGTAACTGAGTGGCAAAACCGGGAAGCGGAGGGCATTTTGTACGTGCCCAAAGCGGGGGAAATGTTGTACCGCTTGCGCGAAGCGGCCTAAATGGAGCAGACTGTGACACGATTGTTTGTGGTGATGGGGGTATCGGGCTGCGGTAAATCAACCGTGGGGCAGGCGCTGGCGGCGCGGTTGGGCTGTCCCTTTTACGATGGCGACGACTTCCATCCGCCGGAAAACGTGGCCAAGATGGCCAGCGGCGTTCCTCTGGACGATGACGACCGCGCTCCTTGGCTGGCCCGGCTGGCGGCGCTGTTGGCAGAGCACGGGGAGAGGGGGGAAACGGCCGTTCTCGCCTGTTCGGCCCTTAAAAAAGCGTACCGGGACCAACTGCGCAGCGGCGAACAGGTGCAGTTTATCTACCTGGCAGGCAGCTTCGACCTGATCTGGCAGCGGATGAGCGTCCGCGCCGACCATTACATGCAGCCGGCCATGCTGCAAAGCCAGTTTGCTACCCTGGAGCCACCAGCGCCGACCGAGGCTGTGGTCGTGTCAGTTGATCAGGACATCGAAAGCATTGTGGCGCAGATTCTCCTTCGTCTTTGGGTGTGTAGGGCAATTTGACAAATTGCCCTACATTCGGTTAGCCTGCCCACTGATGAATGCCCATCATTCCTCGGCGCAAAAAAGGGCAAAGAACACCGGATTTCCTTGGTATTCTTTGCCCGCTTTGCGGCCAGCGCCGCGAAACCCCAATTAATTATTGACGCAGCACGGTGGGCAAATATAACCCGTAATCGCCTGTTGCCTCGGTCCGGGAGCCGCCCCAGAAGCCGCCGGCCAGCACATAGCCGCCGCCGCTCATACTGCCCGCGTCCGGCTGCCCGATCGTACCGCTGAGATCGTAAGCGCTGCTGTTGCTGGTTCCACCGCCGCCATCCACCGTCCACCAGGATAGGCTGTAGCCGGTGGTTTCGGCGTAGGCCATGCTGCCCGCCAGGAAAAGCAGCGCCACAACGATCAGACCAACTAAAATTACTTTGATTTTCATCATAACCTTCCTTGACTGTTAACTTGCCAATTGCGAGAGAGTTAACTCGATGGTGTAGATGTAGAAGTTATACCCGGATCCCATCGGATTCATGTTGGTCATGTTGAACTGGACCCAACTCGAATTATCAATTGCCTTCCGAGGGACGGAGGCGTTAACTGTATAACAAGTGTGGACACCTTCGCCTCGGTCGGTATTATCAATCATATAAAACGTGGCGCTTTCGGCCCCATTGTTCTTGATAACGGCCGTTGTCTCAATGAAATTGTTGTCCAAGTCCTTGTAACACACCCGTAAGGACTTGACGTACAGTGCGGAGCCGAACATCGTGCCGAAAGTGGAGACCGGCGCCGAAATATAAGGCGAGCAACCAGCGGCGAAGGTAAGTTTCATGCTGCCATTATCTTGAGGCGTCAGGGATACGCAGCTCTCCGAACCACGCTGGACAAGGCTGTGCGGGCTGATGTACAGTTTTATATCGTCGGCGCTGTGTACCGAACGAGCCGTCAGCGCATAGGGCACAGCGCTCAAGCGCTGGCTCATGCCTAAAGAGGTATAGGTTGTCTCGCTGCCACATTTTACCGCGACGGCCAGATAGCGTTCATTGCCGTTAAATGCCTGGCTGCCAAATTCGTTGTTAGCGTTCACCCGGACGGTGAAAAAGCCATTTTCTACGTCGGCGCCAATGACTTCGTTGTCGGCGCCGACTTGTGTTCCACTAACCAGGGCGTCGTAGAGACGGAAGCGAAAGTCACACAGCGCCACGTCGGTATTAACCGGGTTGCCGCTGCTGTCGGTGAGATAGCCCTGGTAGGTGAAACTGCTGCCCAGCGCCGCGTCTGGCACGGCCGGCGTCGCCGGCTCTGCATCTTGCTGCGCCAGGGCGATGATGCTGCTGACCAGCAGCGCCACAATGAGTAAAACAATGCCGGTAAGTTGATATGTGCGTTTCATGTTTCTCCTTATACTGTTGACTGATTGTTTGAATTAGTTTTGATACCTGATGTTGGTATCTTCTCAATAACTCGCGGTGGAGTTGGTTGAGCCTGTCGAAACCAACGGCCTTTGACAAGCTCAGGCCTCGTCTCCCCCAAATTATTGAGATGTTACCTCAGGGGAAACGGCCGTCACTCCCTTTCAACTCATACACCGCCCTCCTTGCGTCGCCGCATAGCCATCCCACCCAGGACGATGATGCACAACGCCAGCCACGGCCAGGGCGCGGCAAGCAGCGGAGTAACTGGGTTGGGGGCTATGCCTTGCTCCAACGCGGCGAGGCGGGCTTCCAGCGCGGTGATCTGAGCCTCTTTTTCCTGCACGATCTCATTCAAGCCCTGGATGGCGGCCAGCGCCACGCCGTCGGCGTCCACCATGCTGATGGTGGTGTCGCTTTCGCCCGTTCCAAAGGCGGCGTAGAAATCCTGCGCTATCGGGCCGATGTGCTGGATGGAAGCATCCTGGGTTTTGAAGTTCCAGGTGGTGATGGGCAGGGCGGCTACCTGCGCCAGGATAGCGCGGCCGTCCACTGGGGCGAAGTTAGCCTTGGCATTGCGGTCGCTGGTGCAGTCCCAGGTACCGCTGCCGGCGGCCAGGTTGCAGCCGGTGCTGAGGGTGCTGTTGGTGCGCAGGCGCACCCCGCCCGAGGCGCGCACAGCGAATTCGTTGGCGGCGGTGGAGAGGAAGTCGGCGAAGGTCGAGTCAGCGAAGAGGAAGACGCCGTCGTGAACGGCATTATCGTTGCTGGCTCTGCGCCCGGCGACGAAGGAATAATCGCCGGCGGCATTGTTGAAATACCCGCTCACGGTGGCGTAATCGCCGCTGGCGGCGTTACTGTATCCCCCGCCCACGGTGCTGCCATAGCCGCTGGCGGCGTTAGCGACTCCCCCGCTCACGGTGGCGTAACCGCCGCTGGCGGCGTTACCGGATCCCCCGCCCACGGTGGTACCATAGTTGCTGGCGGCGTTACCGGATCCCCCGCCCACGGTGGCGTAAGAGCCGGCGGTGTTATCGTGTCCCCCGCCCACGACGCCGTAATCGGCGGTCACCTGGTTGAGGCCAAAGTAAGCTCCGCCGCCGCTGATCGTCGCGCCGTACACGCCAGCGGACACGCTGTTGCCAGCGTAGCCGCCAATGACATTCGGGCTGGTAGCGTTTGGCTCCAGGCGCAAGGCTGGCAGGTTGTTGACCCGGAAAACCAGGGCCGCGTTATCCGCAGTACCAATGAAGTTCGTAGCCGGGTCGGTTTGGTAGTTGCCGTTAATAACCCAGTAGTTGGAGTGGATGTGATCGCTGCGGGCAGCCGTTGTGGCTGCGCCATTGCCGCCAAAATTGACGCCGAACTGATTGCCTGCCAGCGTCAGCCCGCTGCCCGCGCTGTAGGTGGTATCGTTGTCCACGCCGTCGGCGAAGCCGGCCGGGACGCCATTCAATCCATTCCAGGGCGCATGGAGCGCGTAATTGGCAAGCGGCGCGGCGTCCAGCGGCTGCCTGGGGGTGAGGGTGGTGTATTCACCGCCGCCGGCCGGGCAGCGCACGGCCGCTTCCAGCCAGCGGGCTTCGCCGTTAAAGGCGCTGCCGCCAAACTGACCGGTGGTGTTGAGAACGGCCGTAAAATACCCCTCCGCCACTACCACCCCGCTCACCACACTGTCCGCGCCGACCTGCGCGCCGCCGTCGGCTGCATCCCACAGGCCAAATGTCAGGTCGCAGGTATCGTTGATGGGCGCGCCTGTTTCATCCTTGAGCTGCCCCTGATAGGTAAAGCTGGTTCCCATCGTAGAGCCAGCGCCTTGGGAAACAGACGGCTCGCTGCCGCTTTGGGCGGCGGCGCCGATGATGCCAATGGCGAGCACCGCTGCGAGAATAAAGAGGATAAGAAGGTTTTTGTGGTTCATAGAATCTCCTTGATATGGATGGATTGAGCGGATTGAAAATCAACGGGGCGCGCTGCGCCGGAAGAGGGCCGCCAGCCCCAGGATGGTGAGGCTGGACGCCAGCCAGGGCCAGGGGGTCAGCCACGGGGAGGCGATTTCACCACCCTGCGGGGCGGCAAGCTGTGCTTCCGGGGCGGCAAACTGTGCTTCCGGGGCGGCAAGCTGTGCTTCCAGAGCGGCAAGTTGTGTTTCCAGAGCGACAATCTGAGCCTGCTGCTCCTGCACGGCATTGACCAGCACGGCGCTGACGCGGTCGTACTTCACGCCCTCAACCTCCCCCGCATCGTTATAAGTAACCAGCAGCGGCTCAATCTCCGCCACCTCTTCGGCCACCAATCCCAGGTCCGCTTCGTCATTGGCTACCCAGTTAAAAGCCACGGGGCGCAGCTGCTCAATCACATCCAATCCCTCGGAGAGTGAAGTAATATTCTGTTTGTAGCGGGCGCTGGAAGAACAGTTCGAAATCTGCATAAAAGAGTTCCGGCACAGCGTGGTGGTACCGCCGCTGCCTACATTGCCAAGGGCCGCGATGCCCGTGCCATCAATGAGAAAGCGATGGCTGCCGTTCCAAAAGTTCAGTGTGCCGCCGCTGGGGAAGATCACCCAACGCGGATTGGTCCCACCGGCCCGGTCGTCCATGCTGATCCCCGAATCGCCGCCCCGCGCCACGAATGGCTCGCCGCCGGCAACCCCCGCCGCCGTACCGCCGGCGATCACCCGGCCGTTAACGGTGAGGCCGTTGGCCTGGGTGCTGTTAGTGCCGATGCCTACGCCACCTCCGGCGCGAATCAAGAACTGGTTAGCGGTTGTGGATGCAAAATTTGCCGCAGTCGAATCGGCCCACACAAATGCGCCGGCATGGTTGGCCTGGGCGCGGTTCCCGGCGGCAAAGCTGTAATTCCCGGCGGCGGTGTTGTCATAACCGCCAGGGATCGTGCTGTAAGTGCCGTTGGTTACGTTGCTTTCCCCGCCGCCAATGGTACTTTTGTCCCCGCCGGTTGTATTCAGGAGGCCACCGCTGATGACGACATGCTGACCGCTGGCCCAGTTGCTACTGCCGCCGCCCACGGTACTCCCTATGAAGTTAGCCTGATTGCCCTCGCCGCCACTCACCGTGGACAATTCAGAGTTAGCGGAATTCTGATTGCCACCACCTACAACGGCGAAAGTTCCTCCGGCCACATTGCCGTAGCCACCGCCTACAGCAGCAAGAACGCCATTGGCAGCATTGCTATCTCCGCCGCCGATGACGCTGTATGCGCCGTTGGCGCTGTTGCCGTAGCCGCCGCCGATGCTGGCGGCGGCGCCAGCGGTATTCTTTATGCCGCCGCCCACTGCACCATAGTTATCCATTACTTGATTAGCTGAACTGCTTGATCCTCCGCCGCTGATGGTTGCGCCATACACTCCGGCCGACACGCTGTTACCGGAGTAGCCGCCGATGATATTGGGGCTGATGTTATCCTGTTGGGTGTATAACCCCGGCAGCGAGAGGGCAATGGGGGCGGGTTTCAGCGGCTGGCGCGGCGAGAGGGTGGTGTATTCGCCGTTCCCAGCGGGACAACGCACGCCTACTTCGAGCCAGCGATTACTCCCGGTGAAAGCCTCTGGTCCAAACTGCGCTGTGCCGTTCACTTCAGTCGTAAAGTAACCCTGCGAAACTGCTACCCCCAGGGCCAGGCTATCCGTCCCCATTTGTCCGGTAGATGCGGTAGGACTGTTCCATAAGCGGAAGTGAAAATCGCAGGTAGCGTTAATCGGGCTGCCGGCGTCGTCTTTGAGTTGGCCCTGGTAGATAAAAGTTTCGGTGGAGTCGGCTTCGATGTGTTGTGGCGTACTGCTTTCACCCTCCGGCAGAGATGAAGGCACGGATGGTTCACCGTTCTGCGCCTGCACCGAGATGGCCAGGGCAATCAAAACAAGCACGATAAATATGGATAGGATATGTTTGTTCATGAATTTACCTTTCCTTTTGGGGCTGTGGGGGTTGTGACTGAATCAGACAAATGCAGGGCAATAAAGTCATTGAGGTCGCCCAGCGAGGTGAAGTAAAGTTTTTGCCCGGCAGGGACCTGTTCCACCGAGCCGCGCCAGGCTCCGCCGCGCCCCTCTTCAACAAGCCAGATGCGTACGATAAAAAGAAACTGGGAATGAGTCGTTGTTTCGTCCATGGCCCTTTCCGGCATTCTATGGACGGGGCGTCCAAAAAGCGTCCAAAGAGTGGAGAGTGGCAAGAAAAAAGCCTGACTTCTCTGTATTGGACTTTTGACAAGCTGAACCAAGCTCAACTGTAGTTGAGCGCAGATCAGAACGTTA
>JACSRF010000137.1 GCA_014879875.1 Anaerolinea sp.
TCGTCACTCGTCACTCGTCACTCGTCACTCGTCACTCGTCACTCGTCACTCGTCACTCGTCACTCGTCAATCCTCATTGATTTGCTGCCCGGCCACGCCGATGCGCCCGTGCATGGTATCGCCATAGACATTGGCACAACCACCGTCACCGTCTGGCTGGTAGACCTGCTGACCGGGCAAGTGATCGCTCAGGCCGCCGAATACAACCGCCAGATTCAACGCGGCGAAGACGTGATCAGCCGTATCATCTACGCCAGCAAAAACAACGGCCGTCAGGAAATGCAAACCCTGGTCTTGGACAGCATCAACACCCTCATTGACCGCGTCTGCCAAAAATCGTCAATCCTGCGACAGGCTCAGGACAATCGTCAATTGTCAATCGTCAAGGCGACCATCACCGGCAACAGCACCATGCTGCACCTGCTGTTGGGCATTCCGGCGGAAAGTATTCGCTTGAGTCCGTTTGTCACGGCCGTCAATTCCCCCCCCCTCATCACCGCCGCCGAACTGGGCCTGAACATCCACCCGGCCGCCCTGGTAGACTGCATCCCCGGCGTCGCCAGCTACGTCGGCGCCGACATCAGCGCCGGCGTCCTCTCCTCTGGCATGGACGACAGCGACGCGGTCAGCCTCTTCCTGGACATTGGCACAAATGGCGAAACGGCGCTCGGCTCCCATGAGTGGCTGGTGACGTGCGCCTGCTCCGCCGGGCCAGCCTTTGAGGGCGCGGGCGTGCTGCATGGCATGAGGGCGACACGCGGGGCCATTGAAGAAACGTGGATCAACGGCGAGACCTACGAACCCACCTATCGCGTCATTGGCGAAAGCCAGCCGCGCGGCCTCTGCGGCAGCGGCCTCATCTCCCTGCTGGCCGAGATGTTCCTCACCGGCGTCGTGGACAAAGCGGGCAACATCAACCTGCTGCTGCCCACGCCGCGCGCGCGCCGGGGTGAACATGGGCCAGAATACGTCATTGCCTGGGCCAACGAGACGCAAACGGGCGAGGACATCGTCATCACCCACGTAGACATTGACAACCTGCTGCGGGCAAAAGCGGCCATTTACGCCGGGTTCAGCGTCATGGCGCAAGGCATTGGCTACCCGCTGGAAACGGTGGATCGGGTGTTGATTGGCGGCTCTTTTGGCAAGTACATTAACGTGGAAAAGGCGGTGCAAATCGGCCTGCTGCCCGACCTGCCCTGGGAGCAGTTCCAATTTTTGGGCAACACCTCCGTCATGGGTGCGTATCTGGCATTGATTGATAAGCAGGCGCGGGCGCGCATCGCCGACATCGCCGGCCGCATGACCTATATCGAACTGTCGGCGGATAATTCATTTTATGAGGCGTTTACATCGGCGCTGTTCTTGCCACATACAGACCTGCATCGTTTTCCATCGGTGGCCGCAGCGTTGCAAAATGGCGCGTCATCCCCGCGATAGCGCGCCATCCCCGCGCTGGCGCGTCACTCCCGCGCTGGCGGGAACACGCCGATACCGAAGATGGATACCCGCTTTCGCGGGTATGACACTCCAAGTTACAAAAAGACTCGTCATTCCCGCGCAGGCGGGAATCCACGCCGATACCAAAGGGGACGCCCAAATAGTGGCGATTTCGGAGAATCGCCCTACACCTACAGAGGAGAACGTTATGTATATTATTGGCGAGAACATCCACATCATTTCCCCCAAAGTGAAAGAGGCGCTGGCGAATAAAGACGGCCGTTTCTTCCAAGAACTAGCCATCCGCCAGGTAGAAGCCGGGGCGCAGGCGCTCGATCTGAACCTGGGGCCGCGCAAAAAAGATGGCGAAGAAGTGTTCCCCTGGATGGTGCAAACCGTCGAAGCCGTCGTAGACGTACCCCTCAGCTTCGACAGCACCAACATCCTCGGCATTGAGGCCGGGCTGAAAAAAGTGACCAAAGCGCAGCCGATCATCAACTCCACCTCCGCTGAAGAGGAGCGACTGGAAAAAGTACCCCTGGTCGCCAAACAGTACAATGCGCGCCTCATCGCCCTGACCATGGGCAAAAGCGGCATCCCCGTCAGCGCCGATGAGCGTGTGACCATTGCCCTGGAAAAGCTGATCCCGCGCGCGCTGGAAGTGGGGCTGCCCATCGGAGACTTGATCATTGACCCGTTGGTGCTGACCGTCTCCGGCTGCCAGGAGTATTGCCCGGAACTGATCGAAGCGGTGCGCACCATTCAATTTGCCTGGGACCCGCCGCCGGCCATTTCCGTCGGCCTGTCGAACGTCTCCAACGCTGTGCCCCGCGAGAATCGGCCGCTCATCAACCGCGTCTACGGCGTCATGCTCATGGGCGCCGGGCTGCAAATGATGATCGCCGATCCCTTCGACAACGAATTGAAGGAAGCGATCCGCATTGTGGAGGAACGAGATGACAGCACGGGGTTGGGTCGTCTCTACCTGACGCTGCATGACCGTGTTGCCAGTATGGAAGAATTAGAGATAGGCGATGTGGACACGAACGATCCGGAACAAGACGCTATCTGGAAAACAGTACAAATTTTGCTCAACAAAGTGATTTACGCCGACTCTTATTTACAGCAAGCGTTGGCGGTGTAATCAGGGGTGCAGATGAGCAAGCAGGCAACGCTGCCCACCTTGCAAACCCACAAACCCATCTGAACAGGAGAGTTAACATGTATAAAGAACAAGAGATCAACATAGACGAGCTGCTGGCAAAAGCCAAAAAGCCGTCAGCGGATGCGATGCGCATGCACCCGTTTTATCGGGGGAAAGTTGAAACTGTGCTCAAATGCGCCGTGCGCGACTTCAACGATTTTGCGATCTGGTACACGCCAGGCGTCGCCGCCCCTTGCAAGGCGATTCAGGCCGACCCGGAACTGGTCTACGAATACACCAATAAGTGGAACACGGTAGCCGTTGTCAGTGATGGCACGCGCGTCCTGGGTCTGGGCGACATTGGGCCAAAGGCGGGGCTGCCGGTGATGGAAGGCAAGGCGCTGCTCTACAAGTACCTGGGTGGCGTGGACGCTGTGCCCATCATGCTCGATACCAAAGACCCGGACAAAATCATCGAGACCGTGCTGATGTTGCAGCCCAGTTTTGGCGGCGTCAATCTCGAAGACCTCTCGCAGCCGAAATGTTTCCGTATTCTGGACACCCTGCGCGAAAAGGCAGAGATACCCATCTGGCACGATGACCAGCAGGGCACGGCCACCGTGACCCTCGCCGGGCTGATCAACGCCTTGAAAGTTGTGGGCAAAAAGATGGAAGACGTGCGCATCGTCTTTGTCGGCAGCGGCGCATCGAATGTGGCCTGTTCGCGGCTGATCTTTGGCTGGGGCGCAGACCCAACGAAGTGCATCATGGTAGACAGCAAAGGGACGCTTGGCCCCCATCGCAAAGATTTGGAACTGCGCAAGCATGAGTACGTGGACAAGTGGCGACTGTGCCAGACCACAAATGGCGACCTGATCGAAGGTGGCATTCCCGAAGCAATGGAAGGGGCCGATGTCGTCATCGCCCTCTCCAAACCCGGCCCAAACACGCTGCTGCCAGAATGGATCGAGCGCATGAACAGCGATGCCATCGTCTTTGCCTGCGCCAACCCCGTGCCGGAAATCTGGCCGTGGGAAGCAAAAGCGGCAGGGGCCGTCGTCATCGCCACCGGCCGTTCTGACTTCCCGAACCAGGTGAACAACTCGTTGGGCTTCCCCGGCATCTTCCGTGGGGCATTAGACGTGCGCGCCAGCACCATTACCGACGAGATGTGCTTTGCTGCCGCCGAGGCGCTGGCCGACCATATCGGCGACGCGCTGGATGAGGAACACATCTTGCCAAATATGGACGATTGGGACGTATTCCCGCGTGAAGCGGCCGCGGTGGGTATGAAAGCGCAGGAGCAAGGCGTGGCGAAACTGGCGAAGAGCTATGAAGAATTGTACGACCATGCCAATGCGATGATCGGCCGTTCGCGCCGCCTGACGCAGTTGATGATGGAAGAAGGGTATATTGCGGAAGCGCCGGAGGAATGAGCGGTGAACGGTAATCGGTGAACGGTGAACGGTAGAACCGATAACCGATAACCGATTACCGATTACCGACAACCGGTTACCAAAACGGAGGAAACCATGTACGACTTAATTATTGTAGGTGGTGGGCCGGCGGGGCTGACAGCGGCGATTTATGCGATTCGCAAGCGGCTGAATGTCTTGCTGGTATCGAAAGATTTGGGCGGAAAGACGAATTATCACCTGGAACTGCCAGACCTGGAAGGACATTGGGTCATTCGCGGCACAGAAGTGGTGAACAAGTTCAAGAGCGAACTGGAATATCTGAAGTTCGCGCGGCATATGGAAGCGGTAGAAAAGATTGAACGACTGGACGATGGCACGTTTGTCGTCCACACCAAGGGCGGCGGCGAGTTGGCGGCGCGCGCGGTGATCGTCGCCACCGGCACACGGCAAAAGTTCTTGGAGGTGCCGGGGGAGCGGGAGTATTTGTCGAAAGGCTTATGCTACTCCGCTCTGAGCTATGCGCCGCTGTTTATTGATAAGAAAACGGCCGTTATCGGGCGCGGCGAACTGGCTTTGCGGTCAGCGGCGGAGCTGTCCACCGTAGCCAACCATGTACACGTCGTGGGGCCAACTGAGGAAGCGCTGCAAACACCTCTGGGGCAGAAAATGCTGGCCGCCAAAAACGTCACCATCATGCAAGATTACCAGGTGACGGAAGTGCTGGGCAACGGCTATGCCAATCGGCTGCGCGTGCAAAGCCCGGCCGGCGAACGGCTGGAAATCGGCTTCGATGGCGCTTTTGTGGAAAAGGCGCTGGCCGCCAATGCAGAAATGGTGGCTGATCTGGTTGAGCTGGACGAAAACGGCTGCATCCAGATCAACTGCCGCAACGAAACCAGCGTGCCCGGTATTTTTGCCGCCGGTGACGTCACCAGCGTCTATGCCGAACAGGTTCTGGTAGCTGTGGGCGAAGGCACCAAGGCGGCCCTTTCGGCATATGATTATCTTTTGCCGCTGCTCTAAAATCATTGACACAAAGAGGGGTGGGCTGCTCGCTGACCCATGAGCAGCTCATTCCTCCGCCATCAGGAGTCAATGACCACCCCCAAAGGGGGTGGCTTGACTCAATGCACCTAGAAGGTGCGCTATTACCTTCCT
>JACSRF010000631.1 GCA_014879875.1 Anaerolinea sp.
CTCTTGCAAGTCGGGGTCTATGAAGCTGTCCGGTTGCAGCGCCAGGGTGTCCAGGTCGAGCACGGCCGTCACCCGCTGCGGCAAGTAGTTGGCAAAAAAGTCACGCGCCACCTCTGGCTGCGAGAATGTCTCTTTGAAGAACTTATCGTGCGGATTGCTCAGATCGCTCATGGTAGCGAGTGTAACAGAAGCCGTGAAACGTGAAACCCTAATTTTGTGCAAAATTAAAGTTTCACGTTTCACGCATCACGTCAAGTTCGATCCCGCAAATTCGCAAAGAGCTGTCAATTCTTTACCCGTTATAGCCGGCAATGTGCGCGATCAGGTCCAGGCATTTGCAGGAATAACCCCATTCATTGTCATACCAGGCCACAACCTTGACAAACGTGTCTGTCAGGGCAATACCGGCATTCGCATCAAACACACAGGTACATGATTCGCCTAGAAAATCGGTGGAAACGACGGCATCTTCGGTATAGCCCATAATGCCGGCCAATTCACCTTCGGAGGCCGCTTTCATCGCCGCTTTAATTTCCGCATAGGTAGCGGGTTTTTCCAGGTTCACGGTCAGGTCAACCACCGAGACGTTAGGCGTGGGTACGCGGAAAGACATGCCCGTCAATTTACCATTCAATTCCGGGATAACCTTGCCCACCGCTTTGGCCGCGCCGGTCGTGGACGGGATAATATTTTGCCCCGCGCCACGTCCACCACGCCAATCCTTAGACGAAGGCGCATCCACCGTTTTCTGGGTGGCCGTGACGGCATGAACGGTGGTCATCAGGCCATCTTTAATGCCAAAATTGTCGTGCAGAACTTTGGCAAGTGGCGCCAGGCAGTTGGTGGTGCAAGAGGCGTTGGAAACAATGTCTTGCCCGGCATAGGTCTTATGGTTCACGCCCATCACAAACATCGGCGTCGCGTCCTTAGAAGGCGCAGACATGACCACTTTTTTGGCGCCAGCCTGGATGTGCGCTCTGGCTTTCTCTTCGGTGAGGAAGATGCCGGTGGCGTCCAAGATATACTCGGCGCCGACTTCGTCCCATTTCAAGTTGGCTGGGTCTTTCTCAGCCGTGACGCGAATGCTCTTGCCGTTAACGATCAGGTTGCCATCTTGCACGGAAACGTCGCCCATAAAACGGCCGTGAGTGGAGTCATATTTCAACATGTAAGCGATGTAATCTACACCGATCAGGTCATTGATGCCGACTATTTCAAACCCGTCAATCTCAAAGGCGCGGCGAAAAACAAGACGGCCGATACGCCCAAAACCGTTAATCCCTACTTTAATCGTCATTCGTAATTTCTCCTTTTGCTACGTCAAAAACAACTGTGTGACTTTTGTGTCAACATCACACGAATTGTATGATAAACAATTTAATCGCTGGTATGCAAAATGTCATCTATTCCACATTACGTTTTGCACGACTTCCACAAATCCCGGCCGGCAATACATTAGTAACGCAAAATGAGCGCGATGCGCTGGTGCGCTGCCAGTTGCCCGTTCTCCATAAAAACAACCTGCCCTTGCTTACGCAGCACCGTCTCAATGAGTTCATCTACGGCATCATCCATAACGTCTGGCGCCGTTGGGTCAGCAGCCGGCAGCAGGTGCATCCCCGTCTCATCCAGCCGCGCCGGGAAATGGAAATCTTCCTCCACCAACAAGAAACGGCCGCGCCCTTCATTCGCCAATCGCCACGCTTCACCCACAGTAGAGACGTATTTTTGCTCACTAACCGCCTTGTCAAGTTCAGCTAACCGTTCTTGGCGCTGTTCATGCAGGCTGCGCTTAATCAACGGCCACACAAGCTGCCCCAAATCATACGCCGACGTTTTATCGTGGTTGCCGGTCAGGGTCGTCAAGATGGCGCTCTTATGGGCGGTGATTTCATTGAAGAAAGCCAGAGAACGATCTACGCCAACCACAGCAACGGGTAGGGGATCATCTACCAAAAAGGGTTTGAGTGCAGCATCTACCTCGCGGAAGAATTTGCGCTGATATTCGTCACGATAGGCAGACTTTTTGACGCCAAAACCACCGGGTAGTGGCTGCTCGCCACCGGGTCCCGTATGCACCATGGGAAAGCCTCCCTCTTGAATTTCTAGCAGTATGTCGCGGGTCCCATCAAATAAACGGGTCGCTTTCTCGCTGAGGACAAGCGTCCAATAACGCGGCGTGCGATTCATGGCAAAGACAAGATCGCGGGTAAAAAAAGTGTCGTCTACAATGACGCGCTCTGGCAAGGTGAAGGGCGTCTGAAAGCTGCGGGCAAAATCATGATTCACAAACAAGACCAGCCCGTCCAGGGTGTAACGGTAATCAATATCCCCGGCCAATTTTTCCAGACGCGCCAGCAGTGGCTCAATGTCGCGCTTGCTGAACTCGCCAAGCAGGCGATTGGCAGCCTGTGTCACCAGGTTCTTGACCCGAATTGGGTCCTGACGGTTGTCGGGCGTAGTACGATGGGTGGGCAGAGTGAGTGTGAGCGCCGGATAACCGCTCACTTGCTGTAACAAAAAGATGTCGTGTCGGTTCATCTATGTTCTCCTGCTATGTAACCCAGGTTGCTAACCTGAGTTACAACAACTTGATGACGGCCGTCGCCAGTTTGGCGCTGTCATGCCGCCAGGGGCGCGCTTCATCAACCAGGTCGGCCGTTATCATTTTTACTTGTTCTGGTGCAATAGGGTCTACGTACTTTGTGTGACCACCACCGGTTTCGGCCGGGATGTGCAGGTTGTCGTTTGCCAGCACCATGTCTAACAAATGGGGCGGCGTGTGTCGTAAAATCGCGTTTACGTGATCAGCAACAGTATAATTATCTGTCTCTCCGGGCTGCATGGCAAGATTACACACGTAAACCTTAGGTGCGCGGGTGTGCTGTAAAGCGGCCGACAGGTCGGCCACTAATAAGTTGGGCAAAATGCTGGTATACAAACTACCTGGCCCAATCACGATGAGGTCAGCCTGGAAGATAGCGCGCACGGCCGGTGGATACGCGCGCGCCTGGGGTGGTTCGATGCTTAAGTGGTGAATTTTACCGCCTGCTTGCGGAATGGCCGATTCACCCACAACCCGGCGTATGTCACTGCCATTTTCTGTCGTTTGCACATCGGCGACCAGGGTGATCGTTTCCAACGTCGCGGGCAGCACGCGCCCACGCACTGCCAGGACGCGCTCGGCAGCCAGCAAAGCTTCATCAAAGCTGCCCATGATGCCGGTGAGCGCCGCCAGCAGTAAATTGCCAAAGGCGTGTCCTTGAAGTTCGGAACGGCCGTCACCCTCCTCGCCCAACTGATTGCCAAACCGGTACTGCAACACCTGGGTCATCAAGGCTTCATCGTTGGCAAGAGCAGCAATGTTGTTACGGAAGTCGCCCGGGGGCAGCACCCCCAATTCGCGCCGCAAACGGCCGCTGCTGCCCCCATCATCCGCCACCGTAACAATAGCCGTGATGTTGCGCGTATACTCACGCAGGCCGCGCAGCAAATTGGGCATTCCCGTCCCCCCGCCAATGGCGACAATGTGCGGGCCACGGCCACGCTTGCTGTAATCGTACAACGTCTCGACGACGTGAACATCCTCAGAGCGAAAAGGAGCTACCAGCGTACGGCCGATGCGCATGACAGCAGTTAAAATAATGGCGCCGCCAACCAGAACCAACAGCAATCCGCGCAGCCAAACCGGCAAAAACTGCAAGGTTACAACGTCATAAACCAGTTTGGGCAGCCATTGAACGCGGTACGCCACCAGAATAAAGTAAACCAGCCCCATGCCGGCAACGGCCGCGCCCACGCCTAACAACAGCAGCCACCGTTTAATGCCAATACCCACAGCCAGCCAGCGCCGATTAACGCGCCACAGATTAGAAAACCATTGTCGTTCGCTCATACTGACACCCATTATACTGCAAAGCGTCGCTTTGGCGGGGTATCGCAGGTGTGTTATAAAAGTGGCGGTAAGCCTTTTGGTTTGTAACTATTTTGTAATGAGGAAACGAATGCGCACCGTTTTTTGGGATTATGACCAAAATGTGGTCAAGATGATTGATCAGCGGCAGTTGCCCTGGGCAACAGACGTTGCCGTCTATGAGGATTATGCAGCCGTCGCCCAGGCCATCACGGAGATGGTAGTACGCGGTGCGCCGGCCATTGGCGCGGCAGCGGCGTTTGGGCTGGCGCTGGCTGCACGGCAAAGCCGGGCCACCGACCGCGCCGGGCTGCTGCAAGACCTGGAAACGGCCGCCGCCACCCTCATAGCCGCCCGCCCAACGGCCGTTAACCTGGCCTGGGCTGTGGCGCGACTGCTGCATGTGGCCGCCAACAACAACCTGACCAACGCCGCCGACATCTGCGACGCCCTGCTGCACGCCGCGCAAACCCTGGCCGATGAAGATGTCGCCCTCAACCGGCGCATGGGCTTTTATGGCGCAGAACTGATCAACGACGGGGACACCATTTTGCATCACTGCAACACCGGCGCATTAGCAACGGTAGATTGGGGCACGGCTCTCGGCGTCATCTTCGCCGCCCATGAGCAGGGTAAAAAGATACAGGTATTGGTAGATGAAACCCGCCCACGCCTGCAAGGCGCGCGCCTCACCGCCTGGGAACTACAGCAGCGCGGCATCCCGTTCGACCTGATCGCTGACAATGCGGCCGGCCATTTCATGCGTACCGGGCAAGTGAATATCGTCCTCGTTGGCTCAGACCGCACGGCCGCCAACGGTGATGTTGCCAACAAAATCGGCACGTACAAGCTGGCCGTCGTCGCCAAAGAGAATGGCATCCCGTTCTACCCGGTTGTACCCACCAGCACCATTGACCTGAACCTGGCGCATGGCGACCTGATTCCCATTGAAGAGCGGGACATGGATGAGGTGCTGACCGTGATTGGACAACCGATTGCCCCGGCCGGCAGCACGGCGCGCAATCCCGCCTTTGACGTAACGCCGCACCGCTACGTGACGGGTATTGTCACCGAAGTGGGCATTATCTACCCGCCTTTTGGCAAGCATTTGCGGGAGGCAGTCGAACAAACCGGTAAACCGTAAGCCGTAAGCCGTAATCCGTAAACCGTTAACGGATTACGGACAACGGATTACGGACAACGGATTACGGACAACGGATTACGGACAACGGATTACGGA
>JACSRF010000381.1 GCA_014879875.1 Anaerolinea sp.
GCGCTTTAATTAAAGCGCCGCCAATGCTTCTGACGAATTTCTAACGGCCGTTTTACGTTTTTCTGACATAGCTGCGTAAAATAAAAAGCGTGATACGTAAGCAGTGATGAGGGAGATTCATCCTTCACCCCTCATCCTTCAATCTTTCTCAATTAGGAGGTATGAACCATGACAAACATAATTCGGTGGAGTCCTTTACGTGAAATGATGAGCTTGCGCAATGAAATTGACCGGATGTTTGCGGAAACGATGGAGTGGCCGCTGCGTGAGGCGACGATGTTGAGCGACCTGGCGCTTGACCTCTCGGAGACCGACGAGGCCTACGTGGTGGAGGCGTCTGTGCCGGGCATTCAGCCGGATGACCTGGACATCAGCATCACCGACAACGTCCTGTCTATCGTCGGCGAATTCAAAGAGGAAGCGGAAACGGACAAGAAACAGTGGCATTTGCGGGAGCGTCGTTACGGCCGTTTTGCCCGTCGTCTCAGCTTCCCCACCCGCGTAGACAGCAAAGCGGTGGAAGCGCAATACACCAACGGCGTCCTCACCCTCACCGTGCCGAAGGCCGAAGAGGTCAAACCAAAGCGCATCGCCATCAACGTCGGCAATGGGCAGAAAGTCATTGAAGGCCATACCGGGTAAACTTCCGGCTAACGCCGTGACTCCTAAAAAGTAAACAGCAGGCGCTTGCCGGGTTGGCAAGCGTCTGCCTTTTTTCATCCTTCGTCCCTCGTCCTTCATCCTTTCTTCTAACGCCCATCTTACTCATATCTGTTTTAATCTGATAAGATTCAGGGACGCGAAGATTAGGACATAGATTTGCAGGATTTACGGATCAAGAATCCGTAAATCCTGCAAATCCGCTGTCTAACTGATGTAGGAGTAGTACATGCAATACAAGGATTATTACAAAACGCTCGGCGTGGCTAAAAACGCAGACGAGAAAGAGATTAAAAAGGCGTACCGTAAGCTGGCGCGGACCTATCATCCTGACAAAAATCCGGGCAATAAAGCGTCCGAGGAAAAGTTCAAGGAGGTTAGCGAAGCTTACGAAGTGTTGTCTGACCCGGAGAAGCGGCAAAAGTATGAGCAGTTTGGCGCAGATTGGGATAAATTCTCGCGCACCGGCGGCAACCCGAATGACTTTTGGTCGCAGTGGGCGCAGCAGGGCGGCAGCGGCCGTGGGCGCACCGTCAGCCCAGAAGAGTTTGAGCAAATGTTTGGCGGTCGCGGCGGCTTCTCGGACTTCTTTGAGACATTGTTTGGCGGCATGGGAGGGCGGCAAACGGGCGGCTTTCGCGGTTTTGGCGAGCAAGGATTCAGGCAGCAGGCGCAGCCCCAACGCCAGGAACAAAAATTACAAATAACATTGGAAGAAGCATTTCACGGTTCAACGCGGCAGTTGCAATGGGAAGACGGCCGTTCTCTGCAAGCAAAAATCCCGCACGGCGTCAAAACCGGCTCGAAAATTCGCCTCAGCGGGCAAGGGGGGGGCGGCGGAGATCTCTATCTGGTGGTCGAAATGCTGCCGCATAATCGCTTTGAACGGGATGGGGACCATTTGCAAGTGACGGTAGATGTGGATTTGTACACGGCCGTTCTCGGCGGCAAAGTAGACGTGCCTACCCTGGACAAAAGCGTCAAACTGACCATCCCCGCCGCAACGCCCAATGGTAAGCAGTTCCGCCTCACGGGGCTGGGTATGCCCCACTTGCGCCACCCAGACAAGCGGGGCGACCTGTACGCGACGGTGAACGTGCAACTGCCGCGTAGTCTGAGCGATGCGGAGAAAAAGTTATTTGAGCAGTTGAGGGAGTTACGGAACAAGAATCCGTGAGCCGTAGGGCGCTGCCTGTGGAAAATGCCCTCGCATTACGGCTTACGGATTACGGATCACCGATTACCGAATTGGGGCGCGAACCGGGCTTGTAGTTCTCGTTTCAAGATTTTGCCCGCGCCTGAAATGGGCAAATTGGGGAGAATTTCAACCCGTTTGGGCACTTTGTAAGCGGCCAGATTTTCTTTCATGTATTGCCGCAGCGCGGTGGGCGTGGTCTCGGCGCCCGGCTTAAGGACGACACAGGCCACGCCAACCTCACCCCATTTGGGGTCAGGAACCCCCACGACGGCGCACATGTGAACGGCCGTGTGCCCATACAACACCTTTTCAATCTCCGCCGGGTACACATTTTCCCCGCCAGAGATAAACATATCCTTCTTGCGATCCACAATCTTGAAATACCAACCTTCGTCATGCTGCGCCAGGTCGCCGGTGTGGAACCAGCCTTCGTCATCTATGCAAGCGGCCGTCGCCGCGGCGTCATTAAAATAGCCCGAAGATTGGCTTGGCCCTTTTAGAACCAATTCCCCCACCGCGTCAGGGGGCAGCGGCCGGTTCTGGTCATCCACAATGCGCGCATCCACGTAAAAGTTAGGCCGGCCGATGCTGCCCGCATGAGTAATGGCGTCTTCTGCCGCCAGCGCAAAAATGCCGGGGCCAAATTCCGTCATGCCAAACCCTTGTTTGAAGCGAATACCCTTTTCGGCCGTGTACTTCTGCACCAGGGGCACAGGCAGCGGCGCGCCGCCGCTGGTGCAAAAACGGAGCGAGGCAAGATCGGCCGTTGCCCAGTTCGCCGCTTGTGTCAGCAGTTGATACATGGTCGGCACGCCGGCGAACACCGTCACCCGCTCCTGCTCAATCAGCGCCAACACCTGCGCCGGGTCAAACTGCCGCACCAGGATGGTCGTCCCGCCCAAAATGATTTGTGGCAAGGTATACACAAACAGCCCGCCGGTGTGGAACAACGGGAATACATTGAGATACACGTCATCATGATGCAAGTCGTGAATGATGGTATTCAGCGTGTTCCAGGCGATCATGCGGTGCGACACTTGCGCCGCCTTCGGCAGTCCGGTCGTGCCGCCGGTGAAGATGAGCGCCGCAATTGTCTCCTCTGTGACTTGTGGGGTGGTAACGGCCGTTGCCGCCCCACTCTCTAAACACGCCGCAAACAACAAACTCTCCGGCGCGCCTTCCCCGTCAATATGCAGCAAATGGGTCAGGCTGCCGCCAGCCGCATCGCGCTGTATCTGCGCCACCGCTTCCTGAAACTCGTCCGAGTAAATCAACACCTTGGGGGTCGTATGCTGCACAATCGCCGCCAACTCGCGCCAATGCAGCCGCCAATTCAGCGCCGTATGGATCGCCCCCAATTTGGCGCAGGCAAAAAAGGCATCCAGATGCTCCACGCCATCCCGCGCCAAAATCGCCACGCGGTCGCCATAGCCAATCTGCGCCGTATGCCGCAGCCAGTTCGCCAATTTGTTGGCGCGCGCATTCATCTGCGCATACGTCAGCCGCCACGCCGATTCCTTACCCGCGTCCACAATCGCCAGCGCCTCCGGCGAATAAATGGCGCGTCTCCCTAAATAATCGCCAATATACATGGTTGCACTCTGCCCGACTACCGACTACTCGACTACCCGACCCATCGCCACACGCTCGCCGCCATCGCAATGCCGCCGCCGCTGGCGCAAAAAAGAATGTTGTCGCCCGGCTTGGGGCCACGGCCGTTTGTCAACGCATCATCCAGAGCCATCGGGATACAGGCCGAGCCGGTGTACCCCCATTTGTCCATAATCCAATGCGTTTTGGTTAGCGGCTGCTCCAACAGTTCCATGATCAGCTTGATGGTGTTCAGGTTCAACTGCGTGAACAGGTAAAAATCAATCTCGTCTAAGGTCATGCCCGCTTTGGTGACCACCTCGCGCACCAGGCGCGGCCAATGCTCGGTATTGAACGTGGCCGGGAATTTGCGCACAAACTGCACGCGGGGCGCGCCGCCATTGGTCTCAATGGGCGTGATGGGGCAGGCCGCGCCGCCGGTGTAAATGCCCAGGGCGTCAGCGTAGGTCCCGTCGGCAAACCGTTTACCGGCGATGAAGCCAGGCGCGTCGCCCACGCCCAGCACCGTCGCCCCCGCGCCATCGGCGAACAAAGTGCAGGTGTAACGGTCGGTGTAATCCACAAAACGGCTCATGCCATACGCGCCGACCACCAGGACATGGTTGATGTCGTCGTCGGTCATGATGAAGCGCGCGGCCGTTTCCATCGCCGTCGCCCAACCGGCGCAGGCGCAGTTTACGTCGAATGTGCCCGCCCGCGTCGCGCCCAATTTCCCTTGCAGCACGCTCGACGTGCCGGGGCTGAGATAGTCCGGGGTGTCGGTGGCGACGATAATCAGGTCGAGGTCGGTGGGGGAGAGGTTGGCGCGGGTCAATGCCTGTCGCGCCGCATGGAGCGCCAGGTCACTGGTCGTCTCGTCGGCGGCCATCACGCGCCGCTCGCGGATGCCGACGTTTTGTACCAGCCATTCGTCTACATCGCGGTTTAAGATTTGGTTGAAATAGGCGTTGGTCAGGACTTTTTCCGGCACGTAACGGCCGGTGCTGAGGATTTGCGCATATCGGGTCATGGTTAGAATTTGCTCACTCTTTGCTGCTGTGATTTAGAATGGACCCTTTGAGCATAGCATAATGGGGTTACAAAGCGGTTACAGATGCAGGTACACAGAGTTGCACAGAGAAGGCACGGAGATACACAGAGGAGGACGTGATGCGCCTCCTTCCACGCTTCACGCTGCACGCTGCGGATACGTCAAAAAGAGATTTTCCAACACCAGGCGCGTATTGGCATTGCGCTGCAACTGCCACAGCGCCAGGTTTGTCTGTTGTAAACTTTCCAGGATATGGGGCGACGACCAGGCGGCAGCCAATTCCCGCAGCGCCGTTTCATGATCCACGTTGGTCAGCGCCAGGGGCGCGGGCGCAGTGTGCTGCGCGGGCGCAGTGTGCTGCGCGGGCGCAGTGCGCTGCGCCTGCGCCAACACCAGCAAATCGCGCCACCAACTGAGCCAGCTTTGCAGCACATCCGGTAGTTCCTCTGCTTTGCGCGACAATTTGTCGGCCACGTCGAAGCGGGTGACGCGATTGCCCGCCAGCACATCTTGCAGCTGCGCCAACCGCGCCGCGCGCGTTTGCAGAATGGTCTCATCCTGGCTGGCCTGCACCGCCCAACCCAAACGGCCGTCCGCCAGGCACGCCAACACATGCGCCTGCTGTTCTGGAACATGCCAACGGGTGGTCAGGCTTTGTTCGATCAGGTCGGTGGGCAACGGCCGTAAGCCAATGGTGCGGCAGCGCGAAGCAATCGTCGGCAGCAAGGTGTCGGCGTCATTGGCCGTCAGCAGCAGCACTACATTGTTGGGCGGCTCCTCAAGCGTCTTCAAGAAAGCGTTAGCCGCGTTAGCATTGGCCGCGTCAAACTGCGTCAAAATCGCCACTTTGTAACGCCCTTCATACGCCGCCAGGCTCAACCCCTGCTGCAATTCCCGCATCTGCTCAATCTTAATGGTTGGTTTGCCGCGGCTGCTGATGTCTGGCTGCACCAGGCGCACATCCGGGTGACGGTCGGCGGCGATGAGTTTGCAGTTGCGGCATTCGCCACACGGCCGTTCATCCACAACGGCCGTGCAGTTCAACGCCTGCGCAAACGTCCGCGCCAGCGTCGTCTTGCCAATATGCGCCGGGCCGGTGATCAGATACGCATGACCCGCGCGATCATGGCGCAGCGCGTTAGCGAGCAGCTGCACCGCCCAATCATGCCCAATAATTTGATTCCAGTTCGACATAGGGCAATTATAGAGCGTGAAGCATAAAACGTGAAACGTAAGCGGCGCGATTGTTTCACGCTTCACGCCTCACACCTCACGCGGTACAATTCCCCCCATGACTCCTCTAACAATTTCCGGTACAGATTTGAAGGTAGACGATGTGGTGGCTGTAGCGCACGGCCGTTCCGCCCAGTTAGACCCGACCGCGTTGCCCAAGATTGAACGCGCGCGCGCAGCAGTAGACAAATTTGTCGCCGAAGGGCGGGTAGTTTATGGCATTACCACGGGATTCGGCCGTTTCAAAGACAAAATCATCTCCCCCGACGAAGTGAAACAGTTGCAGGTAAACCTGGTGCGCAGCCACGCCGTCGGCGTCGGGCCAGATTTACCCGCCAGCGTCGTGCGCGCCATGCTGCTGGTACGCGCCAACACCCTGGCGCTGGGCCATTCCGGCGTGCGCCCGGTGGTTATTCACCTGCTGCTAGACATGCTCAACGCCGGCGTGCATCCGCGCATCCCGGCGCAAGGCTCATTGGGGGCCAGCGGCGACCTGGCCCCGCTGGCCCATCTGGCGCTGGTGCTCATCGGCGAAGGGGAGGCGATGTACCAGGGCGAATGGCTCGACGGCCGTACCGCTCTCACCCGCGCCGGTCTGCAACCTTTAGAACTGCAAGCCAAAGAAGGGTTGGCCTTGCTCAACGGAACCACCTTCATGGTCGGCATGGGCGCGCTGCAAGTGCGCCGCGCCATCAACCTGGCGCTGACGGCCGATACCGCCGCCGCCCTCAGCTTGGAGGCGCTGCATGGCACCGACCGCGCCTTCGATCCCCGCGTCCATGCCATTCGCCCCCACCCCCGCCAGATAGATTGCGCCGCCTATTTGCGCAAAAATCTGCACGGCAGCCACTTCCTGCGCGGCGCTGACTCCCTCAACGTGCAAGACCCGTACACCTTGCGCTGCGTGCCCCAGGTGCATGGGGCGGTGCGTGATGCTATTGCCTACGCGAAATGGGTCATGGATATTGAACTCAATTCCGTCAACGACAACCCGATCATCTTTGTGGATGAGGCCACCGGCGCGGCCGATGTCATCTCCGCCGGTAACTTTCATGGGGAACCGGTCGCCATCGCCGCCGATTACATGGCGCTGGCGCTGACCGAATTGGGCAACATGAGCGAACGGCGCTGCGCCCGTCTGGTAGACGCCGACAGCAATGGCAATGTGCTGCCGATGTTCCTCACCCGGCATGGTGGGCTGGAAAGCGGCTTTATGATGGCGCAGTATACGGCCGCCGCCCTCGCTTCGGAAAACAAGGTGTTGGCGCACCCCGCCAGCGCCGATTCCATCCCCAGCAGCGCCAATGTTGAAGACCACGTGAGCATGGGGGCAACGGCCGTGCGCCAGGCCGCGCAAATTCTCGACCACGTAGAAACCATCGTCGCCATCGAACTATTGCTGGCGGCGCAAGGGATTGATCTACGGCGGCAGGAGATGGGTGATGGCGTCAGCTTGGGAATGGGAACGGCCGTTGCCTACGACCTCATCCGCCAACAAGTCCCCTTCTTGCAACAAGACGCCCCCCTTGCCCCGCTCATCGAGCAAGTGCGGCAGCTTGTGGCCGGGGGTATAATAAAGGAAGCAGTGGAGCAATGTTTAGATGATTCCAGCGGAGGTTGAGCATGGTCATTAATCGTCAATCGCAAATCGTCAATCGTCAATCAGGAGATTCCCACTATGCATGAAGTCGTCATTATCAACGCTCTGCGCACCCCCATCGGCCGTCACGGGGGCGCGCTCGCCGATGTGCGCCCCGATGATCTGGGCGCGTTGGTCATTGCGGCGGCCGTTCAAGACGCCGGTATAGACCCCAACGAAATCGAAGAAGTGTACTTCGGCTGCGCCAACCAGGCCGGCGAAGACAACCGCAACGTGGCGCGTATGGCTGCCCTCCTCGCCGGGCTGCCCCATCACGTCGCCGGCGTCACCTTCAACCGCCTCTGCGCCAGCGGTCTCAACGCCGTCAACCAGGCCGCCCGCGCCATCATGGCCGGCGAAGGTGATATTTACATCGCCGGTGGCGTCGAAAGCATGAGCCGCGCCCCTTACTCCTTCCCCAAAAACTCGCGCGCCTGGGGGCCGCCCGGCAACATCACCGGCTACGACACCACCCTCGGCTGGCGCTACCCCAACCCGAAAATGGAAGCGTTGTTCCCCCTGGAAGCGATGGGCGAAACGGCCGAAAACATTTACGAGATGAGCCGCGCCGGCGAAATCAGCGGGGGCGAGATCAGCCGCGCCGATCAGGACGCCTTTGCCCTGGAAAGCCAGCGCCGCGCCTGTGAGGCCATCAGCAGCGGTTACTTTCAATCGCAAATTGTGCCCGTCCCCCTGCCGCAGCGCAAAGGGGACCCCATTTTCGTAGATACCGACGAACATCCACGCATCCGCCGCGAGGGTGAGCGGTACGTGCTGGACACGAACATGGACACGCTCACCAAACTACGCCCCGCCTTTCGTAAAGGGGGTACGGTGACGGCCGGTAACGCCAGTGGCCTCAACGATGGCGCGGCCGCCCTGGTACTGATGTCTGCTAATAAGGCGGCCGCTCTCGGCTTGAAACCATTGGCGCGTTGGGTCGGGTCGGCGGCCGCCGGGGTAGACCCGCGTGTCATGGGCCTCGGCCCGGTACCCGCCACGCGCAAGCTCTTGCAGCGCGCCGGTCTGACCCTGGCAGACATAGACCTGATCGAACTCAACGAAGCGTTTGCCGTGCAATCATTGGCCGTCATACGCGAATTGGGCATGGACCCAGCCATCACCAACGTCAACGGCGGCGCCATTGCCCTGGGCCATCCATTGGGCTGTTCCGGGGCGCGTATTTTGACGACGCTGCTGCACGAAATGCAGCGGCGCGCGGCATTAGGCAAGCCGATGCGCTATGGGCTGGCTACTCTTTGTGTGGGCGTGGGGCAAGGGGAAGCGACTGTGATCGAGCTGCTGCGGAGTTAAGGGTTCATTCAAGATAACTCAAGTGGCACGGTCAGGAGAGCAGCCCTATTTGTTTACGAACAAACCCTCAGAAAGCGCCGGGGCCTTGCTCAAAATTGAGCAAGGCCCCTGAGAGAAGAGGAAAGGAGAGACGCGACTGGCCTTTTAGGGACAGCCGGTTAACGTATAGGCTTCCTTTTTTTACCCCCAAGAAAGCTGTTAACCGGCCATCATGAAACCCTCTGCCGGGACTGGTAACCAGGTCGAGGGGTTCATTACAAACGCAGATTGCCATCGGCCCCGCGTTATGCACAGTTTATCTGGTTTCAACTCTTGACTTCATTTTAACACCCTGAATCAACATAATCCTGGCGTATCAACTGACATATAAAGTATTTGTGCTGCTGCGGTCGCCCATCTGTTCATGCAAGTATTGCATCAGGCGATCCATGCTGGCAAAGCCAATACGGGTTCCCGTCTTGGTATTTTCCAGACTCAAACGAATTGATACGGCCGTATCCGCCATTTCCGTCCGTTCCTGCCACACACGCAGCATATAAGCCTGGTAATTTTGTTCCATTATCACTCTCACATCCTTTTCATAATTTCGCTATAATTGCTTGTTAGTGGATACCATTATCAATTTAGTTGATCTTGTGACGCTGGCGGTATCCATTCGATTCATTTGCGCACAGCATACAGCAAGATCGTTAAAGAATCGCTAATAAAACTGGCTGCGGCGCTAAATGATAAAAGTCATCGCCAGACATTTGATTTCCAGAAAAAATCGGATGTCTAAAGAGTGAGAGAAGAGGCGTTGTCCACAACAGTAGAATTGCAACTGGCCCTGATGGGAGGGTTGCAGTTGACTTTGGGTGAGCGTGAAATCACCGACCAACTTTCAACCAAAGGGCAGGCGCTCATTTGTCATCTGGCGCTTACCAGGCGTCCGCAACCGCGCGCCGTGATCACTGAACTGCTGTGGGGAGATAAGCCAGAGGAAGACGCGCGACGCAGTTTGCGGGTTGAGCTAACCAAGTTACGCACAATTCTTAATGATTACTTGCTGATGAACCGGCAATCTCTGTCCTTTGATCTGGAAAGCCGCTATTGGTCAGACGTTGAAGCATTTGAAAATTTCATCGCGCTCAGCCGTAAACCAGGTAAGGACATAGACCCGGCGCCGTTGCGTGAGGCAGTTAAGCTGTATCGTGGCTATTTTTTGGCCGGGTTTGATGCCCGCGATGCGACTTCTTTCGAAGAATGGATGCTGGCGCAGCGTGAACGGCTGCACCAAATTGCCGTTAACGCTTTAGACGCGCTGGTTGAATATTACATTGCGCAGCGTTCGTTTGCAGCCGGCATTGAATATGCCAACCAACTACTGACGTTGGACCCCTGGCGCGATACAGCACACCGGCAGTTGATGTGGCTGTTGGCGTACAGCGGGCAGCGCAATGCAGCGCTGGCGCAGTTTGAATTGTGTCGCCAAATTTTAGCCAACGAATTGGGGGTGGAGCCGCTACCGGAAACAGTCGCGTTGTTTCAGCAAATTCGAGACATGGCGCTGCCCACCACGCCGGAAGTGAAAGCGCTGCCGCCGCTCCCGGAGACAGCAAAACCTTCTAACCCTTTCCTCGCGCCGGCGGCAGCGCCCAACTTTACCGGGCGCGCGCCTGAAATTGACGCCCTGAGCCAACAGCTTTGTACGCCGAGAACAGGAACTCGTTTGGCGCTGATCGGTATGGGCGGGGTTGGCAAAACGGCCACGGCGCTGCACCTGGCGCACCGGCTGCGCGACGAGTTTGCCGATGGGGTGTTATGGGCGCATGTGGCTACAGATGATCCCAACGCCATTGTGGAGCAGTGGGCTGAGGCGTATGGATACAACTTTAGCAGCCTGCCGGACCTGGACAGCAAAGCGGCCGCGC
This sequence comes from Anaerolinea sp., assembly GCA_014879875.1. Taxonomy (GTDB): domain Bacteria; phylum Chloroflexota; class Anaerolineae; order Promineifilales; family Promineifilaceae; genus JACSRF01. Next base: position 10,596 of record JACSRF010000381.1, read on the forward strand.
TGCGCAGCGTGCTTAAGGGAAAACGGGTGCTGCTTGTTTTTGATGACGTGATTCATGCGGCGCGCATACGGCCGTTACTCCCCCCCCCTTCATCCGCCAACACAGTCCTGTTCACCATGCGCAATGCCGACCTGGCGCATACACTGGATGCGGAACCTGTCTTCTTATCCGAATTGGCTGCCGCTGACGCGCGCCAGCTTTTGCTGCGGATTATTGGCGAAGAACGAGCAGCGCGCGAAACAACGGCCGCGGTCGCCATCTGTGATCTGCTGCAAAACCTGCCATTGGCCGTGACCATTGCGGCGCAGCGGCTCGCTTCCCGTCCACGCCGTCGCCTGGCTGATTTTGTCGCCCATCTGCAAAATGAAACGAATCGGCTCGCCGAGCTGAAAGAAAGTGACCGCGCTGTGCGCGCCTCTTTTGCCATCAGTTGGCAGGCGCTTGACCAGGTGCAAAAACACATTTTTAGCTTACTCGCCGTTTTCGAGGGGCGCGGCTTTACCGCAGACGCGCTGGCGGCCGTTGCCGATGTTGACCGCTATGGGGCCATGGACCGGCTCGATTCCCTGGTAACCTTATCTCTTTTGCATGAAGAAGGGGAGTATCATTACCGCCAGCACTCCTTGTTGGCCGACTACGCTCACGAACAAATTGCCGAAATCACTACCCCTTTGCAGCGTATGGCACATTATTACCTCCGCTATGCCCAGGTACACCAGCAAGATTACACGGCGCTGCGACCTGAATGGGAAAACATGACAGCCGGTATGCAACACGCCTATCGGTTACAGCTATGGGATGAAGTGCTTGCTTATACAAAAACATTGCATAAAACCTGGCTGGCGCGAGGCCGGTACAGCGAAGCGCAAGAAGCGCATAAAAAAGCTATTGCCGCAGCGCAAAACCAACAAGATCAACAAGCATTAGCGCATAGTCTGCTGCGCTGGAGTGAAACATCTCTGGAAAAAAACGATCTGACGGAAACCGGTCATTTACTACAACACAGTGAACAGTTGTTCTTGACGCTGCAAGACAAAGCCGGGTTGGCCACCACCTATTACTACCAGGCGCGACTGGCAATTGAACAGGCGGATTACGATAGGGCGGAAATGCTGCTGGCGCAAAACCGGCGTTTACGTGAAACGTTACAAGACATCGGGGGCGTGGCCGATACTCTTCATTTGCAGGCGCGCCTTGCCTTTCGTAGGGGGTTTCTAAACCAGGCAGAGGAGTATGCGCAGCAGGCCCTGGACATGCAAGAAAAAGCAGCCAACAAACAAGCTATGGTGCGTACCCTGCGCCTGCTCATGACAACTATCCTGCATCAGCCGCCACCACAAGACACCGCGCGCGCCGAGGCATATGGAGAACGCGCCCTGGCAATCTGTGAGGAACTGCAAGATGTGGCCGAACGAGCTGTCGTGCTCAATGAAATGGCCCGCTGCCATCGTGTTTGCGGCGATCTGCACAAAGCAGAATCACTCGCCCTGGAGAGCCTGGAACTATTGCGAAAAACGGGGGACCTCTACTCACAAGGTCGGGTTATGTATCAGTTAAGCCGCATTTATGAAGATCGCCGGGATTATGACCAGGCATTGGCAATCGGCGAGGAGAGCGTCGCCATTTTTGATGGCTTGCAAAACGCTTATCATGCGGCGCTGCTGCGGGAACATGTTGGCGATTTGTACCTGGCGCTGGGACGATTTGCAGATGCGGAAACGGTTTGGCTGGCCGGGCAAGAAATGAGCCGCTCATTGCAATATGAAAATTTGCAGCGATCTTTTACCAAGCGTCTGGCAAAGTTGAATGATCGCCTATGATCCACATGAAACGTGAGGGGGCTAATCCGTGAATCTGTAATGGATTACAGTTCACGGATTACCGATTACGGATTACGGATTACGTTAACCGGGAATGACAGGGCGCGTTGGGCCAAACGAAGACGATGCCCCGTTAACCTTTTACGCCGTTATCGCCATCTGGGCCTTTGACGTTCCAATTGCCGGTGGAAAGTATCTGCGTCCAGCCGGCGGGGGGTAACTGGTAAGTGGCGCTCAAGGATTTCAGCCCATCAATCCAGGTTTGGGCAGCGCCTTTGCGGCGCCGGTTTTGTGGCTCGGAACCCCCGATAACGACGCCAACGTCGTCGCCAAACTCTTGCAAATGGGCAATGGTGACTTTGGGGTTTTGCTGCACCCATTGATCAAAACGGCCGTAGAGCAAATCTGGGGCTTCACCGGCAGCCAGGTCTTGTGACCAATAGCGAGCAGGGTCTTGCTGGCGAATGTCACGCGCGGCTTTTAAGGCATGCAGCAAGATGGGCACGGCCGTTTCCAATGCCACTTTTACTTCCGTCCGCGAAACCAGTTCGCCGCTGCCATGCGCGCGGAAATATTGGGGATCATTGCGCGTGAGCAGGGCCGCTTCCCAGCGCGCCGCCAATGCGGCTGCTGCTTGCACGAACCCCAATTCGCGTAAAACAGCATGGTAGAAGTACGGCCGGGCCATCTCCACCGGATGCTCGCCATCATCGCCAATAAAATCTTCCAGGCTGTCATCGAGCATTAAATCCTGGAAATCGAGGTCCAGCACCGGGCCGGCAACCAGGCAGCCATATACGTCGGCAAACATTTCCTCCAACCAGGGTTCGCGCCATGGCGGATCCAGCGGGAGCGCCCGATACAATTTTTTCGCCAGCCCCGGCGTATGGCGAAAGACGTGATGCCCCACTTCATGGGCAACGGCCAGGTAGTCGCGGGGGGTGGTTATGGCAGTAAACGACACGCCGACAACGGCCACCGGTGCGTAGGGGATGACGTGGATATTGGCGCTTTTGTTGAAATAGGTGAGGGCAGCGCTGGCTGGCAGCATCCCGGACTGGACGGCCAGGTTGAGCGCATCTTGCGCCAGGTGATCCGCTTTGCCCAGAGTAGCCAGCATGTCGGTCGAACCATGAAGGCGCTGATCGGCCGTCTGTTGGTAGACGGCCGCATCATACGAAACCTGCGTCAACAGCGTCTGCCACACGTAATCCCAGGGGTACAATGATGAGGGCTGTAATTTTTCTTGGGCGATTCCCTCCCGAAAAAAGCGAACCTGGCTGCGCCCAAACGCATTCAGGCAAGCGACAATAGATTTTACCGTACTATTGACCATTGGATCTACGGCGGCGGCATACTGCTGCTGCATAAAGGCAAGGGTGTGGTCAAGAGCTGCGGCGCGATTTTGCCAGACTGAGCCATTCATTTTTTTGCTCCTTGATAACGTGATGAAATGTCACAATTTGAACGGTAATGTACCCTTATGATAGGGGCACAACGTTAAGGCATCGCTAATTTTGGTTGTGATTATACTGGCGAAGGGCATGAACTGGCTGGGGGGTTACACGATTTGTTCGATTGCCGCCGTCAGGTCCAACCTGTGTGTGGCGCCGGGGCGCAGCCAGACCAGGAATTCGACGTTGCCATCGGCCCCCACAATGGCTGAACGCATCAGGCCAAGTGGGGTTAACCCATGCGCCACAGCCCACGCCACAATATTGTGTAACACCTGATGGTGAACGGCCGTATCCCGCACAATACCTCCCTTCCCCACGTGTTCCGGCCCTGCTTCAAACTGCGGCTTGATCAGCGCCACAATATCCGCCTCGGCCACCAACCAGCGCTGCACGGCCGGCAAAATCAGCTTTAAGGAAATAAAGGAAACGTCAATGCACACAAATTGCACCGGTTCCGGCAGCGCGTCCAGGTAACGAGCGTTGGTACGCTCCAACACCACAACGCGCGCATCCTGACGCAGGCGCCAATCAAGCTGCCCATACCCCACGTCAATGGCATAGACACGCGCCGCGCCTTGCTGTAACAACACGTCGGTAAAGCCTCCGGTACAGGCGCCCACGTCAGCACAGATACGGCCGTTCACATCGAGGCCAAACTGCGCCAGCGCCCCCGCCAGTTTATAGCCACCGCGCCCCACGTAGGGCATGGTCTCTTTCAGTTCAATGAGGTCGTCAAGGGAAACGGCCGTTCCTGGCTTATCCACCCGCTGCCCGGCCACCGACACCTCGCCGGCCAGAATATAAGCCTGCGCTTTTGCTCGTGTCGGCGCCAGCCCGCGCTGCACCAGCAATTTATCCAGGCGCTCTTTCGTCTTGGCCATAGCGGTCCATCCAATCAGTCAGCGCATCAGCCAGCGATTGGCGCAAATGAATTTGCGGCCGCCAGCCCGTATCCTGGTACAACTTATCATAGCTGCCATACAAACAGGGGACATCCGATGGGCGCATCCGCGCCGGATCGTACTCCACATCAACAGCGATACCGGCCAGTTCCGTAAGCACGGTTAGCAGGTAATGAATGGCTACCGGCTGCCCAGAACAAATCAGGTACGCTTCTCCCGGTTTGCCCACGCGCGCCGCCGTCATGTACGCCCGCACAACGTCGCGCACGTCGGTAAAATCGCGCTGTGCATCCAGGTTGCCCACACGCATTTTGGGCGGCTGCAAGCCCAGGCGCATCGCCGCTAACTGGCTGGCAAAATCGGGGACGACAAAGCCAAGCGCCTGCCGGGGGCCGATGTGGTTAAACGGCCGTGCCTCCACCACCGGCAGTTGATACCGTTCGGCATAGAGAGAGACCAACTGCCCGGCGGCCCATTTGCTGACGCCATACGGATGGCGCGGATGCGGTGGGGTTTGCTCAGTCAGGGGCAAATCTTGTGGCTGCACCGGCCCATAAATTTCGGCGCTGGTGATGACGAGCGTGCGCGGACGGCCGTAGGCGACCACCGCATCGAGCAAATTGGCCGTGCCCCCGGTGTTGAGGGCAAAGGTGAAGGCCGCTTTTTGCCAGGAAAGCGCCGGGTACGCCTGCCCCGCCAGATGATAGACAACGTCGGGTTGGGCGGTGGCGACGGCCGCTTTGAGTGACTCAGGATCCAATAAATTACCGGTAATCTGGTGCAGGCGTTCATGGGTCGGCAATGCTTGATGGCTGGTCGCTGCATGAACCAATGCAAAAATCTCTGCCCCCTCAGCCAACAGCGCATCAACTAAATGGGAACCGGCAAATCCCGTGGCGCCGGTTATGAATACGCGCATATAAGCTCCAATTCGTAATCGGTAATCGGTAATCGGTAATCCGTAATCCGTAATCGGTAGGGCGCTACCTCTATACTTTGCGCGGGCATGAGGGTGAACGGTTATCCTTGAGCAGCATTGGCATAAACGTCATCCATCAGACGCAAGGCCACCTGCCAATCGTAACGGGTTTCGGCCAGGGAACGGCCGTTTTGCGCCAACCGCTGCTGCAAGGCTTGATCCTGTAATAAACGCACCGTTTCCCGTGCAAAATCGGCCGGCGTGTCGGCAACCAACACTTCCTGTTCATGGGTTGCCATAATCCCTTCCAGGCCAATGGTGGTGGTGACGGCGGGCATGGCGCGCGCAAAGGCTTCTAACAGGCGCACGCGCATCCCACTGCCCGCGCGTACCGGCACCACCATTAAGGCGGCCGCTTCCATGTAGGGCAGCAAGTCCTCAACGTAACCCGTCACGTTGACCACACCGGGATATGTCTCGCTCAACTGCACCAGATCGGCCGGCGGCGATTTGCCGATGATGGTCAGGGTGACGGCGGGCATCTGCGCGCGTACCAGGGGGAAAATCTCCCGGCAAAACCAGCGAATGCCATCCACATTGGGCGGATAATTGAGCGAGCCAAGCGTCATGATATTCATGGAATTGGGTTGACGCTGCGCGGGTTGTAAGGTTTGGGTATCTACGGCAATGGGAATGACGCTGATCTTGCGGGCTGTTGTGGCGTGCTGCGCGGTGGGCAGTCCAGACATCAAGGCGTCCCGATCTGGTTCAATGACGACCATCGTATGGTCAAATTTGGTGACCAACATCGCCTCGTACTTTTTAATGCGCGCCGTTTCCAGGCGCAGCAGCGGGCGCAAAAACCAGGGGACGTTCTCCAGCAGCCGTTCGGAGATGGTCCAGGTAGCATTGTGCGCATCGAATACGGTAAACGGCCGTTTCTTTCCCGTCACGGTCAGCGCGTCCAGGGCAAACTGGGTCATCGTCAACTGATCGGCATGGACGACATCAAAGGATTCGGCGGCCAGTAACGACTGCACCAACCGGCGCATTCCCGGCAAATCGTCACGCTCGATGAGAAACGGCCGTCCGGTCAGGTTACTGCGCAAAAAGTAGCCGACATCGGCAACACGGGAACGGTGAATAGGGATGGTGTGAACGGCCGTGCATACCTCTTGTAATTTGGGGACAAACGCCACCTCATCAGCGCGCACAAACGAAGCCAATGTGACCGCGTGACCACGATCAGCCAGATAACGCAGCACATTCCATGTTTTCACACGTGGGCCGGCATTCGGTGGATAAGGGATAATTTGACTGAGAAAAAGAACACGCATGAAATTGTACTTGTTAAATCCTGAATCGGTAATACCGCCTATTGTGCATGACACGCCACGTTTGCGCAAAAATTGCTCGACGAGTTTAGGAACCGCGTTCCTCAACAGGAACGCGGTTCCTCGTCCTAAAGTGGGTGTAAGCAAAATCGCAAGATAGCTCCGCTAAGATTTGGCCTTAAGGTCAACTACGCTGTACTATATATTGGGCGTCAGGCAAGGAAAATACCTGGCCCCAAAACATCAACCAGTCTCATTTTGAAGGGTAACTATGGATTATAAGCAGCAAATTCGACAATATCTGGCTGAGAACTTCTTATTCAGCAGCAATGGCTTCCATCTGGATGATAATGCCTCGTTTCTTGAAGAAGAGGTGGTAGATTCCACCGGTATCATGGAATTAGTCCTCTTTGTGGAGGACACGTTTGGTATCACCGTCAACGATGACGAGATCGTCCCTGACAATTTCGATTCTGTAAACCAACTGGCCGCTTACATCCAACGTAAGAGCGCCTGATCCCCAACCATGATCCTCGTACATGACTTCCTCGAACAAAGCGCCCAACGCGCGCCAGATAAGTTGGCGCTGGTTTGTGACGGACAACGCCTGACGTATGCGCAGCTTGACGCCATGGCCAACCGCATGGCAAACGCCTTGCAGTCCAACGGCGTGGGGCGGGGGGACCGCGTGGTCCTCTTTCTGCCAAACAGCGTGGAGTTGGTGGTGGGCATTTTTGCCACCCTGAAAGCGAACGCTGTGTTTGTGGTGATCAACCACACCACAAAGCAGGACAAACTGACCTATATGGTGAACAACTGCCGCGCCAAAGCGATTGTCTGCCGCGCCCGACAAAGCAGCATGGCAACGGCCGTTCTGCAAAACGCCCCATCCCTCGTCTACACCATTTACACGGGGGACAGAGCAGATGAAGCAGTCGTTGCGAGCAACGATACCACTTACGAGGCCATCCAGGAGGGTTATCCGGCGGAACGGCCGTTGCGCCAGACCATTGACCAGGATTTAGCCTGCCTCATCTACACCTCCGGCAGCACCGGCGACCCCAAGGGCGTGATGTCGGCGCATTGCAACGTCGTTTTCGCCGTCACGTCCATCACCACCTATTTGCAAAACGCGCCGGAAGACATTGTCATCTGTTTCTCCCCTCTCTCCTTTGACTATGGGCTGTACCAACTGTTGATGGTCTTCAAGTTCGGCGGCACGTTGGTCTTGGAAAAGGGGTTCACCTACCCGGTGCAGGCGTTAAAGCGCATGGAAGCGGAGCGCGTCACCGGTTTCCCCGGCGTGCCCACCATCTTCGCCATTCTGTTGAACATGGACCTCAGCAGTTATGATTTGCGCAGCCTGCGCTACATCACCAACACCGCCGCCGCCCTGCCGCCCAGTCACATCAAGAAAATTGGCGAACTTTTCCCCTGGGCGACGATGTACTCCATGTATGGGCTGACGGAGACGAAGCGCACGCTCTACCTGCCGCCCGAACAACTGCCTAACCGCCCCGGCTCTGTCGGCATCGCCATCCCTGGCACAGAAGTATGGATCGAGGATGAAGCGGGCGCCCGCCTCGGCCCCGGTCAAATCGGCGAGTTGGTCATTCGTGGCGGACATGTGATGCGCGGTTATTGGGAAAACCCGGAAGCGACGGCAAAACGTTACCGCCCTGGCCCAATCCCTGGCGAGCGGGTTTGCTACAGCGGCGATCTGTTCCGCATGGACGAGGAAGGGTTCCTCTACTTCGTGGGGCGTGGCGACGACATTATCAAGAGTCGTGGCGAAAAGGTAGCGCCCAAAGAGGTAGAGAATGTGCTGTATGATCTGCCGGGCGTGGTGGAAACGGCCGTCATCGGCATCCCCGACCCCATCCTCGGCGAAGCAATCAAAGCGTTTGTGGTCACATCTGATAATGACCTGACGGAAAAAGATATTCTGCGCCACTGCCGCGCTCACCTGGAAGATTTCATGGTCCCGCAACTCGTCGAATTTCGCAGCGAACTCCCCAAAACCAGCAGCGGCAAAATTACGAAGAAAGATTTGGCATAATCCGTAAACGGATTACGGTTCACGGATTACGGTTCACGGACTCCCGCTTATGTGTGGTATCGTTGGCACGCTTAACCTGACACAGCAGCACCCCATTGACCCGGCCGCGATGCGGCGGATGTTGGGGGCTATTCGTCATCGTGGTCCAGACCAGTTTGGCGTTTATACCTTCGCCGATGAGCGCAGCGGCATCGCCATGGGCAGCGCCCGCCTGAGTATCATTGACCTGGGCGGTGGGCAGCAGCCGATCAGCAATGAAGACGGCACGCTGTGGATCATCTTCAACGGCGAAATTTTCAACTACGTTGAGCTGCGCCCGGAGATTGAGAAGCGCGGACACCGCTTCCAGACAGACTCAGATACCGAGGTGATTATTCATCTCTATGAGGAGTATGGGCCAGCCTGCGTGAATCATCTCATCGGCCAGTTCGTCTTTGCCATTTGGGATGAACGGGGGCGCAGTTTGTTTGTCGCGCGAGATCGGGTGGGGATACGGCCGTTTTACTACACCATCCAGCAAGGGGCGCTCATTTTCGCTTCGGAGATGAAGGCCATCCTGACAGACAAACGGGTGGAAGCGGCCCTCGACCCCATTGCCCTGGAGCAAATCTTCACCTATTGGAGTCCCCTGGCCCCGCGCACCCCATTCCAGGGCATCCAGACGCTGCCGCCCGGCCATTGGCTGCTGGCGCAGGATGGGGAACTGCACATTGAGCAGTATTGGCAGCCCACCTTCCCGCCGGCGCGCGCGCTGCAACCGCCGCAAATGAGCCTGGACGAAGCGGCCGCTCAACTGCGCAACTTGCTGGTAGACGCCACCCAAATCCGTCTACGCGCCGACGTGCCTGTCGGCGCGTATCTCAGCGGCGGGCTAGACTCATCCACCATCACGGCCATCATCCGCCACTACACCGGCAACCGCCTGGAAACCTTCTCCATCGCCTTCACCGATGAGGCGTATGACGAGAGCGCCTTCCAATGGCAAATGGCGCAGCATTTGGGCACGCATCATCACATCGTCACCGCCTCGCACGAGGAGATTGGTGAAGCGTTCCCCGCCGTGATCTGGCACACCGAAACGCCGATCATGCGCACCTCCCCCGCGCCACTGTACTTGCTCTCGCGCCTGGTGCGGCAGCACGACTTTAAGGTGGTACTGACCGGTGAGGGAGCGGATGAGTTCCTGGCGGGTTACAACATTTTCAAGGAGGCCAAGATACGCCGCTTCTGGGCGCGCCAGCCTGATTCACAAATCCGGCCGCTGCTGCTGCGCAAATTGTACGGGTACATTGGCGACCTGTCTCAGGGCAGCAGCGTCTATCTGGAAAAGTTTTTTGGCAAGGGGCTGGAAGATGTAGCGGCGCTGGACTATTCCCACGCCATTCGCTGGCGCAACAACCAGCGCACGCAGCGTATCTTTAGCCCCGATCTGCGCGCGCAATTTACCGGCCATCGCGGCGGTTTTCTGGATGGCCTCACGCTGCCGCCCGATTTTGCGACGTGGCATCCGCAATCACGCGCCCAATATCTGGAAATCACCATTTTCATGGCCGAGTATCTGCTCTCTTCGCAGGGCGACCGGGTGGCGATGGCCCATTCGGTGGAGGGACGTGTGCCGTTTCTGGACCACCGCGTCATTGAGTTTGCCAACCAACTGCCGCCCCATTATAAGCTGCGCGGGTTAGACGAAAAGCATATTTTGAAACGCGCCTTCAAGGACCTGCTGCCAGACACGATTTGGAACCGCCCGAAACGGCCGTATCGCGCCCCCATTCATCGCAGCTTTTTCCCCAACGGGCAACCCCTGGCCTGGGTAGCCGACATCCTCACCCCGACGGCCGTCGCCGCCGCCGGTTACTTCGATCCGCAGGCCGTCAACAACCTGGTCAATAAAATCACCCGCCTGGGACACCTGGGCGAAACCGACGACATGGCGCTGGCCGGGCTGCTCTCTACGCAGTTGGTACACCGGCAATTCATCGCCAGCTTTACCCCCGCCCCACCCATTGGGGATGGGGATGACATCAAAGAAGTGATTAAGCAAGACAGGACATTATGAGCAAAGAATTTCATCGTGATATTTTACGGTTAGACCCAGAAGCCGAAGTGCAGCGTATTGTCGAGCAGATGCGCCACAATATTTTTGACGTTTTGAAGCGCAAAGGTGGCGTCATGGGCGTGAGCGGGGGCATAGATTCGGCCGTGGTGCTGGCTATCGCCGTGCAGGCCCTCAGCCCAGAGCGGCTGGTGGCTTTGCTGCTGCCGGAAATGGAATCCAGTCCAGACAGCGCCCGCCTGGGACATGCCGTTTGCCGCCAGTATGGCGTCACGCCACTGGTCGAAGACGCGACCGGGGCGCTCATTGGCTTTGGCGCTTACCGTCGCCGTGATGAAGCTGTGCGCGACATTTTCCCCGAATATGACAGCACCTATAAACTCAAAATCACCCTACCCGACGGGTTGATGGACGGCCGTACCCTGAACTTCTTCAGCGCCACCATCGTCGCCCCCGACGGGCAGGAGACAACCAAACGGCTGCGCCCGGCGCAGTTCCGGCAGATTGTCGCCGCTACTAATTTCAAGCAGCGCAGCCGCGCGGCCCTGCTCTACTTCCACGCCGAGCTGCACGATTATGCCGTCATCGGCACGCCGCAGCGCAATGAACATGACCAGGGCTTTTTCGTGAAATATGGGGATGGGGCGATGGACGTCAAGCCCATCGGCCACCTGTACAAATCGCAGGTGTATCAACTGGCCGAGCATCTGAACGTTTTAGAGGAAATCCGTACCCGCCCACCCACTTCGGACACGTACAGCGCGGGCAGCACGCAGGAGGAGTTTTTCTTCCGTTTGCCGTTTGAGACGATGGATCTGATCTGGTATGGGCTGGATCACGACATCCCGGCGGCCGTCGTCGCTGTGGAAATGGACTTAACGGAACAGCAAGTGCAGCGCGTGTATGATGACATCCTGCAAAAGCGGCGCACAACGGAATATTTGCGCACGCCGCCGCTCTAAGTAATTGTCATAGAACCAAATTGCCATGAACCGACAATTTTCCGCCCTGCGCGGTATTGCCATGATTCTCGTCGTCTTTCACCATGCGGTAGATCTGACGGCAATGGAGGTGGCGCGCGCCGGTATCGCGCCGCTTTCTGGCGTGGTGAATACGCTGTTGATTGTGCCGCTCTATGAGTTGGGTATTTATGCTGTGCCGCTGTTTTTATTTGTCTCCGGGGCGTTTATGGCCTATGCGGCAAAAGGGGAGCCGCCAACCGTTTCCTGGACGGTGGTGCGCAATGCGTTGAAGCGGCTGGTGTTTCCCTATCTGATCTGGTCAATCATTCTTTATGTAGAAGTTTTTTTTCATTACGGAGAGGCACACAGCATTCCCGAATATATCAAAAAGCTGATTATTGGCTCGCCTTTTGATTTTGTGCCGCTGTTGTTCTTCTTTTACCTGGTATCTCCGCTGATGGTACGCTGGGGACGGGGATGGCGCGGGCTGTTACTGGTAGCGGGGATTGGTCTGATCCAGTTGATCGTGATGAATATCGAAGCGCCGGGGATTTTGGGATTTTATTTTCCTGATTGGGCGCCAACCAATGTGCCGGTAATTGGCCGCACGCTGGCGCAGTTTGCTGTTTATTTCCCCTTGGGTTTGGTATACAGCATGAATGCCAAGGAAATAAACCCCAGGTTACAGCGGTGGAAACGGCCGTTGCTCTTCATCATCCTCGCGCTTTTTGCCATTCATTTACTGCACATTTACGGGGTTATCCGCCTCCCTGTCATGCAATATGTGGCCGCAGTTATCGCCTTGTTGTACACCCCATTGATTGATCGCAAGACCATCCCCCAGGTGCGGCGCGTGGAGTTGGTCAGCAAGCACTCTTACGGCCTATATCTGATCCACTTCACGCTGATAGACCTGGCGCTTTTTGCCATCGCCAGCCTGGCGCCCCGGCTGCTCTCCTGGCAATTACCACTCACCCTGTTGATGTTTGTTTTAGGTCTGCTGTTCCCCATCTGGTTGATGGAAAAGTTGGCACAAGTGAAGGCGATACGTCCAGTTTATCGGTACCTCTTTGGGTAAAGCCATTTCAAAAATTGGGGATAGTCTTCATTTCGGCCACGCGTTGTCACTCCCCGCGAAGGCGGGAATGACGGGTCACCGTTGGTTCAAACGAAGACCATAGCCCCAAAATTAAGGAACGAGAATTAAATAATTTGCCCATTTAGATTGGTTCAATCTCCGAAGATTGAACCAATCTT
>JACSRF010000136.1 GCA_014879875.1 Anaerolinea sp.
CCACCATAAATGAAAATCTGTAGTCCGAACATCCTTGTTCGGACATCGAACAGGGATGTTCGCTTTACAAAGGAGCATATCATTGCAGACAGCAAACTGGCAGCCTTATCATGACGTTTTTCACCATCACCACGCCTCTGTTGCGGGCATCATCCGGGTAGCGCAGCACATTCGCAGCCCACAACTGCATAACCAGCGCCATATTCTAGTCTACCTGCCTCCCTCTTACCACACCAGCCAGAAGCGGTATCCCGTCCTGTACATGCACGACGGGCAAAATTTATTCGACAACGCGACCAGCTACGCCGGTGAATGGGGCGTAGACGAAACGATGGAAAAAATGAGCCGCGAAGAAGGGTTGGAAGCCATCGTCGTAGGCATCCCCAACATGGGCGCGGTGCGTATGGACGAGTACAGCCCTTTCAAAGATGTGCGACATGGCGGTGGTTTAGGAAATCAATACCTGGCTTTTCTGGTCAACACCTTAAAACCGATCATTGATCAGGATTTTCGCACCTTACCGGGCAAACGGTATACCGGCATCATGGGGTCTTCGATGGGGGCTTTAATTAGCTTCTATGCTTTTTTTCGCTACCCTGACTTTTTTGGCTTTACCGGCATGATGAGTCCCTCGTTGTGGATTGCCAAAGGGGCCATTTTCCGCTACACCGAAGCGGCGCGGTTTAATCCCGGCAAGATTTATCTGGACGTAGGCACGCGGGAATTGGGAGATTCGGAAACGGATATGTGGATGCAGCGCACTCTGTCGCGCCGCTACTATGCCAGTGTGCGCTATTTGAAGCGGGTGTTGGTGGGCAAAGGGTATCGGCCGGTACACGACCTGCTGCACATTGAGGAAAAGTGGGCCGACCACAGTGAAAGCGCCTGGGCGCGCCGCCTGCCGGATGCGGTACGCTTTTTCCTGAAAACCACCGGGCATGATGATTGACTTCCAGTTGCTTTGGGGTACGATGGGGGGACATCATTGCATTTGACCTGCAAGTAGGAGTTATTGCTGTGGAAAAGAAATTAGAAGAATTAAAAACACGTTTGCTGGAAGCGAATGACCTGACGATGGCCAGCGCCGTCTTGAATTGGGACCAGACGACGTACATGCCCCCTGGCGGCGCGGCCGCTCGTGGCCGACAAATGGCGACGTTAGGGCGGCTGGCCCACGAAAAGTTCACCGACCCGGCCACCGGCAAGTTGTTGGATGAATTGCAGCCTTATGTGGAAACGCTGCCTTACGATCATGATGACGCGGCGCTGGTGCGGGTGACGCGGCGTCAGTATGAGCAGCAGACGAAAGTGCCGGGCGATCTGCTCAGCGCTTTCCTGGAGCATTCGGCCGAGTCGTACCAGGTGTGGGCCAAAGCGCGGCCAGAAAATGATTTTACGGCCGTTGCCCCTTACCTGGAAAAGAATATTGATTACAGCCGCCAGATCGCTAACTGCTTCCCCGGATATGACCACATTGCGGATCCGTTGATTGACTTTGCCGACCAGGGTATGAAGGCGGAGTCGGTGCGCGCGCTGTTTGCCGAACTGCGCCAGGAGTTGGTTCCGCTGGTGCAGCGGATTACCGCCCAAAGCGAAGCGGATGATAGCTGCCTGCACCAACCATACCCGGAAAATAAACAACTTGCGTTTGGGCAGAAGGCGATTGAGGCGTATGGGTATGATTTTACACGCGGCCGTCAGGATAAGACGCATCATCCATTCATGACCAAGTTCTCCTGGGGAGACGTGCGCATTACCACGCGCGTTAAGGAAAATGACCTGAGCGAGGCGCTGTTTAGCACGCTGCACGAATCAGGCCATGCCATGTATGAACAAGGTGTTGCGCAAATTTATGACGGGACGCCATTGGGCGGGGGTACATCGGCTGGCGTACATGAAAGCCAGTCGCGCCTGTGGGAGAACCAGGTTGGGCGCAGCCGCATGTTTTGGCAGCATTATTACCCGCAGTTGCAAGCCATGTTCCCGGAACAGTTGCAAGGGGTCGCTTTAGATACGTTTTACCGGGCCATCAACAAGGTGCAGCGTTCACTCATCCGCACTGATGCCGACGAAGTGACCTATAATTTGCACGTGATGATTCGTTTTGACCTGGAGCTAGATTTGTTGGAAGGGAAGCTGGCCGTTCACGATTTGCCGGAGGCGTGGCACGGCCGTTATCAACATGATTTGGGCCTACACGCGCCCGATGACCGGGATGGAGTTATGCAAGATGTGCATTGGTATGCAGGCACAGTCGGCGGCGTCTTTCAGGGTTACACGTTGGGCAATATCATGAGCGCCCTCTTTTTTAACCAGGCGCTTCGGGCGCATCCCGAAATTCCCACAGAAATTACCCAGGGGCAGTTTGGTACGCTGCATCGCTGGTTAAAGCAAAACATTTACCAACACGGCAGCAAGTTTACAGCCAATGAACTGGTCGAACAGATAACCGGCGCGCCACTGACCATTAAGCCTTATATGCAGTATTTATACGGTAAGTATGGGGAATTGTACGCGTTATGAGTCGGGCGTCGGCGGCCGGTGAGGTAAAATGTGAAGCGTGATGACCCTCGTTGACATTTCACGCTTCACGCTTCATTAATTGAGCGAGAAAATGGTCTCATCGTGGTCGGGGAGTAAACGTAACAAAGATATTTCATGCCGGTAGCTTTTTTGTAGCTCGTAGGATAGCTGTGAGGCTTTGTCTTGCGCCAGGAAATATTGTTTCTGCTCTACGGGAACCTGGATGAGGGATGCGGCCAGGTAAGCAAGGGTGTGGGGGTCGGTGGGAATTTGGGATTTATCGAATTCAATTTTGCCCAGGCGCGCTAAGATGTCCAGGTATTGCATCACCAGCGGGTAGAGTTTATCGGCTGATTGGTTGAGGGTGGTGACCTGTTCGGTGACCAGGGGCGCGAGTTCGACTTCACCGACCAGGTACGGCCGTTTATGAGACAATGACAAGATGCGGAAGCGATCCTGTCCCACGGACATGATGTTCATCCGTCCTTGCGCGAGGGGCTGCATTTGGGTGATGACGGCCGTGCAGCCCAGGCGCTGGGGATCGGGTAAGGGGTCGGGTTCGGTTTCGCCATACTCGGTGAAAACAACGCCAAACGGCCGCTGCTCAGTCAGGCAGACGTGCATCATCTCCTTATAACGTTCCTCAAAAATATGCAGGGGGAGATACATGCCAGGGAACAAAACTGTGCGCAATGGAAATAACGGCAATTCAAATGTCTCAACCATGTTACACCTTCTTCGGCCAGGCACAATTTCTGTGCAAAACCTATACAGGATAATTATAGCGGGCACGGCCGTTGATCGCAGTTAAAGCCACATTAGAAAAAGAGCGCAGGGCCTGATTCCTGCGCTCTTTCTTGATCAAAACAGAACCACCCTACGCGCCATTGGGAGCGTCCACCCCTTTGGGCGCGGCGTCTTTGATGTCTTGCGTCACACCTGCTGCAAATTGCTTAAAGTTTTCCACAAACATGCCCACCAATTTCTGCGCCTGCACGTCGTAGGCTGTTCGATCGGCCCAGGTATTGCGTGGGTTCAACACCTCATCCGGGACGCCCTCAAGGTGTTTAGGGATTTGCAAACCGAAGAAGGGTTCTATTTCGGTTTCGACGTCGTTCAGTTCGCCATTGAGAACGGCCGTTACCATTCTGCGCGTGTAAGCCAGTTTCATGCGGCTGCCCACGCCATGTGGACCACCCGTCCAGCCTGTATTCACCAGCCAGACCTTGGCGTCATGTTTGTCAATTTTCTCGCCGAGCAGTTTGGCATATTCGCCGGGGTGCAGTGGCATAAAGGGCGCGCCAAAGCAGGCGCTAAAGTTCGGCTGTGGTTCGGTGACGCCCCGTTCCGTACCGGCCACTTTGGCCGTGTACCCACTTAAGAAATGGTACATAGCCTGCGCCTTTGTCAGCCTACTAATGGGAGGCAGCACGCCAAAAGCATCGGCCGTCAGGAACAGCACATTTTTCGGATGCCCGCCAATACCGTCGGGGTCTGCATTGGCAATGTGCGTAATGGGGTAGCTGGAGCGCGTGTTTTGCGTCAACGATCCATCATCCAGATCAATGTGGCGCGTATCGCTGTTGTAAATAACATTTTCCAGAATCGTGCCAAAGCGGCGCGTCGTCTCATAAATCTCCGGCTCGCCTTGCGGGTCGAGGCGAATCACCTTAGCATAACAACCCCCTTCAAAATTAAAGACACCGACATCGCTCCAGCCATGTTCGTCATCGCCAATCAACGTGCGCGCCGTATCGTTGCTGAGGGTTGTCTTGCCCGTGCCGCTCAGGCCAAAGAAGAGGGCAACGTCATCTTGATCCTGGCCATAATTGGCGCTGCAATGCATACTCAACACGCCACGCCGGGGCAAATAGTAGTTCATGGCCGTGAAAATGCTCTTCTTAATTTCACCAGCATACTCGCTGCCGCCAATGAGCACCAGCCGCTTGCTGAAATCAACTAAAATGAAGGTCTGGCTGTTGGTGCCATCAAATTCTGGTTCGGAATGAAAACGGGGCATGTCAATGACGGTAAATTCTGGCACATGATTGTGCAGCTTTTCATGGTCGAGTTCGCGCACGAACATATTACGGGCAAACATGTTGTGCCAGGCATATTCGGTAATAATGCGTATCGGCATCCGGTACCGTTCGTCGGTACCGACGTAGCCGTCAAAGACAAAAATGTCGCGGTTTTGGGTATAGGCGATCATGCGGCGCAGCAGGCTGTCGAATTTATCCTGCTCAATCGGCCGATTGACCTTGCCCCACCAAATATTTTGCTCGCTGGTTGGCTCCTTAACCGTAAACTTGTCGTTCGGGGAACGGCCGGTGTGGTCGCCGGTGCTGACACAAATGGGGCCGAGGTGGACAATGGCGCCTTCACGCCGCCGAATAATTTGCTCGTAGAGCATGGAGGTACTCAAATTCCAATAGACGGTATTGGGGTTCTTGATGCCATGATTTTCGACACCATATTTGCTGATTGCTGGACCAAAGTTTTGCATGGATTCTCTCCTTTGCGGATTTGCGAGTTTACCGAAAAACACGGATTGCGCAGTTACACTGAGTCATCAGTTACACAGAGAACACAGAGGAGACACGGAGATTCACAGAGAG
>JACSRF010000643.1 GCA_014879875.1 Anaerolinea sp.
TCTACCAGCCCTACACCGTGCAGCAAGGGACGGTGGTCAACTCACTGCAATTCACCGGCCGCGTCTCGCCGGTGCAAGAGCAGCCCCTCTTCTTTAAGAGCGACGGCTTTGTAGACCAGGTATTTGTGCAGCGTGGCGATCAGGCGCAGGCGGGTGACGTGTTGGCGCAATTGGAAATCACCAACCTGCAAAACCAGCTCGCCCAGGCGCAGGTAGCCCTGGAAACGGCCGAAATCCGCCTGGCCCAGGCCGAACAAACGCGGCAAGACGCCCTGGCCGAAGCCGCCATCAACCGCGAAAAAATCGTGCTGCAATTACAGCAAGGGCAGGTCAATACCAACTCTGCTGCCCTCATCGCCGCCCAGATCGAACTGGACAACGCCCAGCAGCGCCTGGCCGACGCCGAATATGAACTGCAAAAATCGCTCGACCGGGAGTGGGAGCCGGAAAATTTGCGCCACCAGTATGAACAAGGCGTGGCCTCGGCTGAAGATGCGCTGCGCGTGGCCCAGGCCCGCTACAACGACGCCCTCGTCGGCGGCAGCAGCAGCGCGGTCAACCGCCAGCTTTTAGAGCAAGACCTGGCCCTGGCTAACTTGCGCCTGGCGCAGTTGGAACGGGGCATTGACCCGCTGCTGGCGCTGGAAGTGGAGCGTGTCCGGCTGGAGGTGGAAAAGATCGAAACTCAGATTGCCGACGCGCAGTTAATCGCTCCTTTTGACGGCGAGGTGTTGTCGCTCAATGTGCGGGCGGGCAGTCGGGCGGAGGCATTTCAAACGGCCGTCATCCTGGCCCAACCACAAAACCTGGAAATCACCGCCGAACTGGGCAGCGCCCAACTGAACGAAATGAGCGTGGGGCAAACGGCCGTCATCATCTTGCGCAACCGGCTGGATGATCCTTACCATGGCGTGGTGCGTCAACTACCCTACGCCTTCAGCGGCGGTACGGCCGGCGGCAGCCCCCAGGATACCCGCGCCCGCATCCAGTTCGACGATTCCCCCGCCGATCTCAGTCTAGGGCGACTATCATCATTGTGCTGGAAGAAAAAGAAAACGCCCTCTGGCTGCCGCCCGCCGCCATTCGCACCTTCCAGGGACGCAGTTTCGTCGTCATCCAGGAAGCGAACGGTCAGCGCCGCGCCGATGTGCGCCTGGACATCCAAAGCGCCGACCGGGTGGAAGTTCTGGAAGGTGTGGTGGTTGGGGAGACGATTGTAGGAGAATAGGGGGCGTGACGGGTGACGAGTGATACGTGACGAGTGATACGTGACGAGTGATACGTGACGAGTGATGCGTGACCAACCAATCACTCGTCACCCGTCACTCGTCACTTGTCACTGATTAACGAGAGGACAACCATGAACTACCAGGAATGGGAACAGGCTGTGTTTGCAGAGATAAAGGGAGACGTATTGTGGAAGGTAGAGGCTTACCGGTTGGCCTTGTTTGTGGCGGACATCGGTTGGTATGATGTCTCCAGGCTAATAAATGACGCCAGAACCGTCAAGTTGTCTGATCAGTTGTATAGAGCGTTAGGGTCAATAGGCGCTAATACGGCAGAGGGGTACTCAAGGAGTTCAGGCAAAGATAGGGCGCGTTTTTATGAGTATGCCTTGGGATCAGCACGTGAAAGCCGTGTCTGGTACTTTAATGCCAGACACATTTTGGGAGAACCTATTGTTCACCACCGCACGCAGCTACTCACACAAATTATCCGCCTTTTAACGACGATGATCCCCCAACAAAGAGGCAACGTCGTCATACGCGACACCAAACCCATTTACAACGCCACCGATGCCCAGGTAAACCATCCCGATCCCGCGGAGATGGCCGATCCCGCCGATCTCCCCCATCTCCTACAAAACATCCCGCTACCCTAACCATCATGCATCACGCATCACTCGTCACGCATCACTCGTCACGCATCACTCGTCACTCGTCACTCGTCACGCTTCACGCATCAATTATGGAACCATTTATCGTTTGCGAAAATCTAGTCAAAATATACAAGGTAGCCGAACTGGAAGTGTTGGCTTTGCAGGGGCTTGACCTGACGGTGACGGCGGGTGAGATGTTGGGCATTGTCGGCGCGTCTGGTTCCGGCAAGAGTACGCTGCTGAACATCTTGGGCGGGCTGGATCGGCCGTCGGCAGGGCAGGTGGTGGTACACGGCCGTACCCACACCCCGCTCAACCTGCTCAAAGCCACCTCATTTGAACTGGACGCCTACCGCCATCGCCAGGTCGGTTTTGTCTGGCAGCAAACGGCGCGCAACCTCATCCCCTACCTCTCCGCCCAGGAAAATGTGACCCTGCCCATGACCCTGGCCGGCGCCGGTTGGAAAGAAAAACGCGCCTGGAGTGAAGAACTGCTGCAAGCGGTGGGGCTGTGGTCGCATCGGCAGCATCGGCTGGCGCAGCTTTCCGGTGGGCAGCAGCAGCGGGTGGCTATTGCCGTCGCCCTGGCTAACAAACCGGCCCTACTGCTAGGCGATGAGCCAACAGGAGAACTGGATTCGGTGACGGCGCAAGAAATCTTGACACTGCTGCGGGAGATGAATGCCCAGTATGGGCTGACGACGATCATCGTCACCCACGACCCGCAGATTGCCCGCGCCGTAGACCGGGTGGTGACCATTCGCGACGGCCGTACCAGCAGCGAAACGATCCGCCGCGTGGCCGACACTTCGGTAAACTCAGTGCAGGCTGTGGAAGCGGCGCTGGCCGAGCCGTCCCATCATTTTGAAGAGTACGTGGTGGTGGACAACGCCGGGCGCTTGCAAATACCACCCGACCTGCGCGAAGCCACCGGCATTGGCGACCGGGTCACGCTGGAAGCGATGGAACAAGGCGTGTTAATCAGGCCGGTTAAGGATGGCGATGATTAACTCTTTTCAGGCAGGAGACGTTCTTCAATTAACGATGAGTATAAATTTACGCATTGAAAAGGTCAGCCGCATTTATGATGTAGGCGGGCGAAAATTGACGGCGCTGCACGATGTCTCCCTGGCGGCCACGCCGGGGCAGGTGGTGGCGCTGCGCGGCCGTTCTGGTTCCGGCAAGACCACCCTGCTGAACTGTATTGGCGGTTTGGATCGGCCGAGTAACGGCCGTATCTGGCTGGATCAAGAAGAGATTACGGGCATGTCTGAAAGGCGACTGGTGCAACTGCGGCGGCGGCGCATCGGCTTTGTCTTTCAGTCACACGCCCTGCTGCCCACCTACTCCGCCCGCGAAAACGTAGATTTGATGCTGCGCCTGGTCAACATGCCCCGCCGCGAGCGGCTGGCTCGCGCCGCAGAGACGCTGCAACTGGTGGGGCTGGGCAAATGGCTGGATCATCGTCCGTTTGAACTGTCCGGCGGGCAGCAGCAGCGGGTGGCGATTGCCCGCGCCATCGCCACCCACCCGGCCATCATCCTGGCCGACGAACCCACCGGCGAACTGGACAGCGCCACCGGCCGCCAGATTTTGCAGCTTTTCCGTCAGATTGCCGACGAGCAAGGCGCTACTATTCTCATTGCCACCCACGACCCGACCGTAGACGCTTTTGCCGATGAGGTGGTGCAGCTGGTAGACGGCCGTATCCACCTCTGATCCAAGAGCTTCCCAGGCTCTTATGGAATTCCCATGACGACCACGACCTGAAACGTGACCGGAGGCGCATCACGCTTCACGTTTCACGTTTCACGCCTTTGTGCTACATTTTCCCCATGCAAACACAAACTGATCTTCACCTGGAAACGCTCGCTGTTCATGCCGGCGTCAGCGCCGACCCGCACACGGGGGCGGTGATGACGCCGATTTACCAGACGTCCACGTATGCGCAGGAAGATGTCGCCGTCCACAAAGGATACGAATATTCGCGCACAGATAATCCGACGCGCACGGCGCTGCAAATGGCGCTGGCGGCGCTGGAAGGGGGGCGGTACGCGCTGGCCTTTGCTTCGGGCATGGCGGCCATTGATACCGTGCTGCGCCTGATCAAGCCCGGCGAGCATGTGTTGTCGGGCAATGATGTGTATGGGGGCACGTTCCGCCTGTTTGACAAGGTACTGTCCGCGTATGGGATTGCCTTTAGCTTTGTGGACACGACGGATGTAACGGCCGTCGCCGCCGCCATGCAGCCCAACACCAAGCTGGTCTGGCTGGAAACGCCGACAAACCCGATGCTGCGCATCAGTGACATCGCCGCCATTGCCCAGATTGCCCACGCACGCGGGGCATGGTTAGGGGTGGACAATACGTTTGCGTCGCCGGCGCTGCAACGGCCGTTAACCCTGGGGGCAGACATCGTCGTCCACAGCACAACCAAATACATTGGCGGCCATTCAGACGTGGTGGGGGGCGCGGTGGTGATGCAGGATACGGCCGTTTACGAACGCCTCAAGTTCCTGCAAAATGCCATTGGCGCGGTTCCTGGCCCCATGGATTGCTTCCTCACCCTGCGCGGCATCAAAACCCTGGCGCTGCGGATGCGGCAGCACAGCCACAACGCCCGCCAGATCGCCCACTTCCTGGCCGACCATCCGGCCGTCGCCGCCGTCATTTACCCTGGCCTGGACGATCATCCGCAATACGAACTGGCGCAGCGGCAGATGAGCGCGCCGGGCGGCATGATCTCCTTCATTTTACATGGGGGGGAAACGGCCGCGCGCCAGGTCGCCCGCGCCACCAACCTCTTCACCCTGGCCGAGTCGCTGGGCGGCGTTGAATCGCTCATTGAACTGCCCGCGCCCATGACCCATGCGTCTGTGTCCGATTCACCGTTAGCCGTAGACCCCGGTCTGGTGCGCCTGTCTGTAGGCATCGAGCACGCGCCAGATTTGCTCGCCGACCTGGCGCAGGCGTTGGCGCAAGTGAGTTGAGACCAGCCCGATGATCAATCATCGGGCTGCAAAACAATGCCGGATAAATCCGGCTCAGAGCGCCGCGCACACCGGTTCAGCCCGGTTTACCGGGCGTTGTTCGGCAGCCCGGCCACTGATGACCGGGTGGCCTGCCCGGCAATAAACTAAAATGAAACACACCCTTTGGCAAATTGCACTACATTTACCAGACGCTATAGACTTTCAGATAATGTTTTGGTTTGTAGTAACCGCTTTAGCGGTGCATTGAACGACTAAAGTCG
>JACSRF010000618.1 GCA_014879875.1 Anaerolinea sp.
GGTCTGAGCGGAGTCTTCGGCCCTGAGCGAAGTCGAACGGGGAAGAATCCCTACGGTTTAGTCAGGTGAGCGGGATGCTTCACTCCGAAGACAGCCTGCCCTGAGTGCAGCGAAGGGTTCAGCATGACGCTTTTCATTTGTAAAGGGCATTTTGACAGTATTGAATCATGCCGGTAAACCGTATCCCTTGAGAGTGCTATGTTGGAGACACAGGATATTTCCAGAACACGGCTTGGTTTTACTTTGCAGCGCATTGCGGAAGATATTGTGCAGGCGCTCGGTTATGTTGGCTCCATGGTTGCGATCCTGGAGCCGGATGGTTCTTTGCCAGTTTATGCGTTATCTGTCGATCCAGATTTGGTGACGATGGAACAGATTCGAGATTGGCAAAGCAAGATTTCCAGGGCGATTCATCGTGATGTGGATATTTTTAATCCAGAGTTTGCTAAAGTGTACGTCAATGACGATGCTTATGCAGATAATTTGAGTTTTCAGGCAGTACGAAAGAAGCGACAAATTATACGGAATGATTTATCGGATCTATTTGTGCCGCTTGTGCCGAACAATAAGTTGATCCGTGAAATTGTCAACAGGATCATTCAACCGGCATTAAAGATAGAGCAAGTCATTGCTGTGCCGTTTTTTCTTGAATCTCCGGGTGGGGGCGAACCGCAAGTCTTGGGGAATTTGTTTGCGGCAAAATCTTCCCAGATAACACCTCAAGATGTTCAGGTTTTAACGTCTTACGGCCGTCATGCCGCCGCAGCCATTGAAATTGAACGACAGCGGTTGCTAACCCTGCAAGTTGCGAGACAGTTAACAACAAATATCCAGACACGTATCCGGCAGCGTGACGACGTATTACAACAGATTGTTGAAAGTGTTGTCAGCGTGTTGGGTTATGTTGGGGCCATGGTCGCTACCTATGAAGAAGAAGATAAATCATTGCCGGTCAGAGCGTTTTACATTGATCCAGATCTGGCTTCCATGTCTCAAGTTGACGAGTGGCAAAAGCAATTATCAAAATTATTGCGCCGCGACGTGAATATTTTAGACCCGGACTTTGCTCGTGTTTTTGTACACGATGATCAATATGCTGGTAATTTGGGGGTGCAGGCTGTGCAGCGGCAAGAGCCGGTGGTCGCCGATAACCTGTCTGCTTTGTTTACGCCCATTATTCCTGTGAACGCTTTAACCAGGCCGATTGTAGATGGCGTTGTCCAACGGACCTTGAAAATCAAACAGGTCATCGCCGTCCCATTTTTCTTGCAAACGGCAGATGATGCGGAGCCAAAAATTGTGGGGAACCTGTTTGCGGCTACTGTTCACCCGCTTGGCTTTCAGATGGAGGAAATCGAATTATTGCAAGCTTTTGGTCAGCAAGCGGCCGCCGGAATTTTTAACGCCAAATTGTTCTATGATCTGGATCAGGCCTATAAAAAGGCTGAGGAGCGACGCGAAGCGGCAACGATTTTTGGCACAATGGCGTTCAGCGCTTCTAAATCAATCCATCAGTTTCGCAATCACATTGGGTTTATCCGAGGCCAACTGCAACTTTTGCCCTATATTGAACAATTCTCTGAGGCCGATCGCCAGGAAATCATTAAATCTACGCCTCGTGTTCTGGAACGACTGAATATCATTGCCGAGATCCTCAACCAATTACATGAACCATGGCGGCCGATTAATGTTAAACCAACTAATGTGAATGTATGCCTGGAGAATGCTCGCCATAAGGTACTCCCTGAACATGCGCCAGAAGGAATTCGTGTGGAGATGGAATTGAGCGCCGGTTTGCCCGAAATTATGGCATCGGCGGATATGTTGACCGAGGCATTTGCGATCATCATGAAAAACGGCGTGGAAGCCATTCACGCGCATCACAATGAGGCTAAATATTTGCGAATTTCTAGCCGTTTTAACGCTTCTGATATCGTTGTGGAAATTGAAGATAGTGGCATAGGTATTGAACCGGAGAACCTGGATAACATTTTTGAGATGCGTTGGACGACAAAGAAGGAAACCGGACTGGGGTTTGGTCTTTTCTGGGTCAGAGATTTCATTGAAGGGTTAGGTGGTCGTGTTGTGGTGGAGAGCGAGTGGTTGCAGGGCGCTGCATTTCGTGTTTCATTGCCGGTTAGTTAATCATAGCAAAGGAAATTGATTGTGCTTCCAGATCTTGCCAAAGAAATTACTACAGAGCATGGCGGTCCGCCCAAAATTTTGATCGTTGAGGATAATGCGGAATTCCGACAACTGCTTTACCGTTATGTGCAGTTGGTGAAGTGCTGCCCGGTCACCGCGCCTGACCCCGATCAGGCTTACGAACTGCTTGAGGCAGCGCGTAAAGATCATTCGCCCTTTTCGGCAGCGATGATTGATTTGCGCTTTGAGATAGGCACAGGAGGGAATGTAACACAAGTGCTGCGTGGCATTGAAGTGTTGCAATACATTAAGGTTGAATATCCAGAGGTGGCATGCCTGATCATTAGCGGGGAGACGATTGAACCGTCGGAAGTGCTGGATTTGCGTGATTATTATGGGTTAGATTATTACCTGGCTAAAGATCGCCTGGACCCACAGAAATTGGCGAAAGCAATCGCGCGAGCGGCAGAACGGGTTCGTGTTATGGTTAAGGAGCAAAAGGTATATGCCCGGCAGCCCGCGTTTGCCGATATTTCTCCACGTGATTTGCGTGAGATTTTAGACCAATTTTTTAATGAGGAAGAGTTGTTGGATTTATGTTTTGATTTGAATGTGGAGTATGAATCATTAGGGGGATCAGGGAAGGGTGGCAAGTCGCGTGAACTGATTAAAAATACACAGCGACACGGCCGTTATTATGATCTGGTTGGGTTGTGCCGCCGCGCACGGCCGTTTGCCTTTGCCCGGTAGAGGATTCTATTTGCGTTAATAGAACACAAGTGCTATATTTGCCGGAACAGATGGAGGTGAAGATATGGACACATTTATCTTTTCT
Organism: Anaerolinea sp.; assembly: GCA_014879875.1. Classification (GTDB taxonomy): domain Bacteria; phylum Chloroflexota; class Anaerolineae; order Promineifilales; family Promineifilaceae; genus JACSRF01. The sequence goes on from JACSRF010000618.1 coordinate 2,981, forward strand.
GGCCCGGCGCAGGTGCAAATTGTCAACGGAGAGCCGTTGAATTTATTGGATCGCCAGCTTTATTTTGCGGCGTATGAGCTGCGTGGGTTTGCCGAGGAAGTGATGCTGCTGGATTACCGGCAGGTGGGGCAGCAGGCGGCCGACCACTTTTTGCGTCACCATGATCGCCAGACGTTGACGACGCAGTTGAGCCAGCCGGCGCGGGTGGAAATCTGGCAGTTGGGGCCGAAGCAGTTGTTGGTGGAGTTGGATGAAACGGCCGTCACCGAGACCAACACTGTCCTCTGGATGGGCACGACTCGTAACGGCCAGATTCCGGCGACGGCCGCCCCCATTTTTCACCAGGAAAAGCCGGTAACAGCCCGCAAAACGGCCGCGCTCGCGTTGTACAAAGTGTAGGGAAAACGGGCGTTAATTCCTAAACGTGTCAATTATTCAAATCTCGTTCCTGGCGCGAAGAGGGCGGGCGCGTTTGCTGCAAACGACCGTTACCACTCGCCCGCCGGGAACAGAGAGCAGTGATCAGGGTGATGAGATGGGGGACGAACCACCACCACCCGGAAACCGTAGCCGTTGCTACGATTGCCGGGAACAATGTAGACGCGGTAGGCCGCGCGCGCGAAGTCGGCATCGCCGTAGAACGCGCCGCCGCGCAGGACGCGCCAGGATGTGCCATCTTCCAGGTCTTCACGGCCGTCTTCCCACTCATACGGATACGGGTAATCCGGCTCGTTGCGCCGCTTGCCCCACATGGTGCTGGTCCACTCCCACACATTGCCGCTCAGGTCATAAATGCCTTCCGGGGTCCTCCCGCCGGGGAAAACACCCACCGGCGTTGTGCGCTGGATGTGCGTCTCGAAGGTGTTGCAACGCGCCGCATCATACCGCTCGCCATAGGCATATTCCCGCCCTGCCTGCCCTCGCGCCGCTGCTTCCCATTGCACCTCGGTAGGCAGCCGGTAACTGTCGCCGCTCTGCGCCGACAGCCAGGCGCAGTACGCCCGCGCCTCAAACCAGGTAACGCCGACCACAGGGCGGGAGGGATGGTTGAAGCGGCTGTCTTCCCAATATTCAGGCTGGCGGTATGTTTTGCCGGACGGATACCATTTCTCATATTGTTGCTCCAGGTCTTCGGCCGAAACATGCTTCAGCCACAGCCAGAATCGAATCTGCTCCGGCGATGCTTGTTGTGCCCGTATGACCTCGTCGGAAAAATCTTGTAGAACCTGCTGCTGCTCCTGCGCCCCTTGTTTGATACCCTCATTACCACTCTTTCCCCGCAACCAGGCCCGCGCCGCTTTTGTTTCCCACCACCGTTCATCCTCATAGCCGCCCGCGGCTATGAACAGCGCATACTCCGCATTCGTCACCGGGAAAACGGCCATTTCAAAGGGCGCTATAGTTACTTGATGAGCCGGTCTCTCTCGGTCATACTGGCTGTTGTCTGTCCCAATGGTGTACTTCCCGCCAGGTATGGCCGCCAACGGCGGCAGCAGGTAGTCGCCATGCGCCCCGCTGCGGCGCGTCAGGCGTGGGTCGCCCAGGTCGGTCAATACCTCGGCCATGGCCATGCGTACCCGCAGGTCGCTGGCCTCGTCTGCCAGCCGCGTTAGCAAGCTCTGCTGTATCCTCTGGCGCAGCGCGGCGCTCACCGGCACGTCCGGCGCAGCCGCGCAGCGGGCGGCCAGGGGCAGGTTGGCGGCCATCAGGTCGGTCACAAACTGCTCCTGGTTGGCGGTCATGGCGGCCGCCAGCAGGGTCGTTTCTTCCCATCCGGTGGTGGGGGCGGCCGGCAGCGGGTCGCTGACGTTGGCCGTTTTCAGCCAATCGCTCAGGCGTTCCGGCATCTCGTCGCTGCGCCAGGCGGTCTGCACTCGCCGCGCTTCCGGCCGCCGGGCCAGCACGCGAGCAGCAAAATATTCTTGCAGCAGTTGGTGCAGGTAGGTTATTTCCAACCGGGTCAGGTCTTTGTCGAGCACGTTGAGCTGAATCCCGGCGGCTACAATCTCTGCGGCGAGGGGATGGTCTAGCAAGCTGTGGGCCGTCTCTTCCGGGATGCGTACCTGGGCGGCTTCGTTGGCGGCACGGCCGTCTTGCATCCCATAAGCCAGCGC
>JACSRF010000135.1 GCA_014879875.1 Anaerolinea sp.
ACTTTAGTCGTCCAGCGTGGGACCGCTAAAGCGGTTACTACAAACCCAAAATCTTTTTCTTGAAAGCTAGAGTCACACAGAGTTTCACAGAGAAGGCACAGAGGTACACAGAGAGGAAGGGCAAAGAGAAACCCTTAAATCCTCTTTCTTCTCTCCGTGAATCTCCGTGTTCCAAAACATTCAAGGATACGCCAATGGCAATTTACAAGGAAGCGCAAAAACCGGCCGTATCACAGCCAACGACGAGACCGCAGCAAACCGGTTCTTACATAGAAGCTGTCATAGAGACCTTAATCCGCCTCTCTGGTTTTTCCACCATCATCATCATCACCCTCATTCTCCTTTTCCTGCTGCGCGAAGGCGCGCCCACATTTTTTGAAGTTCCCCTGTCCAACTTGTTTAGCAGGCGCTGGTACCCCATTGAGGAGATGTACGGCATTTTGCCCCTGTTGATCGGCTCTTTGTTAGTCACCCTGGGCGCGGTGGTTATTGCTGTGCCGCTCGGATTGATAACGGCCGTTTACCTGGGTGAATTTGCTCCCTCCTGGCAGCGTGAGTTGCTGAAACCGCTCATCGAAGTGTTGGCCGGCATCCCTTCCATCGTCCTCGGCTTTCTAGGCTGGGTGGCATTGGCCCCCCTCATTCAAAACATGGGCGCGCCCAGCGGGCTAACCGCCTTCACCGGCGCGCTCATCCTGGCTTACATGTCGCTGCCCACCATCATCAGCATCACCGAAGACGCCCTCTACGCTGTGCCGAAGGAGTACCGCGACGGCGCGCTGGCTATCGGCGCCACCAAATGGCAAACGATCTGGCGCGTCGTCTTACCGGCCGCCCGTTCCGGCATCGTCATTGCCATCATGCTGGGCATCGGCCGCGCCATTGGCGAAACGATGGCCGTGATGCTGGTCACAGGCAATGCCGCCAACATCCCCAAGCTGGGTATCGGCGCCTTTTTCCAGCCCGTGCGCACCATGACCGCCACCATTGCCGCCGAAATGGGTGAAGTCGCTCAGGGCAGCACCCATTATCATACCCTCTTTGGCATCGGCATTGTCTTGTTTTTCCTCACGTTTTTGGTGAATTCGTTGGCTGCCCGCTTTGTGGGCAGCAGCCAACGCCGCCGCGGAGCGCAATTATGAACCGGCAGCAAACGCAAAAAGCAGCCACCATCATCATCAGTGGGGTGGCCGCACTGGTCATTATCCCCATTTTTTTGATTTTGGCGTATGTGTTCATCAAGGGGATTGGCGTCGTGAATTGGACATTTCTCAGCCAGCCACCGCGCAATGGGATGACGGAAGGGGGCATTATGCCCGCTTTGTTGGGGACCATTTTTTTGACGGTGGGCACGGCCGTTACCGCCATCCCCCTCGCCATCGGCGCCGCCATTTACCTGGCCGAATACGCCGGCGATACGCGCGCCACCCGCCTCATTCGCCTGGCGATTGTCAACCTGGCCGGCATTCCTTCCATCGTTTATGGCTTGTTTGGGTTGGGAGCGTTCGTCCTCTTCCTCAACTTTGGCACCTCCATCCTGGCCGGGTCGCTCACCCTGGGCATTATGACGCTGCCCGTTGTCATCAGCACGGCCGAAGAAGCCATCCTGGCCGTGCCGCAAGAGTTCCGCGTGGTCAGCCTCAGCCTGGGCGCGACCCGCTGGCAAACCATTCGCCACCAGGTGTTGCCGCACGCCCTACCCGGCATCATGACCGGCGTCATTCTCGGACTCAGCCGCGCCGCCGGAGAAACTGCGCCCATCCTTTTCACCGTCGCCGCCTTCTACCTGCCAGAACTGCCCGATTCCATCTTCGACCAGGCCATGGCGCTGCCTTACCATCTTTATGTCATCGCCACGCAAGTACCGGGTATGCCTATTGAGATTCAATATGGCACGGCGCTGGTACTGCTCATGCTCGTCCTTCTGCTCACCCTGTTTGCCACCGTGATTCGCTCTACAATGCGCCGCCGGAGGGAATGGTAATGACCCAACCCGCCAAACTATCCATCCAAGATTTATCCTTTACCTATGCCGACGGCACAATGGCGCTGCGCCAGATCAACCTGAACATTCAACCCAACGAGCTGTTTGTGCTGTTTGGTCCGTCGCGCAGTGGCAAATCTACGCTGCTGCGCCTGTTCAACCGCCTTTCTGACCTGCAACCCTATGCGCACCATGACGGCCGTATCTTCCTGGATGGTCAGGACATTTTTGCCAAAGAGACGGACATTTACAGCCTGCGCCGCCGCGTCAGCATGGTGTTTGCCATCCCCACACCCTTGCCGGGTTCCATTTATGACAATCTCGTTTACGGCCTGCTCGTCGCCGGCATTCGCGACAAATCTATTTTGGGTGAGCGAGTCGAACGCGCCCTGCAGCAGGCAGCGTTATGGGATGAAGTGAAAGATCGCCTGTATACCTCGGCCTTTGCCCTGTCTGGCGGGCAGAAGCAGCGGCTGTGCCTGGCGCGCAGCCTGGCGCTGGAGCCGGAGGTCATTTTGTTGGACAACCCCACGTCAGGGCTGGACCCGATTTCAACGGCCGTTGTCGAACGCTCCCTCTACGAACTAAAACAGCAATACACCATCATCATGGTGCCGCACAGCGTGCAGCAAGCGGCGCGCGTCGCCGACCGCACCGCCTTCATGCTCGATGGCGAAATCATTGAAGTTGGCGCACAGCGTCAAATCTTCTTCAATCCAACAGACAAACGCACCGAAGATTACGTCATGGGCAGGTTTGGCTAATGATGAACATAAACGCGACCAACAAGATCGAGGTACAACAATTCAGCTTTTTCTATGGCGAGTTTCAAGCCCTGATTGACCTGAACATCCCCATTCGCACCAATCAAATTACGGCATTAATTGGGCCATCCGGCTGTGGTAAATCCACCTTCCTGCGCGCGCTCAACCGCATGAACGACACCATTCCCGGCATCCGCACCAATGGCCGTGTGCTGCTCGACGGTGAAAACATTTACGCCCCAGAAGTGGACGTGGTTGAGCTGCGCCAGCGGGTGGGGATGGTCTTCCAACGGCCGAATCCCTTCCCGCAGAGCATCTACGACAACGTGGCCTTTGGCCCGCGCGTGTTGGGCATGACCAAAACGCACAACCTGGATGACATGGTGGAGGAGAGCTTGCGCGGCGCGGTGTTGTGGGATGAGGTGAAAGACAGGCTGCGCAGTCCGGCGCTGGCGCTCAATCCGGGGCAGCAGCAGCGCCTGTGTATTGCCCGCGCCATTGCCGTCAAGCCCGAAGTCATTTTGATGGATGAACCCTGCTCTGCCTTAGACCCGGTAGCGACCTTGCACGTTGAGAGCCTGATGCGGCAGTTGTCAGAAAATTACACCATTGTCATTGTGACCCATAGTATGCAGCAAGCCGGCCGCGCCTCGGATTGGACCGGCTTTTTCTGGCTGGGACGACTGGTGGAGTTTAATGAAACAGGCGCGCTGTTTACCAACCCGAAAGAGGAGTTGACGGAGTTGTATATTACGGGACGGCAGGGGTAGGGGCGGTGGGCGGTAATCGGTAATCGGTGAACGGTGAGCGGTGGGTGGTGAGCGGGTTACGTTTCATGCTTCACGGACGGCTGTGCCTACACATTCACATTCAGGGCGCTGCCAGATTCGTAGCGACGCAGGCCACCGTAGAAAACGGCCGTCGCCACCCCCCACACCAACACCATCACCCCCACCATCGCCAGCAACAGCAGCCCATCACGCTCCTGTATAATCTGCACCGGCACGGCGCCAATGAATGCGGCCGGCAGCAGGGTGAGCAGCAAAAAGCGCGCCACGCCGGTAAAGATGGCGTTGGGATACAAAGCAAAGGTCAGCATGGCGTTCGACAACTGCATACTGAGATATTGCGCATTGCCGATGTAAAAGGCGAGCGACCCGGTGATGATGCCGAAGCCGACAAAGATCAGCCCGGCGCTGACGCTGGTCAGCAAAAATAGCAATATCTCTAGGGGGTGGAAACGGCCGGTAAAGAGATACGCCACCAGGCCAAAGCTGACGTCGCCAATAGTGGACACACTCATGCGCGAAAAGATGACGTGCAGCAGCAGATTGCGCGGCAGCACCAGGTAATAATCCAACCGCCCCTGGGCAATCAAATACGCCAGGTTAGCGCCGGTGTTCGCCGCAAACATGTAGCCAATGCCATAGCCAAAGGCGACGATGGCGAACAACAGGTAGATGTCGCCGATCTGGTAGCCACGCACCGCGCCAAAACGGTCGAAGAAAATGAGCCAGAACACGAAGTAGATGCCATTGTTGATGAACATCCCCACAATTTGCGTGATGAAACTGGCGCGATATTCCATGGCCGAAGAGAGGTTAACGGCCGTTAATGCCCGCAAGAAGGAGAGTTCAGCTTTAAGTCGCTTCATCGTCCGTTATCCGTTATCCGTAATCCGTAATCCGTTATCCGTTCACGGTTCACGGATTACAGTTCACGCCTGTCGGCAGCGCTCAGGTAACACGGTCGGGAGAGCGGCCACAGCAAACTCAACCGACATCAGGGGTGCGCGGCGCTTGCCAGGCGGGGGATTTGTGAACGTGAACCACCTGCCAGCCCTTCTCCGGCGTCTTGACAAGGACGCGGCTTTCGTTGTGGGTGTGGTGGGTAATGCCGTTGGCGCCGGCGATGGTGAGCATGAAGGTGTAGCTGACGACGGCCGTGGTGACGGCCGTTTCCGCAACCCCATACAGTTGCAGGCGCGGTTCCAGCAAATCGTAACGGAAATCCGCCCCGGCCCCGGCCCAGCTATGGTCAATCATGAACAAGTGGAAGTCCAGCCCATCCTGGCGGTGGGGCGAAACAAACCACTCGTATAACGACAAGTCCGCGCCGGTGGTCGCTTTGTACGTTTCCACATCGCGGGTGAAAATGCTCTGTAAATGACGATGGAGGAAGTCCCAAATTTCTTGTTCGCTCTGGTCTATCATCTGTATTAACCCGTTTACTGAGACATTACTGATTGTTTGACAGAATTAACCTTTTGCCCCGATGACGACAACGAATTGGAGTAAACAGCGAATT
>JACSRF010000453.1 GCA_014879875.1 Anaerolinea sp.
TCGCATCCTCAGATGCGAACTGGCGGCATCTGAGGATGCCGCACTCCTCACCCCACATTTTTAGGTTGTCGAGGTACTAGTATATCTGTAAGCATTCACTGAGCATGGTCATCGTTTGATCCAATAGTGAACTGTCATTCCCGCGAAGGCGGGAATCCATAGGTGAAGATGGACCCCTGCCACCAGAGGTCGGAACCCTTAGAGTCTGGACGATTGCGTATATCTTTTGGCTTAATGCCAGAGAGACTTTATAATTGAAGGATTATGATCCTGTCATTATCTCTCCCTATGCTATTTTCTGAAGGCAGGTCCGCTTATGGCTGACGTAAAGCAAATTTTGGTTGTGGATGACCATTTTGAGATGTTAGATCTGTTGCGCTCGATGCTGGAAGTGTCTGGTCATGAGTTTCAGGTGCTTGCGGTGCCTTCGGCTGAAGAAGGGATGTTAGAGCTGCTGCGTACAAAATTTGATTTGCTGATTACGGATGTACGCTTGCCGGGGATGAGTGGATTTGATCTTGTACGCCGTTTGCGCCGCCGATACCCGGATTTGCCGGTGATCATGATCACCGCGTACTCGTCAGCGCAGGGGGAGGCGGAAGCAAAGGAGTTGGGGGTATATCGGTATTTCCGTAAGCCATTGGATACGGATGGGATGTTAACGGCCGTGCGCACGGCCCTGTATGGAGAGCCTGTTATCGCTGCCAAACCAGCGCCCCCAGTGGCTGCGGTTGATTTCACGACATCAGATGTGGTACGCAAACGGCTGGATTTGCTGCGAGCGGATACGGGGGCGTCGGGGCTGGTGCTGGCGACAACGCAAGGGCAGGTCTTGCTGGAATTGGGTGAAGAGCGCCGTTTGGAAATACCGAAGCTGGTTATGACAATTGCGCACAACATGCGCAACAGTTTTGCCCTGGCCGAGCAGATGGGGGAGACGTCTCATTTTACGTTGCAGTATCACACCGGCCAGACAGTTGAGTTGTATAATGCGAGTGTGGGGCGGGATTTTTTTATTTCGCTCTTTTATAGTGTCGGCGCGCGTCGTGGACGAATTGGCACGATTTGGGTGTTTGCGCAGCGGGCGATTAAGGAGTTGGTGGAATTGCTGCCCCCGCTGCACGGCGCCCAACCTGTCAGCAAACCACTCGCCCCGCCGCGAGAATGGGCTGCGGCGACGCCTGTGCCGCCCGCTGAGCCGCAGGTGCAACCCGCGCCAGGGTTGAAGCCCAAACCGCAGCCCGTACAACCTGAGCCAACCGCAGCGCAGCAATCTGTCTCTCTACCCATGCCAGAACCGCTGCCAGCGGCCGACCCTGTTGAAATTGATATGGATGGGCTGTTGGCGGCGCTGAACCTGGATGAAACGGCCGTTGCCCTTGACGTTGATTCGTATTGGGACGAGGCGCTAACGACCAGTGAGCCAGATGCACAAACCGCTCATACGCTCTCGTTTGCGGAGGCGGCCTCATTGGTGGAAGGTCTGCCCACATTGGATCTCCCGGCAGCGCCGCAGCCTGAAGAACCGGTCATGGAAGCTGCCGATATAGCCGGTTTGTTGGATATCCTCAATTTGCAAGATCAGCCTGTTCACGTGGATTTAGATGCGTTTTGGGACGTGGCGACGGATGAAGAAGGGATTGGGAAGGGGTTGTCGTTTGAAGAAGCGCGCCAACGCGGCCTGATTGCCCCGGAAATGGATTTGAGCGAAAAGGAATGAGCTAACGACGACGTCTCTGTTTGGATGAGGTGCGTTGCTGTTTGGCAAAGGGGGTCTTTTCCAGGAAGGAAATGATCTCCGTGGCTACGTCTACCTGCGCGGCCGTCTCGATGCCTTGCAATCCGGGGGATGAGTTAACTTCCAGGAGAAGCGGGCCGCGCTGCGCTGCAATTAGGTCAACCCCACACACATTCAGGTTATGCGCGTGCGCGGCTGCCTGCGCCAATTTTGCCGTTTGGGGGTCAATGGGAATAGAAACGGCCGTTCCCCCCAAATGTAAATTAGAACGAAATTCGCCGATGGTGGCCGCGCGCTGCATGGCGGCGACACAGCGATTGCCAACGACAATGATGCGCGTATCTTTGCCGTCGGCCTCGGCGATGAATTCTTGCACCAACACTTGTGGGCCTAAGCGGCGTAACTGTTGAAAGGCGACCTGCGCCGCTTGCAGCGTGTGCGCTAAAATGACCTGGTGTCCCTGTGTGCCCTGGCTTGATTTTAAGACAACCGGCAGCCCGTTCACTGCGCGTATGGCGGTGAATAGCGCTTCGGGTTGGGCGATAACGGCCGTTTGCGGAATGGGCAGCCCCGCCTGCGCCATCAGTTGCAGGCTGTGCAATTTGTCACGCGAACTGGCAATGGCGTCGGCCGTGGCTGTGGTACGCACGCCCTGCCCCTCAAATTGACGCACGACGGCTAACCCATAGGGTGTGATGGAAGCGCCAATGCGTGGGATAATCGCTTCAACCGGGGACAGGTACAGTGTGTGCGGAATGATTGCCGATTGCAACACCTTTATTTGCGTGACGGCCGTAGCGATACCCATTTCCACGGCAATAGACATCGTATCAATGATCACCACCTCATGGTCGCGCGCGCGGGCTGCTGCGCTGAGACGGCGTGTGCTGTAAAGGTTGCGATTACGAGATAAAATGCCGATTTTCATATGATTTGTCTGTATTGGGAGCTGTTGTAATTATACCAGCGAACACGCATTGACCCACCCTGGCAATCCCGTTAAAATCACCACACTATTAGAGCAAGTAAGCGTTCAGTCCCACTGGAGACCTGACAGGGCTTCGCCCCATAAAGTTTCAAGTTAGAATGGTAAAAACCTGTCCGGTTTGAACGGTTACTGGAGCAAATGATATGAGCAAAATTGACACATTTGTCATTGTACCAACTTACAACGAGGCGGATAATCTGGATGATTTACTGATGCAGTTGTTGCATTTGCCGGTTAATCTGGGGGTTATTATTGTGGATGATAATTCGCCGGATGGCACAGGCGACCTGGCTGATCAGTGGGCGGGTAACTATCCAGAGCGTGTACACGTCATTCACCGGCCGGGCAAGATGGGGCTGGGAACTGCTTACATTGCCGGGTTCAAAGCTGGCTTGTATGAACTGGAAGCGCAGCGCCTGATGACGATGGATGCTGACTTCTCGCATAATCCCCGTTACATTCCGGATATGATCGCTCTGAGCGTACAGAAACATGTGGTGATTGGCTCACGCTATGTACCGGGTGGGGGATCGCTCCATTGTACCTGGAAGCGCATCTGGTTGAGCAAGATCGCCAACATGGTTGCCCGTACCTTGCTTGGCCTGAAAGCGAAGGATGCCACGGCCGGCTTTCGCTTATACCGGCGCGAGGTGTTGGTTTCAATCCCGCTAGATCAGATTTTTTCCAGTGGTTATTCATTCCTGGTGGAAATGTTGTTTTTGTGCCAGCGCCGTGGCTGGCAAATAGGGGAAGTCCCCATTGTTTTTGAAGATCGGCGCAAAGGGAAGACAAAAATCTCACGGCAGGAGATTTTTAAGGCGCAGTATACGGTGTTGCGCTTGTTTGCACGCCGGCTGCGACGGGGTGAACCGCGCCGTCCCTCTGTCCCTATTTCCTCATCATGATTCGAGTTTGTTGTAATTTATGTGGTCAAGACGATTGGCAGGTGCGCTTTCCGGCAACGTTAAATGGCAGCCAGGCATTGCAGGTGGAGGCGTTTCGCTGTACCAGCCCCAGTTATGGGCATCATCCGCAAATTGTGCAGTGCCGCCACTGTGGCTATGTGTATGCCAACCCGCGCTGGTCGCCAGATGAACTGATTGCCGCGTATACGGCCGTTGAAGACGACACCTACGTAGCCGAGCGCGAAGGGCGTGAGTTGACGTTTCGCAAGCATTTACAGCAGTTGGAAAAGGTGACGGGGACGGGTAACGGCCGTTCCCTGCTCGACATCGGCGCGTATATTGGCGTCTTTGTGGAGGTGGCCGCGCAGTCTGGCTGGGAGGCATGGGGCGTGGAGCCGTCTGATTGGGCGGCCGCGGCGGCGCAAGCGCAGGGGCTAAATGTCATCACCGGCACGCAAGATGCGCCAGAACTGAATGGACAACAGTTCGACGTGGTGACGATGTGGGATGTGATCGAACACGTGGATGACCCACTGGTCGAAATGACGAAGGCGTACCATTTGTTGAAGCCAGGTGGCTGGTTTGTGGTCCATACGATGGATATTGACAGCCTGACGGCGCGGCTGATGGGGCCGCGTTGGCCGTGGTTGATGGACATGCACCTGCATTATTTCAGCCAGCGGACGATGGCGCAGATGTTGCAAAAGATTGGTTATGAGGTGGTCTGGTCTGGGGCGCAGGGGCGGTATTTGCGCTTTGGCTACCTGGCGACGCGGGTGGGCGGGTTGAACCGGCGTCTGGGCCGCCTGGCGTATTGGTTGGTAGAGAAACTGCGCTTAACGGAAACGGCCGTGCCGGTCAATTTTGGCGATCTGTTTACGGTGTATGCGCGCAAGAAGCTATGAACACACGCCGCTTGTTTGTCGTTTTATTTGCCATTGCCCTATTTGCCATGGCCGTGCGCGAGACGCTGGACCCAGATATGTGGTGGCATCTGCGCACGGGTGAGTACATTGTGCAGCAGGGTATCCCGCGTCTGGACGTGTTTTCTTTTACGGTTCCTGATCATGCCTGGACGACGCATGAATGGTTGGCGCAGGTGTTCATGTGGGGCGTCTACCAGGTGGGTGGGCTGCCGGGTTTGATCGTCGTGTTTGCCGGGTTGACGGCGCTGTCTTACTGGCTGGTGTACCGGGTGTGTGCGGGACGGCCGTTCCTGGCAGCATTTATGGCGCTGCTGGCGGCTGTTACGTCGGCGATTGTGTGGGGCGCGCGGCCGCAGATTTTCAATATTTTGTTTACGGCCGTTTTCTTGTACATCATTGAACGGTACCGTCAGGGGACGCTGCGGCAGCGTTGGCTGTGGCTGCTGCCCTTGTTTACCATCTTGTGGGCCAATTTTCACAGCGGGTATTTGCTGGGCGTCGTGTTGTTGGGGACGTATGCAGTGGGGGATGCCGCGACGGATTATTGGAAAAGACGCGCGTTTCACCTGAATCGGCAAGCGGTGGCGGTGAATTTGGGGGTGATGACGGCCGTTTCTTTTTTTGCCGCTGCCCTCAACCTGAATGGGCCGGAATTGTGGATCTATCCCTTTCTTACCCTGGGCAGTGGGGCAATGCAGGCGTATATCCAGGAATGGCATTCGCCCGATTTTCACTTGACCTATTTTTGGCCGTTTGCCTTGATGCTGTTATTGGGGATGCTGGCCTTCGTTTTTAGCCAGGAAAAGCCGACGGTGACGGATTTGCTGCTGTTTGTGGGTACGGGCGCTGCCGGGTTGGTTTCGGCGCGCAATATCCCTTTGTTTGCGGTAGTGACGCTGCCGATTTTGTGTCGCCACCTCTTATCCAGTTTGCGTGGCAGCCGTTTCTACCCCATGTTAAGCGGGGAAGCGCCCGACGTTATGCCCGCGCGCCCTTTACAGATTGTGCATTGGGGCATTGTCGGATTGGCTTTGTTGACGGCCGTTGCCTGGTCGGCCTATAAAGTTGCCGCGAATGAGGCGGCGATTGTGGCGCGGTATCCAGTAGCGGCCGTTGATTTTCTTGAGCAATCCGGGCTGACGCAGCAGCGCGGCTATAACAGCTACAACTGGGGAGGGTATCTGATCTGGCGCGACGTTCCTGTTTTTGTAGACGGCCGTGCCGACGTATATGGCGACGACTTCCTCTTTTATTATCGGCAAACATTTGACGCCCTACCCACCTGGCGTGAACCACTAGATGCCTATGCCGTAGATTACATCATCATGGAAACAGGCAGCTCTTTGACGGCGCTGCTGGCGGCCAGCGGCGAGTGGCAGGTCGTCTATGGCGACAAGCTGGCCCAAATTTTTGTAAGGCGTGATAAGTAACCATATGATGACCTGGTTGCACGCGCAACGCGGATGGCGAGATTTGTTGTGGATTGCGCTGTTGGGGTTAGCGATGCAAGGCTTTTGGGCCTGGCGTTTGCAGCACCCTTCCTATTTTGACGCTTACTATTACACAACCAACGCACAGCGGCTGGCGGAGGGGGATGGTTTTACCGAGGAGATTATTTGGGTCTATCTGGATGCGCCGGACAGCCTGCCGGCGCCCAGTTTCACCTATTGGATGCCGCTGCCGTCGTTGTTGGGGGCATTGGGGTATAAATTGGGCGGGACGTGGCGCGCGGCGCAGCTTCCTTTTTGGCTGCTGGCCGGGCTGCTGCCCTGGTTGGGGTACGCTATTAGCTGGCAGTTGACACGTTCACTGACGCCGCGGCAGCGATGGCGGCAGGCGCGCGCGGCCGCTTTGTTTACAATGGCCGGTGGCTATTACGCCGCTTACTGGGCACAGCCAACGACATTTGTGCTGTTTGCCTGGGCGGGCGGCGGCTGTTTGCTGGCATTGGCGACGGCCACGTCGCCGCACCTGACGCGCAGACAAACGGCCGTCGCCTGGTTTGCAGCTGGTTTCGCCGCCGGTCTGGCGCACCTGACCAGGGCGGACGGCATTTTGTTGGTGGGCGTTGGGGCGCTGATCTGGCTGTGGCATTACCGATTTACGATTTACGATTTACGATTGACGATTACCGGTCGCCGCTTACCGATCTTCACGTTTACCCTTTTCATTGGCGGCTATTTGCTGGCGATGGGCGGTTGGTTCTGGCGCACATATCAATTAATCGGCCAGCCGATGTCTACGGTGGGCACGCAGACCGTTTTTCTGACGAGCTATAATGATTTGTTTGCTTACGGCCGTTCCTTCGACCTCTCCAGCTATCTGGCCTGGGGCTGGGGCAATATCCTCACGTCCAAATTGGCGGCAAGCTGGCTGGCGCTGCAAACCTTTATTGCCGTCACCGGCCTGACGGTGTTTACCTTTTTCCTGGTGTGGTCCTGGCTGCGGCTGGGGCGCGGTGGAGAGACGGGGCGATGGTTACGGCCGTTTACCCTGTATACCCTGGTTTTGTATCTGGTGATGGCGCTGGTCTTCACCTTTCCCGGACAACGCGGCAGCCTGCTGCACTCCTCGACGGCCATCTGGCCCTGGGCTATGGCGCTGGCGGTGGCCGGCGTGGATATGGCCGTGGATTGGGCGGCGGCGCGGCGGACTAGCTGGCGGCCAGAGCAGGCAAAGCGGCTGTTTACGGCCGTGTTTGTGCTGATGGTCTATGTCGTGACGTTGGCGGTAGCAGGGGGGCAGCCATTGGCCGCTGTGGAAGCGGCCGTCTACACGGAGGTGGCGGCCGTGCTGCCCGCTGCTGCGGTGGTGATGGTGGGCACTGCGCCCGATTTTTATTATCACACTGGCCTGCGCGCTGTGGCCGTGCCCAATGAACCGCCTGACGTGCTGCTCACAATTGCGCGGCGCTACGGCGTGAGCTATTTGCTGTTAGATGCGGAACGGCCGCCGGTGTTGAATGATTTGTACAGCGGCGCCGGGCAATATCCGCAGCTTGAACAGGTGCAAACGTTTGCCGCCGGGTTTGTCCTGTACCGGTTTGTGCTGGAATGAGTCAACTGACGCTGTGGCAGCAACGATGGCTGGTGGCGGGGACGGCCGTATTGGCGGCGCTGCTTTATGTGGGGTTGTCGGCCCTGAATGGCGGCCCCGGTTTTCCCTTGGATGATGGCTGGATTCATCAGACCTATGCGCGCAGCCTGGCGCGCAGCGGCCGTTGGGAGTACGTGCCGGGCATTGTCAGCGCCGGTTCGACCGCGCCCTTGTGGACGCTGCTGCTGGCGGTGGGCTATGTGCTGCGCTTGCCTTATCTGTGGTGGGCTTTTGCGTTGGGAACGTTGAGCCTGGTGTGGGTGAGCTGGAGCAGCATGGCGTTGTGGCGACAGTTTTGGCCGTCGTTTGCCGCGCAATCCTGGATACCGGGCCTGGCGCTGGCGCTAACCTGGCCGCTCATTTGGGCGGCCGTCAGTGGTATGGAAACCCTGCTGTTTGCCGCATTAGGGCTGTCGCTGCTGGTGGTGTTTGGACAGGTGGCAGGCGGGAAACCTTTACCGCTTACCGATCCCCGCTTACCGGGCGCTGACTATCGCCGCCTGATTTTGCTTGGTATCCTCTCTGGCCTGCTTGTTCTGACGCGACCGGATGGCCTGGTGCTGTTGCTGCTGGTTGGCGGTGGGCTGTTGTTAATGCCAACTGGTTTTGCCGTGCGGATACAGGGCGTGGCTGTCTGGTTGGGAACCGCTTTGCTGCCCTTGCTGCCTTATTTTGCCTTCAATTTGCGCGCCAGCGGTGCGATCTGGCCGAATACGTTTTATGCCAAACAGGCAGAGTATGCGCTGGAATTGGCACGGCCGTTTGCCCTGCGCCTGAGCCAGCTTTTGTATTTTAGCCTGGGTGGTGCGGAGAGCGGCTGGCAGGGGATAAGCAGCGCCCATTTACTGCTGCTGCCGGGACTTGTGGTGGCCGGCTGGCTGGCGCTGCGCGCCGACTGGCAGGCGCGCCGTTTGTGGGCGCTGCTGCCCTTGCTGTGGGCAGGCGGCCACGTGTTTTTGTATGCGTGGCGGCTGCCGGTGACCTACCAACACGGCCGTTACCTGATGGCCGCGCTGCCGGTGTGGGTGCTGTATGGGTTGGCCGGCTGGCAGGTGTTACTAAAGATGTGGGTGGGAAACGGCCGTGCCGCCCGCCTGGGACAGCAAGTGGCGGCGCTGACGTTTGCCCTGCTGCTCTTGCTGTTTGTGCTGCTAGGGGCGAGCGCTTATGCTGACGACGTAGCCTTCATTGAGGGGGAAATGGTGACGGTGGCGCATTGGTTAGCGACGAACACGCCGGCCGATGCACTCATTGCGGCGCATGATATTGGGGCGATTGGGTATTTTGCGCAACGGCCGTTGCTTGATTTGGCCGGTCTGGTTTCACCGGAAACGATTCAACTGCTCGGCGATGAAGCAGCCCTGGCCGAGTATATCCTTGCTGGCGATGCTGGTTATCTGGTGACAGCGCCAGGTTGGGTGTACCCAACGGTTACGGCGTCTGCTAAAGCTGTCCTGCTTTACAGCACCAATTATGGCTGGACACAGGAGCAAGGCCGTAACAATATGATGGTTTATGCCCTGAAGCGGCAGTAGTTGTTACCCCTCATTGTTTCATGGTATACTGCACACATTCCGTAACATAATGTCATTCAATTCCCACAAATGTAATTTGACTCATGATCCTCCCCCCCACATCTTCTTCATGGGTCATTTGGTGCTAGGAGGAAGTAATCGTGTCCTCAATCAAAGTTCTTATCGTTGACGATCATCCTGTTTTTCGTCAGGGTTTGCGCGACGTGCTGGAAATGGATGAGTCTATCAATGTGATAGGCGAAGCTGCTGATGGTGACGTTGCCGCCGAAATGGCCTACGAGAAACAACCTGACGTTATCCTGATGGATATTAACCTGCCAACTGTGAATGGCTTGCAGGTTACACGTAAAATCAAGTCTCAATTGCCTGACATCCGCGTTATTATGATCACCGGCTACGATGACGCTGAACAAGTTTTCCATGCCTTGAATGCTGGCGCGTCAGCCTATTGCCCTAAGGATATTACACCGGAGTTGTTGGTGGGTATTGTGCATGAAGTCTATAAGGGTAATTATGTTGTTAATGAAAGGACAATGACCGAAGAGGAAATGCTGAATTGGAAAGATCAAAAAATCGGCCGTTTTAGTGGCCCCTTAGCGACCGATGTAGAGGATCTTTTCAACCCTTTGTCCCCGCGCGAGATGGAAATATTAGAGCACGTGACACGGGGCCTGAGTAACAAAGAGATAGCCTTTAAGCTGGGTATTAGTCATCAAACTGTGAAGAACCACATGACGGCAATTTTGCGCAAATTACGCGTGGATGATCGGACGCAGGCGGCCGTTTACGCGCTTCAGCATGGTTGGGTTCGTTTAGACAATACACGCAGCTAAATGAAATTCGCCAAATTGGTATGTCAGGGAGACAGACGATCATGGCCGTATCTGATGAACAATTCTCTTTTCAAACATTTTTAGAAGAAGCCCAAAACGATTTTGAACAAACACAGCGCGATCTCAAAGAAATTGACATCTTGATCAAGCAAAGCGCCGCAGAAGTGGAAAGACTGGCCCAGCGTAATGCCCAAACCCAAAACTACGTGCGCCAGCTTCAATCCAATTTTGAAACGTTACCAAGAGAAGATATCAAGGAAGCATACGAAGCGTTAAATAACACGCAACAACGTTTGTATACCATGCGTGGACAGCTTGAAAAATTGCAGAGTGATCAACGCAATCTGGACAAACTGGCGCAATTTCAACGGCGTTTGCTCAATTTGGCCGATGGTATGATAGCTTTACCGACGACGCAAAAACGACGTAACGAAAGCGATCAGTCCACGGTTATCAGGGTCATCCAAACTGAAGAATCTGCGCGGCAAAGCCTGGTGCGTAGAATGCACGATGGTCCCGCTTCCTCCCTCAGCAACTTCATCCTCCAGGCTGAAATTTGCCAACGCTTTTTTGACGTGGACGCCGATCGTGCGCGCGCCGAACTCAGCGCCTTAAAAAGCGCTGCTGCTTCTACCTTTAGTGATGTCAAGGATTTTATTTTTGATTTGCGCCCCATGATGTTGGACGATTTAGGTGTTGTGCCGACGCTGCGGCGCTATGTGGAGTCTGTTCAGGAAAAAAGCGGCATACCTGTGCCAATTACCGTGACTGGGGTCGAGCGCCGTGTGGAAAGCCACATCGAGGTCACTATTTTCCGCAGTGTGCAAGAACTGCTGAATAATGCTTTGACCCATGCGCAGGCTTCACAAATTCAAGTATCTCTTGATCTGGCCCAGGATAGGGTATTGGCTGTTGTCGAGGATAATGGACGTGGGTTTAACGTGAATGACGTTCTGGTGAATAATACGCAGACGATTGGTTTGGCTACATTGCGTGAACGTATTGAGATGCTTGGCGGTGAATTAACGATACAGAGCCGAATGGGGCAGGGAACAAGATCTGAGTTTTTCATTCCAATTGAACCAGAATTTGCCTAAGCGCTGTCCAGAAAGAACTTCCCGCCACTAGTGTCGCATCTGAAACACAGTTATTAAGGTTATCCGTAAGATAAGCGCCATAATGTTGTAGATACAATCTTGTTGCGGCTTTGCTTTTCATGTTTCTTTGCAGGACTGTTATCCTATTGAAAATCTAATGCTCTACCAATAAGATTGTCGTTGTAAGCTTATTAGTCTGAATTCATTATTATTTTGTACGGAGGTAAAATTAAAATGTTGTTTTTACATCGTGAGGATGGTCAAGGTTTAGTAGAGTACGCTTTGGTGTTGGTTTTGGTAGCCGTTGTCATTATTGCGATTTTGACCTTGCTTGGGCCGCAGATTGGTAACGTCTTCAGCCGGATTACCAGTGGTTTGAACTAAGTTTTTCTGTAATCATTGAATCGCAAAGCCCTATCGCAAGATAGGGCTTTGTTGTTTCTGGTACAGGATTGTGTGTCAGTATTTGAGTTGTTTAAGTGACTTTCAAAAAACAATTTCCGCTTCCCATCAGAACCCCACAAGTACTCAAAGAGACTGGACACTTGCATACCCGTTCTGTTAAGTTTACGTAAAGTTTTGGCGTCGCCGATCCAGTCAGTGAGTTGTTTTCTCTTGAAACTACTCAAGACCAAACTTGACAATGTTATGAACCATTGTATGATGATGGAAAAGAAGCATGTAAACTTAAATTTCATGAATCAAAACCCCTTTTTGGATTAACGATGTCAGAAAAGATTCGAGTATTAATTGTCGATGATCTCCCCGAGACAAGGGAAAATGTTCGTAAGCTACTTCAATTTGAACCTGACATAGAGGTGATTGGCCAGGCTGGAACTGGTGAGCAAGCTATTGAGATTGCTCAGGAGCATCAACCTGACATCATCTTGATGGACATCAATATGCCGGGTGTGGACGGGATTGGCGCCAGCCAGACAATTTCCGAATTGGTTCCTCGTTCCCAAATTATCATTATGTCGGTGCAAAGTGATTCAGATTACTTACGTCGCGCCATGTTAGCTGGGGCGCGTGATTTTCTGACGAAGCCTTTTGGGGGCGATGAATTGATTACAGCAATTCGTCGTGTCCATGACAAGAGACCAGCGATAGCCACCCGAACGGTGACGAAGAAAGGCGCGGGGACTTCCTCCGTTGTTGAGGATGTGACTGTCAGCCGGGAGGCATCGGTTCTCACCGTGTTTAGCCCTAAAGGCGGCAGTGGTTGTACGACGATTGCGATTAATTTAGCGGTGGGTCTGGCCAAACGCAATCGGCGTGTTGTTTTGGTTGACGCGAGCTTGCAGTTCGGTGACGTTGCCGTTATGCTGAACATGAAGTCAATCACGAGCCTTATGGATATTGTTGAACGGATGAATGAGCTGGACCCTGATCTGGTGAGTACAGTGGTACAAGTACATCGTAGTGGCCTGCATGTGCTGCTGGCGCCACCGCGACCGGAAATGGCCGATGTGGTCACAGACCAGAACCTGGTGGCTTTGGTTGATGTGCTGCGCCAGGTATATGATTATGTCATTATTGACACCAGTTCAAGTTTAAATGACGTTACGTTAGCGTTACTGGATGCTGCCGATCAAATTGTTTTGGTGACACAACAAAATTTGCCAAGCCTGAAAAATGTGAGTCGTTTTTTTGACTTGACTGAGGGGCTTAATTACAAGCCTGGTAAAGTCTGGCTTGTGGTGAACCGTAGTTTGAATAAATCTGGAATTTCCGTGAAGGATATTTCGAATATTTTGAAACGGCCGATCATCATGACCATCCCGGTTGGTGATTCTATTGCCAATGCCGCCGCCGATCAGGGTGTGCCGATTGTGTCTGGGGCTGGCCTGAAAGAGCCTATTGGTATGGCTTTGAATAAGCTGACTGAACATGTGATTCGAGAGTTGGACAATAAACAAACTGCCAGTAATGGTAAAGCAGCTTCTGCATCTAAAGAAGCATCTGGAGGGGTGCTGGGTAAGCTGTTTGGTCGGAAACGGTAATCGGAGGATAAAGTATGTCTTTGTTGAAAAGAATTGAGCGTAACCAGGCCCCCACTAGCTCTGAGCCTTCTAAATTGCAAGAATTGCGCGTCAAACGCGCCTCCCCGGCGGCCGGATCGCGTGATGCCTACGTAGACTTGAAAAACCGCGTGCAACAACGGTTGATTGCCGAACTCGATCCTGGTATGGATATCACCCAGACAGCCGAAGTGCGCAGCACAATCCAGGAAATGTTTGAAGCGATGCTTGCGGAGGAAAGTATTGTGTTGACGCGCAATGAAAAGCGCCGCCTTTTTGAAGCAATCGTTGCCGAAATTTTGGGATTTGGGCCGCTGGAACAATTCTTAAATACAGAGGGTGTTACCGAAATCATGGTCAATGGCCCCAAAAATGTCTACATTGAACGCAATGGTAAAATCCAGCGCGTTAATGTTTTGTTTGAAGATGACGAACACCTGATGCGTATCATTGATCGTATCGTTGCTCCTTTGGGGCGCCGTATTGATGAAGGTTCGCCTATGGTGGACGCGCGTTTACCGGATGGTTCTCGTGTTAATGCCGTCGTGCCCCCTGTTGCCCTGTGTGGGCCAACACTGACGATTCGTTTGTTTTCGAAAATTCCGCTCACCGTAGAAAACTTAATTGAGTATGGTAGTATCACGCCGGAAGCGGTAGAATTTTTGAAGGCTTGTGTGATCGCCAAGCTAAATGTGTTTATTTCTGGCGGTACGGGGTCTGGCAAGACGACTTTGTTAAATGTGCTTTCTGGCTTCATTCCTGATGGCGAGCGTATTGTGACGATTGAGAATGCGGCCGAATTGCAGTTGCGCCAGGAACATGTGGTCACGTTAGAGTCGCGCGCCGCAAACGTTGAAGGACGGGGCGCTGTGACAATTCAGGACCTGGTGGTGAACTCTTTGCGTATGCGCCCTGACCGGATTATTGTCGGTGAGGTGCGTAGCGGCGAAGCTTTGGACATGCTCCAGGCGATGAACACAGGCCATGATGGTAGTCTGGCTACTGGTCATGCGAACAGCACACGTGATATGTTGGCTCGTTTGGAAACCATGGTGTTGATGGCCGGCATGGATTTGCCGCACCGTGCTATTCGGGAACAGATTGCCTCTGCCATTCATTTGGTTGTGCAAGTTGATCGTTTACGGGATGGATCGCGTAAGGTTGTGTCTGTGAGTGAGATTCAAGGTATGGAAGGTGACGTGATCACAGCGTCAGAGATTTTCCGCTTTGAACAAACTGGCTTTGAGAATGGCAAAGTGATTGGACGACTGCGCCCCACTGGTTTACGGCCGAAATTTATGTGGAAGATTCAGGATGCAGGAATTATGCTGCCACCATCTGTTTTTGGTATTGGATCGCGCAATCGCCGTTAGTGGAGAAAGAATATGTCTCCTTTAGTGCTCATAGGTCTTATTGCCGGGTTGTTGATGCTGGGCGCAGGTGTAGCCTTTATTGCCGGTGGCAGCCGGCCAAAGGTTGATGAACGCCTGGAAGAGTTTGTTGCCTCTGACCTGGCATACGATGTACCAGAAGATGTGTCTTCTGGACCTGGTGGTCCAGATATGGCCGATAGGTTGGATAAGGCGCTTTCTGGTCAGAGCTTTTTTGAGCCATTACGCGAACGCCTGGCGCGTGCAGACGTCAAACTGCGTGTGGTTGAATACATGATTGTTATTGGTTTGAGCGCTGTTGGCGGCGCGGCCGCAGGGTACTTTTTCTTTAACAAAAATCAGATTTTAATGTTGGTGGGCGCGCTTGTTGGGCTGCGCGCGCCTGGCATGTATGTTAAATCAGCTGCGGCAAAGCGTATCAATAAGTTTAATAATCAGTTAGGCGATACGCTAAATTTATGGGTGAATGCGCTGCGTTCTGGGTATAGTGTCTTGCAGGGGATGGAGACAATTGCCACAGAACTACCGCCACCGGTTTCTCGAGAATTTGAACGGGTTGTGCAAGAGGTGCGGTTGGGTTTAAGCGTGGAACAGGCGTTGGCGAATATGTTCCGGCGTGTGCCGAGTGAAGACCTGGATTTGGTGATAACGGCCGTTAACATTCAACGTGAAGTTGGTGGCAACCTGGCCGAGGTTTTGGATGTGATTAGTTTTACAATTCGTGAGCGGGTGCGTATTCAAGGTGAAATTCGTACACTAACCGCGCAAGGGCGTATTTCTGCCTGGATTATCAGCCTGCTCCCTATTGCGTTGGGGTTGTTACTGTACTCAATTAACCCTGAATATGTTTCTGAATTGTGGATTAAAGAGGACCCATTCATTATTCCTGGTGTTTTTCCTTGTGGTTGGATTGTGTTAGGCATTGGTGGATTCATGATCGCTATGGGCGCTTTCGCTATTAGTAAAATCGTGGATGTTGAAGTATAGCCATCAACAATGAGCATCGGGATGCCAGACGCTTTATACGAGAGGTAGTTGCGCTGAAGATACCTGTTTTGCATATTGGGTATCTCTGGGCACGAAGATAATAACGGAGTTTTATATGACACCAGTTATTTTTGCCATTGGTCTCTTTGCCATCTTGATCATGGTGGGCAGTGTAATTTTGTTGCGGCGTTCTGAAGAAGATCCGTTAACAGCCCGCATTGACGAGTTTGCCGCGCGTGATGAAGCGGTTTCTATTGAGGAAATCGAATTATCCATGCCGATTACGGATCGCCTCTTTGTGCCGCTGGTGCGACGGATTAGTGATTTTGTAGTACGCCTGACGCCGCAGACGACGTTGGAACGATCGTCGCGCCAATTAGAGTTAGCCGGTAATCCACGTAACATGTCGGCGGCTGAATTTTGGGTGATTCGCGGCTTCTTGACGGTTGTATTTGCGGGGTTGACTCTGCTGATGATGTGGCGTTTTAATCAGCCAACGAATAAAATGATTCTTTATCCATTGGGCGCGGCCCTGTTGGGGTTTATGATGCCGGCGATGTTGGTGCGTTCGATGATTGATCGACGTAAGCAGGCCATTATGAAGAAATTGCCTGATGCCCTGGACTTGATGACGATTTGTGTGGATGCCGGGCTGACGTTTAATGCGTCTATGCAAAAAGTGGATGAGAAATGGGATGATGCGTTGGCTAAAGAGTTTGGCCGTGTCATTTATGAAATGCAGCTTGGTAAATCGCGGCGACAGGCGCTGAAAGATATGGTTGATCGCATGGAAGTTCCCGATGTCACCAGTTTTATTGCGGCCGTTTTGCAGGCAGACCAGCTTGGTGTTGGTATTGGCAAAGTGCTCCGTATTCAGTCAGAACAGATGCGCCTGCGGCGGCGGCAGCGAGCTGAAGAAAAAGCACATCAAGCCCCGGTAAAAATGCTGTTCCCAATGGTTTTTTTGATCTTCCCGTCCATTTTTTTGGTGTTGCTAGGCCCGGCAGGATTCCAAATTGTGCGTAGTTCTGCATTGGGTGGGGCAATGGGGAGATAACTTGTTTACTGGCAGACTTGCCTGGTTAGATGTTCCTTAAAAAATTTGGTTGTAAAAGGCAAACAATCATTGATTAAGGTTGTCGTGCTGCCTCCATCCTGGCAATTATATGTCAGACAGATGGCAGGCTCTTTCGTAAACTTCTTTTTTCCACCGGTATGTGCCAGTTGTAAAAAAGGTGGCGCTCTGATTTGCGCCGACTGTGCTGCGCGTGTTAATTGGTTGCGCCAACCCGTGTGCCCGTTATGTGGCAATGAAATGGATCGGCCGGCAGACAGTTGTTATGCGTGTGTACAACGGCCGTTTCCCATGCGACAGGTACGGACGGCAGTCTATTTTAGTGGACCGGTGCAAACCCTGATCCACAAATTTAAGTATGAAAACATGTTTGCCCTGGCACGGCCGTTGGCAGACTGGATGGCCCAATCGTGGCCGCAGTGGGACTATGTGCCTGATATGATCGTTCCCATTCCCCTGCATCGCCATCGCCAACAAGCCAGGGGTTACAACCAATCAGAATTGTTGGCAGCGCAGCTTTGTCGGCACGTTGGCCTGCCACTGATGACGACACTGTTGCGCCGTGAGCGTTATACACAACCCCAGGTTGGGTTAAGCGCTGTGGATAGGCACGCCAACCTGTCTGGCGCATTTACGGCCGATGCTGATCTGGTTCATGGCAAACATATCCTGCTCATAGATGACGTGTTCACAACTGGCGCTACCCTTTCGGTTGCTACCGAAATTTTGTTAACGGCCGGTGCGCAAACCGTATCCGGTTATTGTTTGGCGCGAGCTAAACAGAGATAATGATAAAGAGAATTACATATTTCTCGAAGGAGATCAGTCATGGAAATTTCAATCCACGGGCATAACGTAGAAGTGACCCCACGCTTGAGAAACTATGTAGAGAAAAAGACAGGCCGCCTTGATCGCTACATGCCAAATTTAGATAATTTGCGTGTAGACCTATCCGCTGAAAATACGCGTAGTGCGGTTGACCGTCAGGTTGCTCAGGTAACTATTCGGGATAACCGCGGTACGATTTTGCGCGCTGAAGAGCGCAGCAGCGACATGTTTGCGGCCATTGATGCGGTTGTTGACAAACTTTATCGTCAAATCAGCCGTTATCAGGGGAAACAAAAACGCAAGTGGCGTGGCGAAGCAACTGAAGAGACGATTTTAGGGGAGCCATTGCCTATTGAAGATGAATCTGAAGGGGACGAAGAGCAAAAAATTGTACGTTATAAGCGATTCCTCTTACAGCCAATGGCTGCGGAAGAAGCTGTTGAGCAAATGGAACTGCTTGGTCATGATTTCTATGTGTTTTTCAACATGGAAGACGATGCCGTGAATGTTCTCTATAAACGGCACGATGGTAACTATGGGTTGTTACAACCTGAGTTTGATTAGCTAAAAATCGGGTGGCTTTGTTTGCCGAAGCCACCCCAAAATGTAACTATCAAGCCTCTCTGAAGAAGTTGGTTAGTTCGCTGGTTTGTTTGTCAGCCAACTAACCAACTAACAAACCGTCAGGCTTAGTAGTTACCTCAAAGCCTCTCTATGCCACACATATTAGCAATCTGCACGGCAAATATATGCCGCTCACCTGTTGCTGCGGCCCTTTTGCAAGAAGCATTGTTGCGGCAAGGTTATCATGATTGGGTTGTTCGTTCGGCTGGCACCTGGGTGCAAATGAAACGAGGCGCCTCACGCAACAGCGTTCAGGTAGCATCGGAACGCGGGTTAGATATTACAGCACATCAGGCAACGATGGTTGAGGCGTCTCATTTGAAAGTGGCCGATCTGGTTTTATGTATGGAAACTGGACATGCCGAGGCGCTGCGAGCTGAGTTTCCTGCTTATGCCCATAAGATTTATTTGTTCAGTGAAATGGTGGGCAAGCGATACAATGTTGACGATCCTTATGGTCGTTCATTGGAAGCATATGAGATCATGGCTGATGAATTGAACCAGATTATTGCCAATGGCCTCGATCAGATCATTGCTTTAGCTACAGCCGAAACAACAATACAGGACGTGAAACGTGATACATAGCGGATCACGTTTCACGTTTTTTACGCCTACTCGTCAATGCAGATAAGAGAGATTGTGCTCCGTTTTTCAGGAGTTACCAACCCTCAATGAATTGCTGCCATTCTTCATAATGGTTGAGGTGGTGACCGAAACGGTAGTGGGCGGACGCTTTTGGTTCAAAAGGTTTACGCCTCAATCTCATGTTTGCTTCTTCTGGTGTCTGGCTGCCCTTGCGATGATTGCATGATGGACATGCTGCAACCAGGTTTTCCCATGAATGGGGGCCATTGCGATAGCGGGGAATAACGTGGTCAATGGTCAGGATACGTGTTTTCTGACCACAATATTGGCAGGTATAGTTGTCACGATGCAGAATTTCTCGTTTGGAGAGGGCGATGCGTGGGTGCGGGCGCCTGACCATGTAACTGAGACGGATAACAGAGGGTAGCTCATAGTCCGCTTCACTGCTACGAATATAGCCGCGGCCGTTGACGACGATTTCTGCTTTACCCGACAAGACAAGTCCGAGTGCCCGCTTGATATTACAAACGTTTAACGGTTCAAAAGTTGCGTTCAGAACGAGCACTGGCTTGTTGTATATGCCATTTTTGCTCATCACGTGAGCAGTATACAGTGACTATCGTGAAAGCGTCAATCTGTAAAAGTTAAGAACTCGTTAACATTTTCCCCACAAAAATGTACGCATTCAGACCTGCGAAGTTAATTGTAAAACCGCGCAGCTCTCCAAAGGAACTGAACAGTTGCAGTTGCAAAAATTTTGATTAGGAGAGAAATATGATGATCGAGATACGCGAGAATAAGATAGCCTGGATAAATGAAGAGATTGCAAATTTGAAGGAGGCCGGACTGTTTAACGTCATTCGTACCATTGATTCGCCAATGGATGCCTGGGTTACGATTGATGGGCGGCGTCTCCTCAATTTTTGTGCGAATAACTATTTGGGGCTGGCTAACCATCCTGACTTGCGTCAGGCTGCCAAGCAAGCGATTGATGAATATGGTGTTGGCCCTGGGGCGGTGCGTACCATTGCCGGAACCATGTCTTTACATGTTGAGTTAGAGGAGCGTCTGGCAGCATTTAAGCGAGCTGAGGCGTGTATTACTTTGCAAAGTGGTTTTACGGCAAATTTGGCGACAATTCCGGCGCTGGTGGGGCGTGGTGACGTTATCTTTTCGGATGAACTGAACCACGCCAGTATTATTGACGCCTGCCGTCTGAGCCGGGCGCAAACGATTCGTTACGCGCATAATGACGTTGATGATTTGCGCCGGCAGATTGCGTTGACGACTGAATATAACCGTCGCCTGATTGTGACGGATGGTGTGTTCAGTATGGATGGCGACATTGCCCCGCTGGATAAAATTTGTGAAGTGGCGGAGGAGCATGACATTCTGTTGATGGTGGATGACGCGCACGGTGAAGGGGTGTTAGGTGAGGGTGGTCGTGGTATTGTAGACCATTTTGGTTTGCACGGCCGTGTAGATATCGAAGTGGGCACGTTGAGCAAGGCCTTTGGCGTGGTGGGGGGTCTGGTAGCTGGTAAGCAGGCGATTGTGGATTGGCTGCGGCAGCGTGGACGGCCGTTTCTCTTCTCCAGCGCCATGACTGTGCCCGATACGGCCGCCTGTATCGCGGCCGTCAAGCTGCTGCAAGAATCTACCGAACTGGTAGACCGGCTCTGGTCGAACGCCGCTATTTTCCGTCAGGGGATGCAGGATATGGGCTTCAACACCGGCTTCAGTCAGACGCCGATTGTGCCGGTCATGCTAGGCGAAGCGCCACTGGCGCAACAGTTTAGCCGCCGTTTGTTTGCCGAAGGCGTTTTTGCCATGGCTATTAGCTATCCCACAGTACCGCAAGGTAAAGCGCGTATTCGCGTCATGAATTCGGCGGCGCATACGGATGCAGATATTCAGCAGGCATTAGAAATTTTCAAGCGGGTGGGTAAAGAACTTGGCGTTATTTAGAATGAGCCAAAAAAAGAGCCAGCTTTTAAGCTGGCTCTTTTTTGTTTAGTGAAGCGACTCGGCGCGGTGTTGCAACTCACGAATGAAATCATGGCGTAGCGTTGCATGCGTTAATAATTTCTGGAAAAATGCCGGATACTGCGCGCCAATATCTAAACCGGTAAGCACGTCTCTGGCGACGATCGGCAGCAGCTTGTAGTCATTGTCTGTTGGTTTGGGCGAGCTCCAACTGGCTTGGGGCATCAGCGCCAAAAATTGATCGCCGGCTTCTGGCCAGGCATTTAACCGTTTCAGCCAATCACGGAGTTTTTGAATTTCTGCATTTGCTTCCATGTAATTTGTTTACCCGGCAAAGAGTATACCAGCAATTCTCAATTTGAATAAGTGATTGACTAAAGAAAATGAACATAGAGCCATCGTCTTCATCCCCGAATTCCCCAACCCCCACGCTGTTTTAGATTTTTGGAAAAGCAGGGTATCAATGATAGGATTACAATGCTTATGACAGTACCATCTTTGGAAACCATCATCTCTTATCTAAGCATTGCCGCTGCTATCCTGGGCGCGCTGCTCGCTGCCCTCTGGCTCAGCCTCATTATTTGGGCCTTTCGGGATATGCGCTTACGCTCGCGCGATCCCTTCGCGCAGCTGCTGGCGGCGCTGCTGGTGGCGGCGCTGCCCGGCGCCGGCATTCTCATCTACCTGATCTTGCGCCCACCGGAAACATTAGCCGAAGCGTATGAACGGGCGCTGGAAGAAGAAGCACTGCTGCAAGAGATTGAGGAGCGCCCCGCCTGCCCCGGTTGTTCGCGCACGGTCAACGTCAACTGGATATTGTGCCCTCACTGCCACACCCGCCTGAAAAAAGCGTGCCCCGATTGCAACGCTCTCATGGAACTGAACTGGAACCTGTGCCCCTACTGCGGTAACCATCACGTTGATCCGTACAAAATAGAGTCGCCGCCAACGGCCGTCGCCCCCACCACACCGTCAACAGAACCAGACCCCATTGAAACGTGAAACGTGAAGCGCCGCGCCTCACGCCTCACGTTTCAACGCTTGTACGGGTCTCGTGGCGCGCGATCCGCAGACAAAGAGCGCATATTGCGCTGCACCAGCGCCTCAATGGCATCGGCCACATGTACATCAGTAATGTTGTAATCCCCACGCGCTACCCGTAATTGATGCGCTTCCAGCAGCACTTCGCTGTGCGTCGTTCCCGGCGGCGGCTCAAATTTGTAACAGGCCAGTTCCAACAACTGCCCCAAGGGGTCCCGAAAATAAATCGAATCCATAAACCCCCGGTCTACTTCACCCGAATTGGAGATGCCCCGTTCGTCCAGGCGCGCGCGCACTTGCGTATACGTCGCCCGCGACACAGTGAAGGCCAGGTGATGCAAATTGCCAATCCCCTCTGGATTAGGGCGTGGATCAGGGCGGCGGCTTTCGCGCGTGAAAATGGTGATGAGACGGCCGTCGCCAGGGTCAAAATACAAATGGTTATCTTCCGGCACGTCCAGGTTGGGCTGCTCAAATACGAATGGCATCCCCAACACCCCTTCCCAAAAATCAATCGAGGTCTGCCGGTCAGCCCCAATCAACGTAATGTGATGAATTCCTTGCGTTTGTATTTTCTTCATAATATTTGGGTGTGTTTCATTTGTTTTAAGCAACCAATGGGAGCGCATAATAATCCCAAGATGTTGCTCTCTCATCGTCTTCAACACTCAAAGTTGATGGGACAATCAGGTCAGGTCAAAGTAGAATTCTTAGCAGGAATCTTAGACCAACCGCAAAAGCTGTCAACGACAACTAGAAATGCCCATCATGACGATTATACCCGATTTTCTCCGCACAATTATCGAGTCCTATCAGCTTATCTTGCTGGCCTGGTTTAGCGACCACGTTTACCAACAGCTCATTGCCCAAAATCACCCGCTGCGGCGGCTCAATGAATTGATTGATTTTGTTTGCGGCGCTGGAAATCGCTTGCGCCAACTTCCACAAACAGAATGGCATGGGCTGCCCCATCACCCATCCCGTCTCGCGCCTCGTGCGGGCGCATCTGATTCGCTATCTCTATGATTACAGCTTGCGCGGAACCCAGGCAGCCATCCGCGAGCACATTCCCGTCAAATGGTTTGTCCGCTGTCCGCTGCACAGCGCCGCTATCAGCTACAGTTCACTCGGCCGCTTTGAGACCTACGTTTGCGAACACCAGCCACACCTCTTTTTCGACACCGTACTCAGTCAGATTCTGACCGCCCCACCGAGTAGCCGTTTTCCTCGTTGTAATACGTCACCCGCTCCACCGAGCCGCTGATTTGTTCTCGTTCGCTCATGGGCATATTGTAACGCGGGAAGGGCAAGATTTGACAAATTTCCAAAATTTGTCAAATCTGACGCGCAACGCC
>JACSRF010000134.1 GCA_014879875.1 Anaerolinea sp.
GTGACCAGAGAGGCCACACGCATCACTCGTCACATGTCACGCCGAACCCCATGAAATCCTGTAGAGCCAGAATTTTTAACGCAAAGATACAAAGGAACAAAGGCGCAATGGATGAATTAACCACTTTCCGTATTGACATCAGGCCGCGCCAAATGGAGGAAATGGAAAACGGCCGTTCCCACCTCCAGGCCGCCCACCAACTAGGCTACACGCAGCTCGCCGCCTGCCACGCCAGCCGCCTCACCTTCTTGCAAGGCCGCCTCACCGCCACCGACGCTGAAAAAATCGCCGGCGCCCTCCTCGCTGACCCTGTGACCGAAGAATTCACGATTGACGATTTACGATTGACGATTGACGATTTACGATTGACGATTGACGTCACCCTCCTCCCTGGGGTCACGGACCCGCCGGCCGCCAGTTTGCTGCGCGCCGCCCACCTGCTCGGCGTCACCGGGCTGGAACGCGCTGCCACCGGCCAACGCTACTATTTGCAAGGCGACCTGGACGAAGCTGCCTGCCGCGCTCTGGCCGAGGAGGTTTTCGCCAACCCGGTCATTCAGCGTTACGCCCTTAACGAGCCGATTGCGCCCCCCTTCTTCCCGTACCAGGAAGCCGACGACACGGTAGAAATCATTCCCGTGCGCAGCGCCGATGACGACGCCCTGCTGGCCGTTAGCCAGGAACGCCGCCTGGCGCTCGATCTGGCAGAAATGCAGGCCATTCGCGCCTACTACCAGGCGGAAGGACGCGACCCCACCGACGTAGAGCTAGAAATGCTGGCGCAAACCTGGAGCGAACATTGCGTCCACAAAACCTTCAAAGCGCTCATCGAATACACCGGCCCTGATGGGCAAGTGGAATTGATAGACGGCCTGCTCAACCAATACATCCGCGCCGCGACGGAGCAAATTAACAAGCCCTGGGTGCGTTCCGCCTTTGTGGACAACGCCGGCATCATCGCCTTCGACGAACAGTTTGACCTGGCCTTCAAGGTGGAAACGCACAATCACCCCTCGGCGCTGGAGCCGTTTGGCGGAGCGAATACGGGCGTGGGCGGCGTGGTGCGCGACGTGCTCGGCGTCAGCGCCCGTCCCATCGCCAATACGGACGTGCTGTGCTTTGGCCCGCCGGATATGCCCCATGATGACCTACCCGCCGGCGTGCTGCATCCGGCGCGCATTGCTGATGGCGTGGTGCATGGCGTTGAAGATTACGGCAACAAAATGGGCATCCCGACGGTGAATGGGGCCATTTGCTATGACCCTGGCTACACAGCCAATCCGCTGGTGTACTGCGGCTGCCTGGGTATTTTGCCGCATGGCTCTAACCCAACTGAAGTGCAGCCAGGCGACCTGATTGTGGCGCTGGGCGGCCGTACCGGGCGCGACGGGCTGCGCGGGGCGACTTTTTCGAGCATGGAGATGGATGTGCAGACGAGTGCGGTGGCGGGAACGGCCGTGCAAATCGGCAATCCCATCATGGAAAAACAGGTACAGGAAGTGATCCTGCGCGCCCGCGACGAAAAGTTGTACAGCGCCATCACCGACTGCGGCGCGGGCGGCTTTAGCTCGGCCGTGGGCGAGATGGGCGAGCATGTGGGCGCGCGCGTGCAGTTGCAAGACGTGAAGCTGAAATACCCCGGCCTGCGCCCCTGGGAAATCTGGCTTAGCGAAGCGCAAGAACGCATGGTGTTGGCCGTGCCCCCCGCCAACCTGCCCCGGCTGCAAACGCTCTGCGCCGGGCAAGATGTGGAGGCGACCATCCTCGGCACATTCGACCCCACCGGCCACATTGAAATTTTCTACGGCGACCGCAAAGTGGGCGACCTGAGCATGGCGTTTTTGCACAACGGCATTCCGCGCCGCAAATTAAAGGCAGAGTGGCAGCCCCTAAGCCGTGAACCGTCGGATCACGGACAACGGATTACGGATAACGGATTACAGATTACCGAATTGCTTTTGCGTCTGTTAGCCCATCCCGACATCCGCTCCAAAGAGAACGTCATCCGCCGTTATGACCATGAGGTGCAAGGGGGCACGGCCGTCAAGCCCCTCACCGGCGCCGCCAACCATGGGCCATCCGACGCGGCCGTCATTGTCCCCCAACCATCTCAATTGACGATTGGCGATGCGCCCGGCGGCACGCTTAATCGTCAATCGTCAATCGTAAATCGTCAATCCGTCGCTCTGTCCAACGGCCTGCGCCCCAACTACACCCCCCTCGACCCGTACCGCATGGCATGGACGGCCGTTGACGAAGCAATCCGCAACGCCGTCGCCGTCGGCGCCGACCCGGACCAAATCGCCATTCTCGACAACTTCTGCTGGGGCAACCCCAATTTACCCGACCGCCTGGGCAGCCTGGTGCGCTGCGCCCAGGGCTGCTACGACGCGGCCATCGCCTACCAGACCCCCTTCATCAGCGGTAAAGACAGCCTGAACAACGAATACACCGGCGCGGACGGCCAAAAACACGCCATCCCCGGCACGCTGCTCATCTCGGCGGTGGGCATTGTGCCCGACGTGGCGCAAACGGTGAGCATGGATTTGAAACAGGCGGGCAACTTTCTGATTGCCATTGGCGAAACAGGCGCGGAATTGGGCGGCAGCCATTATGGCCTGATTGGCGGCGCAATACGGCCGCAGCACCAAACTGTGCCCAAGCCAGTAGAAAACGCACTAACCCATTACCGCCAACTGCACCAGGCCATCCGCGCCGGGCTGGTGCAGGCGTGCCACGATTGCAGCGAAGGGGGTCTGGCGGTGGCGCTGGCGGAAATGTGCCTGGCCGGCGGCGTGGGCGCAGAAATCAAGCTGATGAGCGTGCCTCGTGACCCATATTGGGCCTACGCCGCGCCGGACGCCATTTTGTTCAGCGAGAGCAACGGCCGTTTCCTCATCGAAGTGCGCCCCGACGATATGCCCCAACTGGACCAGATTTTGGCCGACGCGCCGCACAACTGCATCGGCGTCAGCGGCGGCAATGCCCTACGCATCACCAACGCCACCGGGGAGGCCATCATTGAGCTGCCGGTGAGCGAACTGGAGCAGGCGTGGCGCGGCCACCTGGAAGATTTACGATTGGCGGAAAAGCGCCCAACCGTCAATCGTCAATCGTCAATCGTCAATCAAAAATCGCCCAGGGTTCTCATCCTGCACGCCAACGGCACAAACCGCGACCACGACGCGGCGCTGGCGGTGGAACTGGCGGGCGGCGCGCCGGAGGTTGTGCATATCAATCAACTGCTGGCCGGTGAACGGCGACTGCGCGATTATGGCATGTTGATCGTGCCGGGCGGCTTTTCCTATGGCGACGACCTGGGCGCGGGGGCGCTGTGGGCAGTGGATTTGCAGTACCGGCTGAATGCGGAGATAGCGGCGTTTGCGAAGGACGGCCGTCCCATCCTCGGTATTTGCAATGGCTTCCAGGTCCTCGTCAAAGCAGGGCTGCTGCCTGGAATCCGCAACCCGCAATCCGCAACCCGCAATACCACCCTCACCCACAACGCCTCCGGCCACTTTGAATGCCGTTGGGTCACGCTGCAACCCAACCCTGCCAGCCCCAGCCTCTTCACGCAGGGGCTAACAGAGCCAATTGCCTGCCCCGTCGCGCACGGCGAGGGCCGTCTGGTTGTGAAAGATGAAGCGACACTGGCGGCGCTGCAAGCGCAAAACCTCATCCCGCTCCAATATTCGGTAAGCAGTGAACAATCGTCAATCCTTCGGCAAGCTCAGGACAGGTTCGTCAATCGTCAATCGTCAATCGTCAATCGTCAATCATCAATCCCCTACCCCTTCAACCCCAACGGCTCCATCGCCGACATTGCCGCCCTCTGCAACCCGGCGGGCAACGTCATGGGACTCATGCCCCACCCAGAAAACCATATTTTCCCCTGGCAGCGGCCGCGTGGCGCGCAAGGCGTCGGCGGGTTGGCGCTGTTTGTGAACGGGATGAAGAATATTTAATTACAAAGGGGCAAAGAAACCAAGAGACAAAGACAAAGCTTTGTTTCTTCCACCCTTTGTATCTTTGTAATAAAAGGATGAACATGCTAACTCACGAAGAACTACTGGCGGCGATACCCAATTGTCTGAACGATACAGATTTCCCCGAATTGGGCGCGAAGTATGCAGGCAAGGTGCGCGATGTGTACCTGCGCGATGGCGAGCGCGTGCTGATCACCACCGACCGCATTTCCGCCTTTGACCGCGTGCTCGGCTTGATTCCCTACAAAGGGCAGGTGTTGAATCAGTTGAGCGCCTGGTGGTTTGCCAACACGGCCGATCTCCTCCCCAATCACCTCATCAGCGTGCCCGACCCCAACGTCACCATTGCCCATAACGCGGAACCACTGCCGGTAGAAGTGGTGGTACGCGGCTATATCACCGGCGTCACCAAGACGTCGTTGTGGTATCTGTATGCGCAGGGAGAGCGACGGCCGTATGGCATCCAACTCCCAGACGGCCTGCGCAAAAACGATCCACTGCCGCGGCCCATCATCACGCCAACGACGAAGGCGGCGCAGGGCGGGCACGATGAGCGCATTACCAAAGAGGAAATTGTGGCACAGGGCATTGTGTCCGCTGCGTTATGGCATGAAATCGAAATGGCGGCGCTGGCGCTGTTTGCGCGAGGGCAGGAATTGGCGCGCCGCGCCGGGCTGATTCTAGTGGACACGAAATATGAGATGGGGTTGGTGAACGGCCGTCTCACCCTCATTGACGAAATTCACACCCCCGACTCCAGCCGCTACTGGCTCACGGACAGCTATCAACCCGGCGCAGACGAACCGGAAAACTTCGACAAGGAATTTCTGCGTAAATGGTACGCCGCCCAGGGGTACCGTGGCGACGGTAAACCGCCGCAAATGCCCCCAAACTTCATCGCCCAGGTCGCCGCCCGTTACATGGCTGCTTACGAAAAGCTGACCGGGCAGGTGTTTGTACCAGGGGAGCAGCCTGTTGTGGATAGGATTCAGAAGAATTTAATACAAAGATGTTCTAAGTCTTGTCAAGTACTTCGCACATTAACAACCGAATAGCAGAAA
>JACSRF010000658.1 GCA_014879875.1 Anaerolinea sp.
GTGGGCGTGCTGGTAGGTGTGGCCGTGGCCGCAGCGGTGGGCGATGGCATGTGGGTCGCGGTGGCCGTGGCGGTCGCGGTCGCCGGCAATGTCGGCAGCACGGCTAAAGGCATCCGCGTGGGGATCAAGGGCAGCGCCGGCATACAACCTGCCAGCCAAAAGAAAAGCGCGAGGCTCATAGCGGCAAGCGATAACGAGGGAACGATGGCATATGGCCTAATTTTCACGCGAGTTTCTCCTGAGAGGCGGCCCATTTTTGTCGTAAGCGGCGCAGGCGATGCTCCAATTCACCCCGTATCAGCGCCGCCTGGTGCAGCGGCCACGCTTTGGTCAATTTGAGGGCGGCTTCGGTCCAATAGACGGCCGTCGCATAATCCCGCTGCTGCCATTCATAATATTTCGCCAGTTCCACATGGGCATCAATACGGTCGAAACTGGTAGCGGCAAGCTGCTGCCACAGGGGGGCCGCTTCGGCGTGGCGCTGCTGCCGCTTGAACAGTG
Organism: Anaerolinea sp.; assembly: GCA_014879875.1. GTDB lineage: Bacteria > Chloroflexota > Anaerolineae > Promineifilales > Promineifilaceae > JACSRF01. Next base: position 502 of record JACSRF010000658.1, read on the forward strand.
TTCCCAATTCATACAGCGCGTTGTGATACAGTTCCAGCGGCAAATCGGCGGTGGCGGCGCGGCGTAAATTTTGTTCGGCGGGATCATGCAGGTTCAAGTCCATCTGCCATTTGCCCAGGCTGTACAGGTCAATGGGGTGCGGGTCGGGCGCGGCCTGGGTAAACAGGCGCGTGACGCGCGCCGCCAGCGTGACCATGGAGAGCATATCTATCTGATTATGATAGAAGACGCGCAGCAGTTCGCGGGCGTCGCCGGTGCGCAAATAATCGTGGTAGAGAGAGGGGATGAGCCAGCCGGGCACGTCCTCTTGTGAACGGCGCAGTCCCAGCAGGCTTTGTTCCAATGACCCCAGCGCGCAGGAGCCGCAGCGCGCGCGCCAGAGGCGGCGTGCGGGGTGCAGCAGATCGAGGTGCGGCCGTTCGCGCAGGTCGGTATCCATGCGGTTGAGGAGGTAACGGCCGTCGAGCAGGGGCAGGTCAAAGGAACGGCCGTTAAACGTCACCAGCGCGGCCGTTTGCGCCAGCAGGCTGTCGAGCAGGGTGAGCATGGCCGCTTCGTCGCCGTGGTCGCGCAGGAAATATTGGCGTACCACCAGCGCATCGTCTACAAAAAAAGCCGCGCCGACCATGAAGGCCAACGTGCCCGCCCCGGCCAACCCGGTCGTTTCCGTGTCCAGGAAAAGCATCTGGCGGAAGTCGAGGTTGTGGAAACGGCCGTCCTGGGTAAACGCAGCGGCGGCGGCGGGCGTCAGGGACAGCAAATCGCCCAGAGTGTCCGCGCCATGCTGGTAGCTGAGCGGGTACACCTTATCCACGACAAAGCAGGCGCCGACGGCCGTTTGCGTCAACGCCCCTCCCGGCAGCAGCCGCGATAACGGCGGTGGATCATCCTCATAAGCCAGCGGCGGAGCAGAAAAACGGGGCGGCTCTGCTTCCGGCGCAGGCGGTGGCGGCGACACGGCTTTCAAGTGTCGCGCCCCTTTCACTACCCCTAACCGCTGCAATTTTGCCTGCAAACTTTCGCTCATCCGTGCCATTGTAGCGCAGGCCGCCAGAGAGACAAGGGTTCTAAATTGCAAGATATTCAAAACCCTTACAAAAGGTATCACCAACGTCGTCTTGTGTTCGGGCCAATTGGGAGCAAAGTAATGGGAAACGTATCGGGTCACGTTTCTCGTTCTACGTTTCACGCACTATAATCCATTTATGGCATCTCTGTTTGTAATCATCCTTATGCTCATTGGCGTGATCATGCTGACCAACAGCATCACGGCCACCCAAAATGAAGGCTTATTCCGCTTATTTGACCGGATGCTGCTGTTGACGCATCTGCCGCTTTTTCTGGTAGGGGCGGCGCTACTGCTGCTGCCGGCGCAGGCTGTCGCGGCCCTGACCGCCGAGGGATTGCCGCTGACGAATTTTGCGGCCGTTGGGCTTGTTTTCATCGGGATGGGGGTGTGGGGAACGGCCGTTAGCTTAAAATCAGCGCGCCAATTCCTGGCCCGCTGGCTGCCGCTCAACCCGCATTCACCGGTACACACGCTGGCGCTGGCGCTCAGCGCCCTGCTCGTGGGCAACACCGCGATTACGCTGTCCCAAGGTGGGCTGCAAGAGATAGCCGCGACGGCGCAAGCGGCCGACATAACGGAAGTGGTGCTGCAACAGGCATTGTTTGTGCTGCTGGCGCTGTTTGGCGTGGGGCTGCTGGTGCGGCGGCAAGGGCACGCCATTTCGCAGCGATTAGGGCTGGAGGCGATGACGGCGGCGCATGTGCGGTTGGGCATCCGCTGGATCATCATTCTGGTACTGGTGCAGTGGGCCATTGGCGCGTTGTGGACGGTGACCAACCCGGAACAGGCGGCCCTGCTTGATGGCATTAGCGGCGAATTGTTTGGTGATTTCGATACGGTGTGGGAATGGTTTGTGCTGGCGCTGGCCGCGGGAATGGGGGAAGAGCTGTTGTTTCGAGGGGCGCTGCAGCCGGTATTTGGCTTGTGGTTCACGGCCGTTCTCTTTGCGCTGGCCCACGTGCAATACGGTTTCACGTTGATCACGGTGGCTGTTTTTATCATCGGCGTCGCTCTAGGTTACATTCGCCAGCGCACCAACACGACCGTCGCCATTTTCGTCCATTTTGGCTATAACTTTGTTTTAGGGCTGCTGACGCTGCTGGCCGCTTACCTGGAACAATTTATTCCGTAACGGGGCGAACCGGTATTGTAAAGCCAAACACACTGCCGACTTGCTCTTCACTGCTGGCGTATACGTCGCCATGATGAGCAGTGGCAATGTATTTGACCAGAGCCAGCCCCAGGCCAATTCCCTCCACCCCACGACGCACGGGATCGGCCGTTTGCGCAAACGTGTCCCATAATGTGGGCAGTTTCGCCGCAGGCACGCCAACACCGGTATCTTGCACTTCAAAGTACAGGCTGCCTTGTTGCTGCCAGGCGCGAATTTGTATAGAACCGCCTGGCGCAGTGAATTTGATGGCATTGTGAACCAGGTGGTGCATGGCATCGGTGAGGTGTGTGCGGTCGCCGGTAATAGTGATCATCGCTGTAACGTCATTGACGTGCAGGGAAATACCTTTGTTATCGGCGAGAGGCTGCAACGGCCGGATCACTTCTAAAATCAATGCCATACAATCAAACTCTGTGTAGCGCAGCAGCCGCTGCTTTTGCAAGAAAGCAGCAAACTTTACCAGATTATCTACCATATCCTGTGCGGTGGTGATACCTTGCTGCAATTTGATCAGTTCTTCTTGCTGCGCCGGCGTCAAATTGTGCAAACCATGCTGCTGGAACAGGCGCAGTGAAAAGCCAATGTTGGCAAACGGCGTGCGCAGTTCGTGTGTGATCATGCCAATAAAGTCTGATTTCAGCCGGTCTGTTTGTTGTAACTGCTGGTTGGCCTGTTCCAGATCGTCGTAAGCGCGCTGCCGGTCATGGTTCAGGCGCACCAGGTTGGCTACCAGGCGCGCGTTTTCCAGGGCAACGGCCGTCTGGTCTGCCAGTGTGCTCAACAACAGCAAATCCTGCTCATAATAACGACTACCTGACATCTTGGGGCCTAGCCCCAACAACCCAATCCAATTCCCCTGCGCATGAATGGGCACGTAAACATCTACGCCCAGGCCAAGTAACCACTCTTTTTCTGTAACCGATATTTCCTGAAATTGTGGCAGCAGGTCAATATCATATTGCGTCAACGGCCGGCGCTCTTGCGCTAAAAAGTCGGCTACCGGGCTGTTCGCGTCAAATGCGCCTAATTCCAACTTCTCGACGCCAAAGCCATGCACGCTGATCAACTGGTAAACAGGGCGTTCCACGATGTCTGCGCCGGTGTCTACCAGGAACAATGTGCCATGCGCTATTTCCATCGCCTCGCTAATGAGGGAAACGACAGTCGCTTCCAATTGGTTCAGATCAACAATGGCGCTGATGGTTAAACTGTATTCGCGTAAGGTGTAGTTAGGATCATATTCAATTTCTGCGGTCAGGTAGGCGATCACCTGCTGCAATCCTTGCTGCAAGGGCATCAAAGATAGCGCCAACACCATCGCCAGGCAAGCGCCCAACAGCGCCGGATGCATGGGCGGGGCAGATTCGCTTACCCAGAGGAACATGATCACGTAGACGCAGCCAATGATGATGACGGCCAGAAAGCGGCTGAGGGTGCGCCGCATGATGGCCCGTAAATCAACGAGGCGATAGGTAACGGTGGCGTAGGCGGCTAAGGCAGCGGCCAATGCGCGTAAAATGTGGGCAAGGGCAGGCGCATGTAACCAGAAGAGGAGATCGCCAATCCCCAGGAAACCGGCGCTGAGCAGCCAATAACGCAGGCGGTTACGATGCAGGGGGCGGCGCGCGGTCTGGCGGTAGGCGTGATGGATGATGACGGCCGTTCGCGCCAACAACAGCCCCCACAGCAGCAGCGCCGCACCCCACCACCAGGAGGAAATGGTTTGCCAAAACAGCCAGGGGTGGCGTGGTGGTGGCAGCAGCAGGTCCAGGCCAAGTAAAAAGATCACGCCAACCAGCAGCGCCCAGGGCAAACGGCCGTCGCGCTCATCCAGGCGCAAGAAAGCATGGCTCAGGTAAAAGAACAGCAGCAGCAGCAGTAACAGGCCATAAACCGTCAGGCGCTCCTGCCACCACAAGGACGGCAAGAGCTGCGCCAGCGCGAAAGCGCCTGACCCAAGCAAAAACAGCAGCAGCCACCGAACAACCCCCTGCCAATGACGCGGGCTAAACAGAATAAACCCGGCCAGCAGCATATGATAGGCAGCCACACCCATGAAAAAAATCACGCCCAACTCATTCTTCATCATTACCACTGGTAGCAGATGTTTGCCAATGCTTAGGAAAGAGAATTAAACAACTTACTCATTTTGTTTGACAGAATGAACCTTTTGCCCCCGATGACGACAACGAATTGGAGTAAACAGCGAATTTTTTTTCCTTTGACAGCTTTCATTCGTTTATTACTTAAATTCGCTGTCGTCACCGCGAAGATGAGATTTGTCAGTCAATCAG
>JACSRF010000234.1 GCA_014879875.1 Anaerolinea sp.
CGGTGAGCGGTGGGCGGTGGGCGAGGTGGGTGATGAGGGCGGCGGCGGTGGCCGTGCAGAGGGCGGAGAAGAGGTTGAAGGTGAGGGCGATGGGGCGGATGGGCAGCAGGCTGATGAGTTTGCCGAGAAGGACGTATGTCGGGTAGCCGGGCGGGTGAGGAATTCCCAGGGTGACGGCGGCAGTAATCAGTTCGCCCCCATCGCTGCTCCAGTGGCTCCAGGTGAGGTCTGGGGCAAGAGTGAGCAGGTAGACGCCGAGAGCAATGCTGCCGCTGATCGTGGCCGTGATAGTCGTTTCCCGATTCACGGCGTTGGCTCAGGTAGTGGGCGCAGCAGGCCCCAGGCGTAGCCGATGCCCAACGCCAGCGCCCGCAGCGCCAGCAGCGCGGGTGAGCAGAGCGCCACCAGTTTATCTTTATGCCATGCTTTACGCGTGAAGGGGAGCGTGGTAACGACAAAAACGAAAGCCGCGAGGCCGCTCAGGAGGAGGAACGGAGGGAGCAGTGCGCCGCTAACGGCCGTTGCTATAATCAACGCCATCAGTCCAATTTGCAGCTTCATGACTTGTGGCGTGTATGAATCTTCGACGGTGCGCTCCGGGAAATGGCGCACGGCTTGCGCCGTCCAATACCCATTCATGATTTTCTTGCGGAAGTAGTCGGGCACGGTGTAGGCGTGACGGTGATTGACGAGCGCGGCGGGTTGGAAGACCATCTGGTAGCCACGCGCTGCTAATCGGTAAGAGAGTTCGCGATCTTCGGAGTTGGGGAAACGTTCATCAAAGCCGTCATTATCCAGAAGCGCCTGACGGCGACAGGCGGCTGAGTAAAAGTCCATGAAGGTGATACGATGGTATGCTTGCAGACGGTCATACTTATCTTCATATTCGAGCTGCACGAAGCGAGCGGTGATTTGATGTTGCCGGGTGCAGTAAGCCCCTTTGCTGGCGGTTATGGTTGGGTCCTGGCGCAAGGGGGCGGTGATTTCGGCAACCCAGGTGGTGGTGGGTACGCAGTCAGCGTCGGTGAAGCAGGTGATCTCGCCTTGCGCGGCGCGAATGCCAGCATTACGAGCGGCGGCCGGCCCGCTTTTGGGTTGGCGGATGACCCGGGCGCCGGCGGCGGCGGCCAGATCGCCGGTGCCATCGCTGGAGCCGTCGTCAATGACAATAATTTCGTAAGGGGTGGGCACGGCCGTTTGCTGCTGCAAGGCAGCGAGACAATCGGGGAGGGTGTGAGCGGCGTTATGCGCCGGAATAATGACGGAGATCATGGCACACTATAGGGAATGGGTGGATTGTGGCAGTGGCGCTTCGGGTGGCAGCGGCTGCGCGCGCCACTGCCAGTTTGTGCGTGAAGCGGCGATAGCGCCAAATACAACTTGTGGCAGCACAATCAGCAGGTGAAAAATGATGGCGTAACTAAAGGCCAGGGCGGTATTGTCTAGCCCAAATTGACTAAGCATGAACATAACGGCCGCTTCAAAAACACCCAGTTTGGCCGGGGTGGGCACGGGAATAGCTCCGGCCAGGGTTGTGACAATGTGGATCAGGGTGGCTTCTACCAGGCCATAAGGCAGCCCCAAGGCGAGGAAGAGCAGCCACGGCGTGATGACAGAGAGGAGGCCGATGAGCAGCGACGTACCGAGCGCCTGGGCCAGCGCCCGTTTGCTGCGCAGCGCCGCCAACCCCTCTAAGCCGGAGATGGCCCACCGCAGCAGGCGCGCCGCCAATGCTGGGGGCAGCAGCCGCAGCAAATGGCGCAGCGCGCGAATGACCCATTCTGTCTGGTAAGCGAGCAGGTAAAGGAGGAAAAAAGCCACGGCCGCGGCGATACCGATGGTGAAGCCGCGTTCGGTCATGAAGACGGGCACAATGACAAAGGGAATAAGCACAGCGAGGGTGACGACCAGAGTGATCAGTTCCAGGGTCTTTTCGAGGACGAGCGTGCCCAGGGCGCGGATTTTGCTGATGTTGGTTTGTTGGTAGAGGGCATAGACGCGGGCCAGTTCACCGAGACGCAGAAAGGAGACGGCCGTATTCACAAGCTGTCCCAGCATCACCGCCCAAAAAACGGCGCTGAAAGTTAGTTTCTCTTCTTGGGGATGGAAAAGCAACTGCCAGCGCCATGCTTTGGCGGCCTGGGTGCTCAAAATGACCAGCAGCGCCAGCAGGATCAGGGAAACGTTAGCCAGAGACATGGCCGCGGCGATTTGGGAGAAGGTGATTTCGCGGGCGATGTACCACAGCCCCCAACTGATGAGGGCAATGCCTACCAGGGCGTTGAGCCAGGAGAAAATTTTTCTTGATGCCGAACGACCAGATGGTTGTTCATCTCGTTTGGAGGTAATCAATCGTTTACTCCAGAAGTGACCTGTTGGGTCAAGGTGTTGGCCGGATAATGCGTGCGCTCGGATCGCCAAAGAGTGAGAAAGTATCACTTATTTCGCGCAGTCCGTTGTTGTTGGCAATGTTCAGATCAGCTTTTGCGGCCAGGAAGGCATCGCCAATCCGCACAAAGTCTGGGTTTTGTAAATTTGCGAATAAATTTTGGGCAAATATCTCCTGATTGAAGGATAAGGTGAGGCTGGTAGCGGCCACGTGCAGCACCGGCCCCTCTTTCGCGCGCATCATCTCTTCGGTGAGGGAGGTTTCAGTGGGATGGGCAAATAAACCGGAGAGACAGGTAAGCTGCACGACAATGGATGGCGACGTTATTTTCAGGCTGCTGACGGCATCCAGGTTGAAAACGTCTTCTTTGCCCCAACGACGGATGCTGCCGTGTCCGACGTAAGTGGTTAACCAGGCGCCTTCGTTCCAATGGGCAGCGACTTCGGCCGCAGTGGGACCGTTGAGAATGGTTGTAGCGCTGGTGGGCAGGCTACTTTCCTGGGAGAGGCGCGCGGCTATATCGGCAAATTGGGCTTCGGTATCATCAGCAGCGAACAGCGTTTGGCTGACGGCCGTGCCCGCTTCGTAGGCCAGGGTGCGACTGACGAGGCTTTCCACGTCGGCGAGGGTGTCCACCGGCCAGCGGCCGACGGCCAAGTCTGGTTTCATATCTCCGTCTATGTCGGCCAGGCGGGTGTCGCTGACGGTTTCGCCACCGTATTCTACCGGTACCATGAAGGGGGGGATGACGTTGGCGGGCGCCTGGCCTAGATAGTTGCGGTAGTCTGTGGTGGCATCGCCAACGAGCAATAAATAGCGGGGAGCGGGGGGCTGCCAGTTGGCGGCGGCGTATTGGATGAAGGCGTGTATGCTTGCGGGAGAGTCGGCGCCGTGCCCAAATTCGTCATAGATTTCGGCGACGGGGATGAGAGCGGCGGTGAGACCTTGTGCGCGGCGCGCTTCGATCAGGGGCGTCAGACCGGGAGCGAGCGCGTCGGTGGTGATGATGAGCAGGTCGGCCTGGTTGGCGGTGTTGGCCCAGTCGCTCTGGCGCAGGGGGGTGATGTGGGTTGGCTTACGGAAGCCGGACGGGCCAATGACGGCCGTGTGCTGCTCTGGGGTGACTGTAATGCAAGCCTGGTTGGTGTTGCAGTCCCAGCCGGTCAGCAGTTGGGGGGCGGCCGGGTCTGTGATGGTGAAGAGCATGGGGCTGCCGCTAAAGCCGGAAAGGGTTACGTCTCCGGTCGTTCCCTGTAAAAGCAAGCGGTCATTGATGGCGATGGGAGGGGCCATGTAATCGAGTTCGAGCCAGTTGAGCTGCATGATGTCCAGAAAGGATGCGCCTTCGACCTGGTTGTCGAGGGTGATGGTGTTATTGCCGGTTTTGAGGATGCCGGCGGGGATGTGGGTTTCGCTTTGGTAATAGGTTTCGCCATCCCAGCGGATGGTGGCGATGAACTGGCCGTTGATAACCAGATCGAAGTCGTGGTCGTCTTCTACCTGGATGTTTTGCGTGACGCCCCAAAGCTGTAAATGCAGGGTGGCGTCGGCATGGGGATCGAGGGTGATGAGATTGAGGGAGATGTCTACTTTTTCTTGCTGCCCGATTTTGTGCCAGAACCAGAGATCGCTGTCGTCGTCGCGGCGCGCCTGAGCATTGTAGAGCAGGTTTTCTTTGAGGCGCACTGTTTGCGGGATGGCGGTGAGGGTGGGGTCGGCGGTGGGGGTAACGGCCGTTTCCACCATTAATTCACCAGATGCGCCGGTACGCAGAATATAGGGCCTGGCAGCCGTGTAACGGCTGGTGGGCGCTTGCCCGTAGAAGATGAGTTGGTCGCCGGTGATGGTGTAGGGAACGGCCGTATCGCCCTGGCTCAGGTGCAAATCGCTGCTGTCAAGCCGTTCAACGGTTAAGCCTGCCTTTTGCAGGTCTGCCAGAGATACCCGGTAGAAACTATCGGCGTTGACCATGATTTTGAGGGCATTGTTAGCCACGCTGCCGATAATGCCTGCATCGTTTTGCTGGCGGCAGGCGGCAAGCAAGAAGGTCGCGATGAAGAGGTGCAGCGAAAAGAGAATGGCTCGTTTTGTCATAAGCTGACTAGGTTTGATTGTGGTTGTGCTCTTGTTTGCGCGTAAACAGGAGAATGGAGCCGATAATGCTGATGATGAACACGAGGGCGGCTGCCAGGAAGCTGATCCACAGCAGCAGCCGACCGCGCCCAATGGTGGCGGCTGAGGCGTCGTCTACCTGGGCGGGGACGGCCGTTTGCGCAGCGGTTGTTGGCTGTGAAACAATTGGCACGGCTGCGGCCAGTGTATCGGCGGATTGAGCCAGGACAACGTTATTGGCAGGGATCGGCGTGGATGTGTTGACAGCTATCGGTGTCAAAAACTGCGTCACGCTGGTTTCGGTAACGGTGTCGGTAGAGACGGCCGTTGCGGTGGGAAACGTTAACGGCGTAGGCGTGGGTGGCAAGGTAGCCAGCGGCAAACTGATTGCGGCTGTAGCCGCCGGTGGGGTAGGCGAAGGGAGTAGTTCGTTTGTCGCCGTGGCTGGCGGCGCGGTGGTTGGGGTGGCGCCGGCTGCGCCTGAGGTGGCCGTCGGCGTGGGTGTGGCTGTGTTGCCGGGCCGCGCGGTGGC
>JACSRF010000133.1 GCA_014879875.1 Anaerolinea sp.
TGCGGCCAACTTTATTGAGCAGTTGCCGCACTATTTAGGGGGGAGGGCTTTGGCTTCGCGGATGTCCAGCAAAAAGACCATGAGGGTGTAGGCCAGTAAACCGGCGCTGCCGGCGGCTAAGACCAGCGCCAGTTTGCCCGGCAGGGTGAAGGGGAGGTGTGGGGCAAGGAAAACGGCCGTGCCATACGCGGCCAATCCGGTTATGCCTGCTGCCGCCAATGACTTGAACGCCGCGCCGGCCACGCCATAGCCGCCCAGACCTTGTAACTGGCGGCGCAAAATCCAAATCATCAGCGCCGTGTGTACCACATGTTTGAGGGCGTCGGCGACCATTAAGCTGAGCAGGCCATTACTTAAAGTCTCCAACCCAGTGAAGCCCGCCAGCCCCATTTGCCGCCCCAATGCCTGCCCGATTGTTCCCAACGGCCGTTGCAGCAAAACGGCCGTGCCCAAATAAATGAGGATGCTCAACACCCCCACCAGCGCCGGCCGCAGCGTGTCCTTACGCGCGTATGAAGCAAAAATCAACATCTGGTCAACGGCCGCAAACGGCAGCCCAAACAAATACGCCTGCAAGGCCAGCGTCGTCACCACTGTGTCCTGCGGTGTAAATTCACCATGCTGAAACAGCAGGGTAATGATCGGCGCGGCCAGCGCAAACAGCCCGGCCGCAGCGGGCATAATCAGCGTGATCACCAGGCGCGTCCCTTCGGCCAACGTGCTCTTGAAGGCATTCAGTTGGCCCACTGCTTGCCGCGACAGCGTGGGCAGCGTGGCAATGGAAAGCGCCGTGACAATCAGCCCCAGCGGAAACTGGTACAGCGTGGTGGCAAAGCGCATGTAGGTGACGCTGTTATCCCCGATGCGTGTTGCCAGGTTGATGCTCAGGGCGTAGGCCAGTTGGTTGATCACGAGACCGCCAACAATGGGCGCATAGAGCTGCAAAATGCGGCGGATGGCTGGATGCCGCCATTGCAACTGCCATCGTAACTGCGCCCGCGGCCCCCTCTGCGCCCGCGATTTTTCCCACGTCAGCGCCGGCCATTGCAGCAAAATTTGCAGCAGTGACCCGGCTAACAAGCCCCAAATCAGGCTGTCCACGTTATCTGACCACAGCAGGGTGATGATGACGACCGTGCCATTCAGCGTGGCGCCCATGAACGCAGGAATGGTAAACCGTTTCAGGGCATAGAGCGCGCCGGTGAAGATGCTGGCGATGCTCATAAAGAAGACGGCCGGGGTGGCCAGGCGAATGAGGCGGATGGTGACGGCCGTTAACGCCGGGTCGTTAAAATTGCGCGCGCCCATCAGCCAGGCTACCTGTGGGGCGAACAGTTCCACCAGCGCCACAACCAGCAGCAGCAGTATGGTCGCGGCGCTGAGCACCATACTGAGCAGCGCCCACAACTCTTGCCGCCGTTCTTTGCTGGCATAGTCGCTAAAGACAGGGACCAGCGACGAGTTAACCATGCCGCCGATAATCAAATCATAGAGGCTGTTAGGAATGTAGGCGGCGACTTCATAGGCGGCGAGCAAGGGAGACGCGCCAAACAGGTTTGCTTTGACGGTTTCGCGTACCAGCCCGATGATGCGGCTGGCGACGTTGCCAATTGCTAAAACGGCGGCCGCCTTGACGACGCCGCCGTTGTCCTCGCTGTGCGCGTCCGGAATTTCTTCTGCTGTGGTTTCGCGTTCCATTGGAGGGCATTCTAGCTGAGTGTCAGGTGGGGAGCAAAACGGAAAGGGTACGGGAACACTATTTTATGCTCATGTTGATAGGCTTTGATCTGCCAATGCACGCTGTGTTAGCCCGCTTTTTGCTTTTCGCTTAATTTTGTATAGTCAAGATACCTGTTGACAATCTTAAAACCAATGGATTCATAGAGTTGTTTTGCAGGTACATTTCACCGCAAAAACCTTTCCACGGCTTTTCAAGCAAGCTCCCGCAAAACTTCCGGGTGCTGTTCTACAATTCGCAACAAGGTTTTCGCCGGACCGCTTGGCTCACGTCGGCCCTGTTCCCAATCCTGCACAGTCCGCAAACTAACGCCTATCAGTCCCGCAAACGCCGACTGCGATAGCTCCATCTGCGTACGAATGTCTTTTGGTGCGGCTGGGCTTTTCAATTCTCGCGTTTTCAGAGTCGTTTTTCCAGCTTTATAGGTTCTGATTTCTTGGAGACCTTCCAAGATTTCTTGTCCAATATCGCGCTTACTCATTCTTGATTTCCTCTGCTATTTTCTTCAGAATATGCCCTGGAATTGTGCTGGCTTCATTTTTGGCATAGATGGTCAAAAGTCAAATTTCGTCATCTTGCTGTCTCCAGTAGTAAATGACCCTCACGCCCCCTCGCTTGCCATGACCGGTCATTGCCCAACGAATTTTGCGAACCCCATCGCTTGCATATTTGTCGCAGCGCAGAACTGCTGCACTGGTGGTAAGCATTGGCATAATGACGGTTTACTCAGATGGCAGTGGCACAAACACACTCTCGGTCAACTGGAACCCATCCAACCGATAAAATTGTAACCCATCTTCCCGAACGAGATAAAGTTGATCGTTATCAAAGCCCATATCGCCTATGTAGCTCGAGGCGCCGGTTTGATAAACGGCCGTTAATTTTGGCTCTTCCCGATGGCGAATATCCAACAACCATAATGTATCAATCGCTGCCACAACCAATATGTTCCCTTCTACAGCAAGATATTGCCCGCCCACGTCCTCCCAATCTTTGAACGACACATCGTTCACCTGAACGGGTTCCATTGGCTGCGACACGTCAAACACAATCAATCTCGTCTCCAAAACATCCGACTCATTCAACCCTACTCCCAGCAGATAAAGTGTCTCTCCCTCCAGCAATGCAGAAAACGAAAGAAAAGAGCGTTGACTGTATTTATTTGCTACGAGTACCTCGTTCACTTCTTCAGCAGCCGCATTATAAATATGAATTTTAATATTATTCCAGGTTATTTCCTTCTGATATCTCGTCACAAGCGTGTACAGCCAATCCTGATTCTGAATAAATTGCCAGTTATCGTTGTGAAACAGCGCTGATGTAAAGCTGAGCGGCATCATGTTAGCAGAATTAACATGATGAAATCCGCTTTGCCGCCCCAATGGATCGCGATGGTGATGCTCGTACACATACAACTCATTACCGACTACAGATAAACTTCCGGTCATTTCTGGAGCATGAAAAAATCCCACTTCAACTAGATTTGTGGGGTTGGTGATGTCAAACTGCACCACTCCGCTGCTGCGAATGCGATCACCCCACATGCTATATGGAGCATATAGAGCCAAAAACAGTCGGTTATCCGCCACTGCTAAATCAGAAGCTTTGGTGGGTAGGGCAATATGAGTCAGGACAAACGGCCGTTCCCGGTTCTGGACATCAATCAACCATAAATCCCGATTACGGGTAATGTAGGCAATGCCATCAACGACTTCCCCCTGCGGGGGGCTAACCATCAAAGGATCATCATCTGGAATATGAGATAAATCTGCAATGCTTTGTATAGGCTGCGCGGTGGGCAGTGGTTCCACAATGGATGATAAAGCAGTACGTGGCACGGCCGTAACTAATGGGGGGGTAGGTTCACGGCAGCCTGAAATCAACAATACAACAAACAACAAACAACTATAACGCCTTAGACACCACATCTAACACTTCCCTCACCAAATCATATTGACCAAAAGATGGCATGAAATAGACACCCTGTATAAACCTGCGAAATCTCCTGAGCGATGAGAACAAAGGCTGCTTGCCCGCTAACAAATGAGATAAGCCGCGCCACCGAGTAACGGCCGTTTTCCATCCACTACTTTCACTTTTCACCAACGGCCGTTGCCACCCAACATCTCTTCATTCCTCAATACCTACAACAGCCTGTGGCGTTTCACGTCCATCACTTTTGTTTTGCCAGACGGCCATTCCCCCATCCAAAACCTACGCCACGACAAAACAGTAAAAGAGTGAACGGCCGTTTGCCTTCTAAACCTTTTGCCACTCTCCAAAACCTCGCCCAACCTGCACCACGAGAACCGGCCACCATTTTGGCAAAGAACTACGACCAAAAACCTGCAAAAATGACTGATAGCGGCCCGCCCTAACGCCACCGTAAGCTGCGCTGGCGCGGTTGACCAACGCCTCTGCCAATCACCAAAACGCAAGCCCTCCGAGGCATCGCGCCAGCGTCACCTGGAGCGTCACCTGGAACGCAAGTTAGGCGGCAACAAGCCTTTCAACCCTAAACGCTTGCTGAGTCTGTCTAGTAAGCCATAGATCGTATTGTGTCTGTTGATTGAGCCAACTTTCCGCGGAGGTGTCAAAAGCTATAGAAAGCCTGATAGCCATTTCTGGACTGATACCTGCACGCCCGTTCAAAATAGCCGACAACGTCTTCCGACTTACACCAAGAGCCTCTGCCGCTCTGGTAACGGTAAGCCCTAGCGGTTCTAAACACAATTCTTTGATTATTTCCCCAGGATGAGGAGGGTTATACATCTGCATCACTTTATTCAACCTCAATGATAGTCCTCGTAATTGACAACCGTTACATCAAGACCATCGAATCGAAATGTGACCCGCCAATTGCCGCTCACTTTAACCGACCATGTGCCTTGCCTATCCCCTTTAAGTTCATGCAAGGACAAACCGGGTAAGTTCATATCACGCGGACTGGTTGAAGCATTTAACCGACCCAAAATGAGCCGCAACTTATTTGCGTGAGTAGCCTGGATTCCTGCTTTCGATCCGGTTAAGAAGAACTTTTCCAAACCTTTATGTTTGAAATCTTTTATCACAACAACAGTGTAACTTATAACGTTACGGGTTGCAATCAGGAAATAGCAATTTTTTCAAAACTGGCCCTTTGGCTGGAGAACGATGCCGCCCCTAACGCTTCCATCAGGTGCGCTGGCGCGGTCGTCCAAAACCTCGACCGCAGGCAGCCAAAACGCTGGCCTTGTTTCCAGAGTAAAATTTGTTAAAACCTGCGCCGAAGCCGCCTGACTTGGCCGACAAC
>JACSRF010000131.1 GCA_014879875.1 Anaerolinea sp.
CACAAAGAGAGAAAAGACAAAGAGGCAAAGAAAAAGAGAAAACCTTTGCATCTTTACTTCGCATCTTGGATCCTTTGCACCTTTGCGTTAAAACTTCTTGCTCGGTGTGCAAGCATTTGACTTGTAAGGTACTATCCTGAAAATGCAGCCCCGGTTAGCAACCTGGGCTACAGCTTTTCATACTCCGTGGCGCGTATTCGCGCATGGTTAGCTTCTCTATGACTCAACCAAAACCCTTTACCCTGTTGGGCGTCTTACTGATCAGCCTGGCAATCCTGACCCTGGAAATTGTTTTTACCCGCGTTTTTTCGGTACTGATGTGGTATCACTTTGCCTTTATGGTCATCTCGCTGGCGTTGTTGGGCAGCGGCGCGGCGGGGGTCTGGCTTTACCTGGGCGACCGCCACTTTTCACCCGACCAGACAAACAAACGGTTGGCGCTGCTGACTTTGCTGTTCGCGTTTGGCGCTGTCGCCTCTTTCTGGCTTTACTTGCAATACCCATTCGAGTTCAAGGTCATTAGCAAAGAAGGGTTAAGCGGCGGCGCCATCGGCTGGTTGGCGCTCATTTACCTCACCCTATCCATTCCCTTCTTGCTGGGCGGCGCAACCATTGCTCTGGCAATCAGCCGGTTTAGCCAGTCGGTGGGGCAGGTGTACTCTTATGATCTGGTGGGGGCCAGTTTGGGCTGCCTGGTCAGCATCCTGGCGCTGACGACGATGGGCGCGGCCAATGCGGTGCTGCTGGTCGGTGTGTTGGGCGGCGTGGCCGCGCTGCTCTTTGCCCTGGAAGCGCAGCCGGGTTGGCGCTGGGGCAGCGTGGTCAGCATCGCCCTGCTGCTGGCGCTGCTCGGCAGCAACCTCACTACTAACTGGTTACAGGTACGCACGCGCGGCGGCTACGATGCCCGCAATGTCTTGGTTTACGAAAAATGGAATGCGCTGTCGCGCATCACCGTTTACGAAGACCCTGGCTGGCTGCAACCTTTTGGTTGGGGACTCAGCCCCACCTACGTCGGCCCAGACCCCGGCCATTTGCTGCTGCTGATTGACGCCAATGCGGGCACGCCCATCCAAAAGTGGGATGGCTCGTGGGAGATGATTGATTTTTTGCGCTATGACCTGACGGCCGTTGCCTACGCCATCCTCCCCGACGCCGACGCCTTCATTATCGGCTCCGGCGGCGGGCGCGACATCCTCACCGGGCTGCTATTTGGCGCGCGCAGCATCACCGGCGCGGAACTGAATCCTGCTATTGTCCACGCCGCCCAGGATGTGTTTGGCGACTATGCCGGGCGCGTCTACGATTACCCCAACGTGGACATTGAAATTGAAGATGCGCGCACGTTTCTGGCGCGTACCGCTAAGCAGTTCGATTTGATCCAGGCATCGTTAATTGACACCTGGGCGGCATCGTCGGCCGGCGCTTACTCGTTGTCAGAAAATGGCCTGTACACCCAGGACGCCTTCCGCCTTTACTTTGAGCGGCTGACCGCGCGGGGCATGGTCAGCTATTCCCGCTGGTACTTCATCGCCGATCCCACCGAGACGCTGCGCATGGTGACGCTGGGGCTGCAAAGCTGGCAGGCGGCCGGGGTGGCGCGCCCCGCCGACCATATGGTGGTGATCGCCAATTTCAGCCAGAATCGCACAGCCGACCAGGGTCTGGCGACGATGCTGCTGAAAAAGACGCCCTTCACGGCCGATGAGGTAGCCGCGTTGATCGCCTTTAGCGCGGAGATGGATTTTACGGTGCTGCACGCGCCGGGCTACACGCCGACCGTGCCCAACCCGGTGCATGAATTGGCGCTGGCGGATGATCTGACAACGGCCGTTGCCGCTTACCCCCTCAACATCTCCGCCCCCACCGACGACCGTCCCTTCTTCTTCAACTTCATCCGTTACAGCGACCTGGGGCGGGACGAATTTGTCAATAACCCCGCCTTCAAATCCAGCGCCGAAGCCAACTACGCGCTGCTCAGCGTCTTGGGCATTGCCACCCTCAGCGCCCTGCTCTTCATCGTGGCCCCTGTCGCCCTGCGGCGCGACGCGCGCGCTTCTGTGCGCGGTAGTTGGCCTTACCTCCTCTATTTTGCCGCGTTGGGCGTGGGCTTCATGCTGGTGATGGTTCCCTCCATCCAACGGCTCACCGTGTACCTCGGTTCGCCCACCTATGCACTGGCCGTCGTCCTCTTCACCATTTTGTTGGGCAGCGGCATTGGCAGCCGCACCACGCAAAACGTCCCTCTCGCCCAGGCTCCGGCGCGGCTGCGTTGGGTCATTCCGGCGTTGATGCTGGTCATCCTCATCCATTTGGTGGCGATCCCGGTCGTTGTGTCCGCCACCCAATCCTGGCTGTTTGCCTTGCGCATCATGGTTGTCATCGCCTTCATCTTCCCGGCCGGTTTCCTGATGGGGCAGCCATTCCCCCTGGGTATAAAATGGGTCAGTGGAGACAACGAGGCCATTTTGCCCTGGTTGTGGGCGGTGAACGGGGCGACGTCGGTGATCGGCTCGGCCCTGGCAACCGTATTGGGCTTGGCGACTGGCTTCCGCATCGTCTCCTTGCTGGGCATGGCCTGTTATGGGTTGGCGTTGGCCCTCGCTTTATTGGCCTGGCCGCACCAACAAAACAATTGAAAAACACGCCTGACAGATGTATACCATTTTACCCAGGCTGGTTTCATCCTCTGGCCGCGAGTTGAGTTATGAGCTACACACCCCCGGAAAACATCCAGGAAATTTTGAAAAATTTGCCGACGACGGCCGGCGTTTATCTACATAGGGATAAATACGGCACGATCATCTACGTCGGCAAAGCGATCAACCTGCGCAGCCGCGTGCGCTCCTACTTTCACAGCAATGTAGATTCGGTGAAAACGCAGCGGCTGCGCCGCGAAATCGCCGACATCGAAACCATCTCCGTTGATTCTGAACTGGAAGCGCTGCTGCTGGAAAACACCCTCATCAAAAAGCACCAGCCCAAGTACAATGTGCGCCTGAAAGATGACAAGCGTTACCCATACATCAAAGTGCATTGGGCCGACCCGTTCCCCAAAGTGACGGTGACGCGGCGCATGGAACGCGACGGCTCGCGCTATTTTGGCCCCTACACCTCCGTTTGGGCCGTCCACCAAACGTTAGACCTGCTGCGCAAAATTTTTCCTTATCTCACCTGTGACCGTACCATTACCGGGCAGGATGCCCGCGCCTGCCTCTACTACGACATTAAATTGTGCAATGGTCCATGCATCGGCGCGGTAAACCAGCAGCAGTACCGCGATATGATCAAGCAGTTGATGGAGTTCCTCAACGGCAAATCGGAGGAGATTACCATCCAGTTGCAGGCGCGAATGATGCGCGCGGCCGAAAACATGCAGTTTGAACGCGCCGCCGAAATCCGTGACCAACTTAAGGCCATTGACAAAGTCGTCGCCAAACAAAAGGTGATCTCCTCGGCCAATGCGGATCAGGACGTGGTGGCTTTTGCCCGCGAGCAAGGGGATGCGTGCGTGCAGGTCTTCTTCATTCGCTATGGCAAGCTGATCGGCCGTGAATATTTCCTGCTTGATGGCACGGAAGGGGAGACAGATGAGGAAGTGCTGCAAAATTTCCTCACCCAGTTTTACGACGAAGCGGCGCACATCCCCAAAGAAGTGCTGCTGCCCAATGAAGTGGCCGAGGCGATGGTCATTGAAGAGTGGTTGAAGCAGAAACGGAGTACAAAGGTGACGCTGCATGTGCCACGCCGGGGGCAAAAGCGGGAGTTGGTAGAAATGGCGACGCGCAACGCGGCCGATACGTTGGGCACGCTGCGGCAGCAGTGGGCGGCCGATCGCTCCAAACACGTGACGGCGATGGCTGAATTACAACAGGCGCTCAATTTGCCCACCCCCCCGGCGCGCATTGAATGTTACGACATCAGCCATACGCAGGGGGCGCAAACGGTGGCTTCGATGGTCGTCTTTGTGCAGGGCGCGCCGAAGAAGAGCGATTACCGCCGCTTCAATGTGCAAACAGTGACCAATGATGATTATGGGGCGATGAAGGAAGTGCTGACGCGGCGCTACCAGCGCTACAAGGAAGCGCAGGCGGGCGAACTGCACGATCCCGACCAGATCGGTAAAGCGCGCAAGGAGACGGCGTGGGCTATCTTGCCCGATTTGCTCATTGTGGATGGCGGCAAAGGGCAGTTGACGATGGCGGTAGAGGTGCTGCGCGAATTTGGCCTGGAGAATGACGTCCCGGTGACGGGGTTGGCGAAACAGGAGGAGGAACTGTTTTTGCCCGGACGGCCGCAGTCCATCTTGCTGCCGCGTAGGTCAGAGGCGCTGTATCTGGTGCAGCGGGTGCGGGACGAGGCGCACCGCTTTGCCAATGAGGGGCACCGGCAGCGGCGCGCGAAGGTGGGGGTGGCTTCGATTCTGGACAGCGTGCCGGGAATTGGGCCGGCGCGGCGTAAGGCGCTCTTAACCCATTTCGGTTCGTTGGAGGAGCTGCGTCAGGCGACGGAGGAAGAAATCGCGTCGGTTCCGGGGATTCCGCTGGAAGTGGCGCAGGCCATTAAGGCGCATTTGGCGTGAGGAGCCGTGGCCGGTAATCGGTGGTCGGTGGCCGGTAATCGGTGGTCGGTGGTCGGTAATCGGTAGCCGGTGGGCTGCTATTGGCGAGAGTTGCCCAATTACTGATAACCGATAACCGATAACCGATAACCGATAACCGATAACCGATTACTGATTCAGGGGGTAAACGGCCGTAAACACCGTCCCCTCCCCTGCCGAACTTGTAAACGAAATGGCGCCGCCTAGATATCGCTCGCTGAGCAGCTTGATGCTGTACGTGCCCAGCCCCCGGTCGTGTGCCTTTGTGGAAAATGAGCGTTTGAAAATCTGCAATTGCACAGTTGGCGACATCACGGCCGGGTTATGAACCCAAAAACAGGCCATTCCCTCTTGTAAGTACCTGAGCAAAAGTAATCAGGTATTGTCCTCGTGTAGGAATACCAAAAAACAATTGCTTGGGT
>JACSRF010000300.1 GCA_014879875.1 Anaerolinea sp.
AGAGGAGTGCGCATCCTCAGATGCGCATCTGAGGATGCGCACTCCTCCACGAGATATTGAGAAGATACGGATAAAGCCCCCAAAAACCGTGTTTTCCCATCCGTGTTTACAAGATCGACAATTTTTTGTCGATCTTGGCGCTGTTAGCGCCTAACCAAATTCGTAACCGTTCACTCAACCGGCGGGGGTAAATGATTACCCAAATTCTTGCTTACGATGTCGCATGAGAACGGATTGTACCACGCCAATGGCGATAAAGAGCGTGATGAGAGAGCTGCCGCCATAGCTGACAAAAGGGAGGGTTAGCCCGGTAACGGGCATTATCCGCACGTTCATGCCGACGCTGACCACTGTTTGAAAGAAAAGGATGGCGGCAATGCCGGTACACATTAATTTACCGGCAGGATCAGGGGTAAGGGAAGCCACGCGCAGGACACGCAGCAAGACAAAGCCCATTAAGAAAAGAACGATAAACGAGCCAAAGACAAGTCCCATTTCTTCGGTAAGTACAGAGAAGATAAAGTCGGTATGCTGCACGCGCAGAAAACCAAGCTGGCTTTGCGTCCCTTGCAAATACCCCTTGCCAAACCACCCCCCTGTACCAACGCTGACAACCGCCTGATCAACGTTGAATACATCTTCAGGATCCGCTTCGTCTGGGTTGATGAAGCTGGTGATGCGTATTTTCTGATATTCGGCCAGATTAGGGTAAACAATACCCGCCGCAAGCAAACCAATGATCCCTAAAATGGCAAAGTGAGAAAGGGGCAGCCCCGCCAGCCAGATCATGACAAACCAGAGAACAATGAACAAGATGGACATCCCCAGGTCTGGTTGGATGAAAATGAGAAGAATGGGCAGCCCAATGTAAGCAAGCGACAGGATAGTGTTGGAGAATTGGTTGATGCGGTCACGACGGCCGGCAAGGAATTGGGCAAAGGTAACGGCCAGGAAAATTCGGCCGAATTCCGACGGTTGAATTTCGACAAAGCCCAGGCTGATCCAACGGCGGGCTTCATTGTTAATTTGCCCGGCAGCCACGACAAAGATCAAAGACAACACCAGCGCGCCATAAATATACCAATGAGCCGAGGCCAGGTAACGGTAATCAATGCCGGCCGTCACCAGCATGACAATGATGCCGGCAATAGCCCAGTAAAATTGGCGCGTTGGATGCTCGGTCAGCGCCGGCGCGCCGGTCACGGCGCTGCGAATCATGAGGATGCCATAAGCTGTGAGCAAAATAACGGCCGCTGCCAGCCAGATGTCAAAGTAACGCCACACGGACCTTTTTTCTAACATAAATTCAACTGTAAAAGGTTAATGAGTCAGGGTCTACCCATACTCATTAACCTTTTAATATGATTTACGGCCGTTTCCCGGCAGCGGCACCTCGGCCACCAACAAATTCTCATGTCCTGATTGCGTCAAACTCACTTCCACCGTCTCTGGATCAATCGCCAGGTGCTTCACAATGACCTGAATGATTTCATCCCGAATTTGCTCCATTAAGCCAGGTGAAATATCACTGCGGTCGTGGATGAGCACCATTTGCAGCCGTCGTTTAGCGACATTGCTGCTTGTTTCTTTTTTGCCAAAGAGTTGTCCGATCCAGTTCATGCTGCCCTCCTTACCGGCCGCTCATCAGGGTGCGCAGCCATTCCATGAACCCACTTTTTGGCGTCAAATCCATAAATGGCACGTCTTCGCCCGTTAAGCGACGCGCAATGTTGCGGAACGCCTGCCCGGCGCTGGCGCCATTGACGCTGCTCATCGCGATGGGGAGACCCTGGTTGGTCGAAACGAGAATGGACTCATCTTCCGGGATGATGCCAATGAGACGAATAGCGAGAATGTCAATGACATCTTCCACTGACAACATATCGCCGCGCGCCACCATGCTGGGTTTCAAGCGATTGACGATGAGGTAACCCGGCCCCTTCTCCTCTGCTTCAATGATGCCAATAATGCGGTCCGCATCGCGCACGGCCGAAACTTCTGGATTGGTGACAATGACGACCTGATCGGCCGGGGCGACAGCATTGCGAAAACCCCGCTCAATGCCTGCTGGGGAATCAATGACGACGTAATCCATTTCCTGGCGCAGCTGGTCGCAGACCAGGATCATGTCGGAGGGGCTGACAGCCATTTTGTCGCGGGTTTGGGCGGCCGGAATCAGGTATAACTCTGGCTGCCGTTTATCTTTGATCATCGCCTGGCGCAGACGGCAGCGCCCTTCAATAACATCTACCAGGTCGTAAACGATGCGGTTTTCTAACCCCATCACGACGTCCAAATTGCGCAGGCCGATGTCCGCATCCATGGCGACAACTTTCTTGCCCATCATTGCCAGCGCCGAGGCCAGGTTGGCGGTAACTGTCGTTTTGCCGACGCCGCCTTTACCTGACGTAACGGTTATGACTTTTGCACTCATTTTTGTCTCCTTTTGGAGCGTAAACGGCCGGTTCGTCTCCAATCATCAGTTTTATAGACCTTCAGATAATGTTTTGGTGTCCGGAGTCGAAAGCTTTAGCCGGACGTGAGCCAAAATGTTTTTCTGAACATCTATAGCAGGCTATCCGATTACCAGTCACCCTTACCTTCGCTAAGGCCGGGTCAACCACGGTTCGGCGACAATCTGACCGCCACGAATAGCTGCCTGTTCCGGTTCTGGTTTGCGGCGCTGCGTGTCCGGGGGGATGGCGATCTGGTCGGCAATGCGCAGTTGGGTTGGGTTCAGGTCGAGGGCGCAGATAACGGCCGTTTGATTCCCCAACGCACCCGCATGGACCAACCCGCGCAGCCGTCCCCACACCACCACATCACCACCGGCAATGATTTCTGCCCCGGCATTGACGTCGCCGATAATGACAATGTGCCCTTCATGGTAAATGGATCGGCCGGAGCGAATCGTCTCCTTAAGCAGCTTTCCGCCAGGAGAGGATGAAGCAGGATCGACGTCATGCTGCCGCAGCGATGCGGCGATCGTTGTCATCGCATTCCCATCCAGGTCCGTCTGGCTGCCCGGCACGCGAATTGCCAGTTCCATCTCGCGCGCGGCCGCTTTGGTAATCTCTTTATCCGCCAATACCGTCCACAACAACAGCCGCCGCCGCGCAAATATATCTTGTAGTTCCGCCAGTTGTTCACGGCGCAACGGCCGTTCCCCCACCGCTAACGTAATGCGACTGCCTTGCAAAAAGTTCTGCTTCTCTATTAACTCTGCCTCAAGCTGTTGCAAAACGTCATCATAGGCCCCGTCGCCTAAACTGACGAGCAGACCATCACGAATTCCTTTAATGCTAATTGCCGAAGTGACTGTATTCATAAACAACAGAAAAGTCCACACATGACCTGGTACGGGGCAGTATATCTGTGCGGGATAATACAACAATACCAATTGTTGAAATAATACAACAAAACTGTGAATTTGGCAAGAGGAATCTGAGGTGATTGGCGCGCCTGCGCATCGGGTCGGCGGGTGGTACAGCACAAAGCGGGTCATTTGCTTGCTGCAAGGGTAAAAACAGGCCATTTGGCGGGGCAGCGCTGCGTAAAATAGCATTGCAAAACTACATTGGATGCGGTTAAGATAGCGAGATGCAAACACTCTCGTTTTTTAGTAACGGCCGTTCTCGCCCGCATCGCCCCCAACCCAACCGTTTACCCCAGCCACAGGACGGCGCTGCTGGCGCGACTGCCGGGATTGACAGTGTGGGGAACGGCCGCCAATTTGGATGACATGGCGTTGATAACTGTTGGTCGCAGCGAAATCGTGCTGCTGCCAACGCTGGCCGCACACGCTTTAGTAATCCTGGCCCGTGGCGAAGTACGCTCACAGCGCCGCATCGAAACGCTCACCGAACGCGAGCGCGACGTGTTGACATGGTTGGCCCAGAGAATGACCAACAAAGATATTGCTCAATCTCTGTTTCTCAGCGTGCGCACCATCGCAGCGCACCTGCGCCCTATCAGGGTGTGGTTGAAACAGCTTATGCAGATTTATAAGAGGTAATTCCAATGACCGAACACACACAACATACACAGGATCATCATGGGGAAACGGCCGTTTCCCCCCCAGAAACACCCCACATGAACCACGCACAACATCAAATGCAGCAGAATCACAATCATCATGATGTGCAGGACAGCCATGAAAACCACGGCGGGCATGGTGACCACGGCAGCCATGCCGGTCACGAGATGATATTCCGCGACCGCTTCTGGGTATCGCTCATCTTGAGCATTCCGGTGCTCATCTTCAGCCCCATGCTGCAAAACTGGCTGGGCTACACCACGCCCACCTTCCCCGGCAGCGCCTGGATTACGCCGGTGCTGGCGGTGGTGATTTTCCTTTATGGCGGGCTGCCCTTCTTGCAAATGGCAACCTGGGAACTACGCGACCGCCAGCCAGGTATGATGACCCTCATCTCCCTGGCGATCAGCGTCGCTTTCATCTACAGCATCACCACCCTGTTTGTTGACCTGGGCGAAAGTTTTTTCTGGGAACTGGTGACACTGATTGACGTGATGCTGCTGGGTCACTGGCTGGAAATGCGCAGCGTGCGTCAGGCGTCCGGCGCGCTGGACGAACTAGCGAAACTCATGCCCGATGAGGCGGAGCGCATCACCGAGGATGACAATATCGAGAAAGTGCCCGTCTCTCAATTACAGACAGGCGACAAGGTCTTGGTGCGCCCCGGCGCCAGCATTCCTGCTGATGGCGAGGTTTACGAAGGCAATTCCGACGTGAATGAAGCGATGATTACCGGTGAATCGAAGCCGGTGAAGAAAGAACCGAGCAGCCGCGTGATTGGCGGCGCCGTCAACGAAGGCAGCGGTAGTTTACGCATCACCGTGACTGCTATCGGCGAGGATACCGCCCTCTCCGGCATCATGCGGTTGGTGAAGGAAGCGCAGGCGAGTAAATCAAAGACGCAGCTTCTGGCCGACCGGGCGGCAGCGTTCCTGTTTTATGCGGCTCTGGGATCGGCGGTGTTAACGGCCGTGTTCTGGATTATCGCCACCGGTTTTAACGTAGAAGTGCTCAAGCGCGTCGTCACCGTGCTGGTCATTGCCTGCCCGCACGCGCTGGGGCTGGCGGTGCCGCTGGTGGTCGCTATCACCACCTCCCTGTCGGCGCGCAACGGCATCCTGGTGCGTGACCGGCGGGCGCTGGAAGCAGCGCGGGATCTGGATATTATCATTTTTGATAAGACCGGCACCCTCACCAAAGGGGAACAGGGTGTGGTTGGCATCACGACCGTAGACGGTGTTTCTGAAGAGGAGGCGTTGGCTCTGGCATCTGGTCTTGAAGGTGACTCTGAGCATGCAATTGCCCGCGCGATTGTGACCACCGCCAAAGAGCGGCAGGTGGAAGCAGTCGAAATACATGATTTTGAAGCATTGAAGGGCCGAGGGGTGCAGGCGCAAGTTAAGGGAGCGGCCGTTTACGCCGGTGGCCCTCGTCTGCTAGAGTATCTGGAAATCGTACTGCCAGAAAATATTGCCGGCTTTAGCCAACAGGCGGGCGACAAAGGCCAGGCCGTCATCTATCTGATTCGTGGCGAGAACATCATCGCCGCTTTTGCCCTGGCTGACGTCATCCGCGAGGAAAGCCGACAAGCCGTGCAAAAGCTGCACAAGATGGGCATTGAGGTGGCTATGCTCACCGGTGACAGCCAGGACGTGGCCAAAGCCGTCGCTGCCGAACTAAACATTGATCGCTACTTTGCTGAAGTGCTGCCGGAAGACAAGGACAAGAAGGTGCGCGAACTGCAAAAGCAGGGCCAGAAAGTGGCCATGGTCGGCGATGGCGTCAACGACGCCCCGGCTCTGATCCGCGCCGACATCGGCATTGCCATCGGCAGCGGTACGGACGTGGCTGTGGAATCTGCCGGACTGATCCTGGTGCAGTCCAACCCGCTGGATGTGGTGAAAATCATTGAGTTGAGCCGGGCCAGCCAGCGCAAGATGGTACAGAACATCTGGTGGGCGGCCGGATACAACATCGTTGCCATTCCGCTAGCGGCAGGTGTTCTGGCTCCGTGGGGAATTAATCTGCCCCCGGCCATAGGCGCCCTGGTCATGTCGTTGAGCACCATTATTGTGGCGATTAACGCCCAGACGCTGCGCCGTATCTCTTTTTCGTAATCGTCTGAATAATTTTGCATGTCAATTCCATGCCATCTCCATAAAACCTCCACAACTATCTGGTATGCTTCTTCATGTAAACAAGACAACGGCATACCGCCATGGCGGTTCATGAATAATAGGAGTATAGAGATGAAACACGTAAAATTAGTGGCAATTGGGTTGGTGTTAACGGCCGTTCTCGTCGTGGGCGCGTTCACCGTTTTGGCGCAAGGCGATCAGCCAACTATTCCCCCGGAAGTTCCCGATTACGGCCCTGGCATGATGGGTAGGCAGCATGGTGGGATGATGGGTGGACAGCACGGCGGCATGATGGGTGGACAGCACGGCGGCATGATGGGCAACTTCTCATTACCAGGCGTTGCGGCCCAAATGCTGGACATGACTGTTGACGAGATCCAGGCTGAACTCTCCGCAGGCATATCCATCGCCGATTTGGCTGCCAACCACGACGTTGACGCGCAGACTATCATTGATGAGGCGTTGGCGCAACACCAGGCTGCTCTGGATACGGCCGTTGCCAATGGCACGCTCACCCAAGAACAGGCCGACTGGATGCAGGCCAATATGGCTACGATGATTGCCACCCGTATTAACGAACCCTGGGGAACGATGTCCGGTGGACGTGGCTCTGGTCATGGGTCCGGCGGCTGTCATGGTGGGCAGACGCCCCCACAAGGAACCGGCGCCTGAGTGACCGGAGTCGTAAAGCAAACAGGAGGAGAGTGGCTGCAACCAGTCACTCTCCTCTTTTTTTCTGCATTGCCAGACATGATCTAACCGAACGATTGCGGCATAATAGGCCTATGAACACAATCCTCATTGTGGACGACGAACCAGAAATCATCCGCATCGCGCGCGGCTATCTGGAACAGGCCGGTTATCGGGTGCTGGCGGCGCACAATGGAACCCACGCCTTGCAGCTTTTTCGCCAGGAGAAACCAGACCTGGTGGTGTTGGACCTGAATCTGCCCACGCCAGTCGGCGACAAACCGTTGGATGGACTGGACGTGGCGCGCGCCATTCGCCAGATGCCAGACCTGACGGGACAAACCCCAATCATTATGCTGACAGCCAGAGTGGAAGAAACCGACCGCATCATCGGCCTGGAATTGGGCGCGGATGATTATGTGCCCAAACCGTTTAGCCCACGCGAACTGGTGGCGCGCATTCGCGCCGTGCTGCGGCGAGTAACACCTACGCCACAAGCGCAGACGCAAATTCACGTTGGGCCGTTGGTGATGGATCTGACGCGACATACGGTGGAAGTGAACGGCCGTTTCCCCAATCTCACGCCCACCGAATTCGCCTTGTTGCAAGCCCTGGTCGCCGAGCCAGGGCGCGTCTTCAACCGCAGCCAACTGGTTGACTCGCTGGGCCTGGATTATGTCGGATTCGAACGTACCATAGACAGCCACATCAAAAACCTGCGCGCGAAAATCGAACCAGACCCTGGCGAACCACAACTGATTCTGACCGTGTTTGGTGTGGGGTATAAATTCAATGAAACGCTTTAACGATTTTCGCCTGGGGTTGTTCGCCCGGCTGATGTTGGGCTTTCTCGTGGTCATTGTCGCCGGCGGCATGATAGCGATCTGGCTTACGCGCCAGGCGACAGCGACGGAATTTACCATCTATACCACAACCAGCAGTCGCCATCAGGCCGAATCGTTAGTTCCCGTCCTGGCGGATTTCTACACGGCGCAAGGCTCTTGGGTAGGCGTTGAAGACCTTCTGGTGACCGATACCCATATGATGGGCAGCATGATACGGCACGGACAGGGCGGTAACATGCTCGGCATGTGGGCGATGATGGGCAATCGGCTGCTGTTGATGGATGGAAACGGCCGTGTCCTGGCCGACACAGAGAACGAGATGGTGGGGCAGCAGTTAGCCACCGCTTTGCTGCGTGACAATGGCGTGCCCATCACCAGCGCCGGACAGCGAGTCGGTACGCTGCTGATGACAAGCGGCGTGCAATCTGCCGCGCAAAACGAGCATTTTCTGCAACACGTCAATCGGGCCATATTCCTGTCGCTGTTAGCCGCCGGTGGCCTGGCGTTGATCTTTGGCGGGCTAATTGTGTGGCGGGTGATACGGCCGTTACGCCAATTAACCACCGCCGCTCAAGGCATCACCGCCGGCGACCTGGCTCAGCGTGTAGACATCTCTCCCGGTGACGAACTGGGCGACCTGGCTCTGGCCTTCAACCAGATGACCGAGCGCCTCGCGCGGGCCGAGACGCTGCGCCGCCAGATGACGGCCGATATTGCCCACGAACTGCGCACCCCGCTCTCTGTCATTCAGGGCAACATCGAGGCGCTGCAAGACGGCGTTTTCCCGCTCACGATTGCGGCGCTAGACCCAATTTTAGATAAAACGGGGCTGCTGAGTCGGCTGGTCGAAGATTTGCGCCAGATCACGCTGGCCGAAACAGGCCAACTGCTTCTGGATAGACAACCAACCGATCTCCGCGCCCTGGCCATACAATCCAGGGAAGCCTTTCAATCAGCCGCTGTCGCACGATCCATCACCCTGAAAATGGACACGCCACCCCACCTGCCGCTGATTAAAGCCGACCGTCAGCGCGTGCAGCAAGTGTTGATGAATTTACTCTCCAACGCCCTGCGATATACGCCTGATGGCGGAACTATCACGATTCGTCTGGCGGTTGCAGATGAGCAAGTTCAGGTGACTGTACAAGATCAGGGGCCGGGTATTCCCTCAGAAGCGCTGCCCAACATTTTTGAACGCTTTTATCGTGTTGAACAGGGGCGCACAAGAGCCACAGATGGCAGCGGCAGTGGTCTGGGATTAGCCGTGGCCCGCTCGATTGTGGAAACCCATGGCGGACAAATTGGCGTCGAGAGTATCCCTGGTCAAGGATCTACGTTCTGGTTTACATTACCCTGAAACCAGATAGGTACAACAGCAATTAACTTAGGGCCAGGAAAATCAAAGCGGATGCCAATTCCTTTGATCTGCCTTGATTTTGTAATGATCAGAATCCATTACCGATAGCCGCTCAGGCGCACAGGCTGGCGTTTGGCGCCCCAATTGCCAGGCGACGGGTCAAAAATGCCGGCGCAGGGTGTGTGGCAGTGACGGCAACGGCCGTTTTCATCCAGCCCCCACTCGCTGAGGACGTACCAACTGCGGCCAATAAGCCGCTGCCCGCAGGCGTGGCAGTAGGTGCTTTGCCCATCTTTGTCATGCACGTTGCCGGTGTAGGCATAGCGCACGCCATTCTTCCGGGCAATCTGCCGCGCTTTGCTGAGCGTCGCCGGTGGGGTGTGGGGCACGTTGCGCATCTTGTAGTCGGGGTGAAAGGCGGTGAAGTGCATGGGCACGGCCGTTCCTAAATTCTCCACCACCCACTGCGTCATCGCTTCCAGTTCCGCCTCCGAATCGTTCCAGCCGGGAATGAGCAGGGTCGTAATTTCAAACCATACCGACGTTTCCTGCTTCAAGTAGAGCAAGGTTTCCAGCACCGGCTGCAACTGTCCGGCGCACAACTTTTCATAAAAATCTTCGCTAAACCCTTTCAAATCCACATTCGCCGCATCCATGTACCGGTAAAATTCACGGCGCGGGTCGGCGCACATGTATCCGGCCGTCACGGCAACGGAGCGGATGCCCACTTCATGGCACGCCTGCGCCACGTCTATGGCGTATTCCATGAAGATGACGGGGTCGTTGTAGGTGTAGGCGACGCTGCGGCAGCCAAGCTGCTGCGCGGCGCGGGCGATGGTTTGCGGCGCGGCCGCGTCGGCCAGGGTGTCCCATTCGCGCGATTTGCTGATGTCCCAATTCTGGCAAAATTTGCAGGCCAGATTGCAGCCGGCCGTGCCAAAGGACAAAATCGGCGTGCCGGGCAAGAAGTGGTTCAGCGGCTTCTTTTCAATGGGATCAACGCAAAAACCGCTGGAACGGCCGTAAGTCGTCAATACAATCTGATCATCCTGCGCCATGCGCACAAAACAGAGGCCGCGCTGTCCATTGTGCAGCTTGCAGGCACGCGGGCATATGTCGCACTGAATACGGCCGTCGGCCAACCGCTGCCAATACCGCCCCGGCGCGCCCGTCACATTCACCTCATCCTGCCGTGAAAACAAACTATTGTTCATGAAATTCATTATACTATAAGATGAGTGACGAGTGACGAGTGACGAGTGATGAGTGACGAGTGACGAGGTGAACGATGGTGCAACCGCTGCGACTGTAAAGCGAGAGAGGCAGCGCCCCCCGGATTACGGATTACGGATTACCGATTACCGATTACCGATTACCGATTACCGACACCGGGTCTCGCCACTTTCGGAGGAGCTTCTCATGGTTAAGATTCGCCAACCGGCCGTTGCCGGGACGTTTTACCCGGCGCAGCCAGCCCGCCTACGGCAGATGATTGAGGGATTTTTGGCAACGGCCGTCCCCCCAAAAACACCCATTCCCCAGCCCAAAGCCCTCATCGCCCCCCATGCGGGCTACATTTATTCGGGGCCAATTGCCGGGTCTGCTTATGCCTGCTTACAACAAGCCGCCCTGACCATCAGGCGCGTCATCCTGCTCGGCCCGGCGCACACCATGCCCCTGCGCGGGTTAGCCGCCAGCAGCGCCACCGCCTTCGCCGCCCCATTTGGCCCGACGCCGTTAGACCAGGAGGCGCAGCAATTGGCGCAAACATTGCCCCAGGTGCGCGTGCTCGACGAGGCGCACCATCAGGAGCATGGGTTGGAAGTGCATTTGCCCTTCTTGCAACAGGTTCTCGGCGCGACCTTTGAACTGGTACCGTTGGTGGTGGGCAGCGCAACGGCCGTTGAAGTCGCTGAGGTGCTCGAACTGCTCTGGGGCGATGATACCACCCTCATTGTCATCAGCTCCGACCTCAGCCATTACTACGATTACGAAACGGCGCGCCGCCTGGACCGCGCCACCGCCCAGGCCATTGAAACGTTGGACGCCGACGCCATCGGCCGGGAACAGGCATGTGGACGCATCCCCATTCAGGGCTTATTGCAAGCGGCGCAGCATCACCATCTGCGCCCCGTCACGCTCGACCTGCGTAATTCGGGGGACACGGCCGGGTCGAAGGATCGTGTTGTGGGGTATGGGGCGTGGGCGTTTGCAGCGTCGTGAGTTGGTAGAACATGGATTTCCTGGCGGTGTTTACCCTAACCTGGACAAGCCAGAAAAGAATGGCTCTTTGGAAACTCAGGGGGTTGACAGGCCGTGATGCGTGACGGGTGACGAGTGATGCGTGACCAACCAATCACTCGTCACCCGTCATTCGTCACTTGTCACGCCGAACCCCATGAAATTCCTGTAGAGCCAAAAGAATTTAACGCAAAGAGACAAAGAGGCAAAGAAGAAAATCCTTTGCGCCTTTCTTCCTTTGCCCTTTTGCGTTAAAAATTCTTGCTCGACGGGCAAGCATCTGACTTGAAAAGGACGGCAGAAGGAAGAAGGAAGAAAAGGAACAACGAATATTCTTCCTTCTGCCTTAATTTTTTGTCGCTAGCGGCGCTGTTAGCGCCTTGTGGCTTCGCCATGTTATGGCCTAGCGCTCAAGGGCATGAGGAATTTATCATCTACCGCACGGCCGTCCGCATCCAGCAGCGGCAGGCGGCGCAAATCGGCCAACAAGTACCAGCCGATAATCAACCGATATTGACCGGGGGGCATGTCTCCGCTTAACTGCACCCCATAAGGGTCGCTGATGATGCTGCCCGGCGTCCATTGGCTGGTGGGGCGCGTCCCCTGCACCGGCCAGGCGTCCACCTGCCCCACAATGCGGTCGTTGGCGTCCAACACCTGCACAAACACCGTGTAATCGGCGCTCAGCGTGGTCAACGCCTGCCACGTCAGGGTCAGGTGCAGCAGCCCCCCTGGTTGCAAGTTGGCGTTGTCAATGGCGACGTTGAGCAAGGCGATTTTGTCGTCGAAGTTGGCCGCGCCGGTAGGCAGTGGCGCGCCCGTCACGGTCACTTCCCCCAACACGCAGCCACTCGTCACCGGCCGCAGCCAGCCACAGCGCGCCGCCTCTCCTGTATGGGCAACCAGGGCATAACGGCCGTTCTCCACCCCCACGTCTACCAGCACTTCCTGCGCCCATTCGTCCCCGTTCGCCGCCCACCTGATGCGTGCTGCGTGCTGCGTGAAACGTGACCAGTCGTTTAGCGTCCACCGCTTACCTGCTGTTGTGCCCAACGGCCGTAACGACAACTCCACCGCCCCTGCCTCCCCATAGCCACTGAGCAGCACGGGCAGCATCGTTTGCGGGCGAACGCTCTCCGGGAACTGCGCGCCGCTGAGGGTGACGGAACCAAGTTGCGCGCGTAACGGCCGTGTCAGCGTCAACCCTGTCGTTGGCGGCGCGTCAATGGTGGCGATGGTCTGCCAGGCCAATTCCGCCACCGGCGTGAACGGGGGCGCCAGCGCCACTTGCAGGGTTAACGGCTGCGCGTCGGCGCTGACGGGATGAGGCAGCCGGTAAAAATCAGGCACAATTTCCCCCGCTTTCCAGGCCACGGTGGGATAGTTGTTGTGAACGGCGTGCTGGCCGCTGGCGTGAAGGGGCGGCCGTCCCTGCCAGCGCGTGTAGATGAACAGCGATTGCGTGCTGGGCTGTGTCGTTTGCCAGTAAAGGGTGACGGCCGTTTCGCGCGCGCCATACGGGGAAATGGGCTGTACCGCATACCCCGTCAGCGCAATGCCGTCAATGGTCAGCGAGGCGGGCGTGGCCGTAGGCGGTAACTGCGTGAGCGGCCGTGTACTCACTTCGGTCAATGGGCCAACAGCGCGCAAATGGTAAACCCCTTCCAGCCCCGGCAGGAAGCGCGCCAGATAAACCGTTTGCCCGTTGGCGAGACGGCCGTCTAATTCCGCGCGATAGGTCGCCTCGTCCGGCAGCACCATGATGTCCAGGTCGGGGCGCATCCCTTCTGCCTGCTGCAAGTAGTACAGCGGCGCGATTTTCTCGCTGTCGGCCAGGATGGCGGCGTTGGCGGCGAGAGGCAGATTGAGAACGGCCGTCCCCCACTGCGTCAGCCCATCATCCTGTGATTGGTTGAGGCGCGGCCAGGTTGGCGCGGCCAACAGCAGAATACCGGTAAACAGGAGCGTCACCATAACCGGTTGGCGATGAGCGACCAGCAGGCGGCCACCTGGCAATTTCCATGCGGCGCTATTGGTGAACAGTGATGCGCCCGCCATCCACCAGATCGCCATGACAACCTGCGCCCCCATCAGGAAAACATCCAGGTCGGGTACGTAATAGTTGAGAGCATAGAAACTGAAGCCAAACCAGGCCACAAACAACAGCAGGGCGGCGCGCCATTGCCGCCACAGCAGGTACAGCAGGCCAACAGCGGCCAGCAGCAGGTTCAGCGCCCCCCAATTGTCCAGAAACAGGCGGCCCACGATGGCGTAGCGAGTAGGGTCGTGCAGCCAGGCTGACCATTGCAGCGCATCTTGAAAACGGCCGCCCAGTACCCAATCACGAAAACGAGCAAAGCCCATCGCTTCCCCATGCAGCGCCGCCCAGCGCAAGGGCAGGTAAGCGTACAGCGTCAGGGGCAGCAGCAGCGCCAGGGCAAGTTTGAGCAGTGCCCGCACATTGGCGCGCAGGGTATTGCGAATGCTTACGTAGCCGTTCAACAGGAAAGTCAGCGCGGCAACGGGCAGCAGGAAGAGGGTGGTGAGGTGGTTGGTCAGGCCGAGGCCGATCAGGAACGTTAGCCCGATGGAGCGGCGGGCGGTGGGCAGCGCTGGCTGTTGATGCAGGGTGAGCGCCAGCAGCAGCGCGCCGCTGACGAACAGGGCGTGCAGGGCGTACACCTCGGCAGCGATGGCCTGGCGCCAAAAGGTGGGGGTGAGGCCGAGGGCGACCGCGCCTAACAGCGCCGCCACCGGTTGGCGCAGCAGGCGCAGCCCGGCCAGGTAGAGGAAGGAGACGGCAAGCAGGGCGTAAACGGCCGTGCCCACATTCAGCCGCCACGCTGCCGACCCCCAGGGAATGAGCAGCGTCCACAATTTGCCGAGCAGCAGGTAGAGGGGATAGCCGGTGGGGTGGGCAATGCCCAACTGCGGCGCGACGACCTGGAACTCGAAGGTGTCGGCGCGGCCAACGGTGGCGGACATGGTGAGCCAGTAGATGGGCGCAAGCAGCAGCCACAACAGGGCGATCCCGCGGCGGCGTGGGTGACGGCTGTGGGGCAAGATGAGCAGAACGGCCGTCAACCACACACTGGCGGCAAACAGGAAACGGCCGCGCGTCGGGTCAACGGCCGTAGCGGGCAGGTACAGCAGGTTGAGCAGCAGCGGCAGCCAGGCGGCGGTTGGTTTGGATGGCGCGTAACGGCGGATCGCCCACCAGCCCACGCCGGCGATGACGAGGGTGAGCAGCAGGGCGGGTAACGGCCGTGCCAGCCACAGCCAGCGTGGGAACAGCAGTTCGTACAGCAGGCGCGTCACTGCCAGCCCGCCAACGAATAGGGGGAGCAGTAAAGGGAGGGAGTGGGTGACGGCCGTTGGTTTCATAAAAGTTGGTTTGTTGGTTCGTTGGTTGGTTTGCCAGCCAACGAACCGACCAGCCAACCGTGATTTACATTGCCACAACAAAAAAGCCACCCGGTAGAGGTGGCTTTTCTGTGGGCGGTACAAGACTCGAACTTGTGACCTCTACGATGTCAACGTAGCGCTCTAACCAACTGAGCCAACCGCCCTGAACAAGGGTGAATTATACTCTTGTTCTGCTATGTGGCAAGGGCAAACTTAAGATTTATGGCGTGACGATTGACGGGGTGATACGCGGCATGATAAAATGCGACCAGAATTCTAGTCAACCAAAACAAAGGTCAAAATGACGCAAATCTTATCCCTGTCTGAAGTTAAAATGAGGTTGAGCGAGCTGGTAGACGCGGTGAGCGCAACGGATGATGTGGTGGTGATTACCAAACACGGCCGTCCGGCGGCCGTGTTGGTCAGCTCAGATGAGTACGAAAGTTGGGCGGAAACAGATGCTATCCGCTTTGACACCGCTTTGATGTCTGAAATTCAGGCGGGCTTGCAGGCGCTCAAAGAAAACCAGGCTCAGCTTTACACGCTGGAAGAACTGTTTGACGCACCCATGCAAGATGGCCTGTAGGCAAGGCGCCCTGGAGGCGAGGCGCAAAGAATGACGACGCCAACACCGCAACTACGAATCCCTGACGACGTTGCTGTCCTCATCCGGCATATGCACCCGCGCCTGAAACAGAAAATTCGGGCGGCTTTGCGGGCCATTCAACTTGATCCTGAAGCGGGCAAAGCGCTGCAAGAGGGGTTGGTCGGTCTGCGTAGTTTCCGCGTCAACCGGTTTCGTATGATTTACCGGCAAACAGATGAGGCGTTAGAGATTGTGGCGATTGGGCCACGTCATGCAATTTATGAAGAGACATTACGACTCATTCGGCAATCCACTTGAACAATATACGGAGAGAAAATTCCCATGAAGCAACGACAACCCTGGTATGAATTAGCACAAGACCTGGTAGACGTGGCGATGGGGCGCAAGATGGCGACGCTGGTCATTCGTAACGGCCGTTGGGTCAACGTCCACAGCGGCGAAATCATCCCCAACACAGACGTGGCCGTCTACAAAAGCCGCATTGCCTACGTGGGCGCCGACGCCGCGCACACCATGGGGGCGGAGACAGTGGTGATTGAGGCGGACGGCCGTTACCTCATCCCCGGCCTCTGTGACGCGCACATGCACGTCGAGAGCGGCATGGTGACGGTCACCGAATTCGCCCGCGCCGTCATCCCGCATGGCACAACGAGCATGTTCATTGATCCACACGAAATCGCCAACGTGCTTGGCCTGCCCGGCGTGCGCTTGATGCACGACGAAGCCGCCACCCTGCCGGTTAACATTTACGTGCAAATGCCTTCCTGCGTGCCCAGCGCCCCTGGCCTGGAAACTCCCGGCGCGGCCATTGGCCCGGCCGAGGTCGCCGAGGCGATGACCTGGCCGGGCATCATCGGCCTGGGCGAGATGATGAACTTCCCCGGCGTTTTTCTCAATGACCCCAACATGCACGGCGAGATGGCGGCCACAATGAAGGCGGGCAAAGTCATTGGCGGCCATTATGCCTCGCCAGACCTGGGGCGCGCTTTTCATGGCTACGTGGCCGGCGGTCCGGCCGACGACCACGAAGGCACGCGCCTGGAAGACGCCATCGCCCGCGTGCGCCAGGGGATGAAGGCAATGCTGCGCCTCGGCTCTGCCTGGTATGACGTGGCCGCGCAGGTGAAGGCGATCACGGAAATGGGGCTGGACAGCCGCAATTTTATCCTCTGCACCGACGACAGCCACTCGGGCACGCTGGTTCACGAAGGGCACATGAACCGCGTGGTGCGCCATGCCATCGCTCAGGGGTTGAAGCCGATAACGGCCGTGCAAATGGCGACGTTGAACACGGCGCAGCATTTTGGCGTGGAAAAGGATATTGGCTCCATTACGCCGGGCCGCTATGCAGACATCATTCTAAGCAGCAATTTGGTAGACTTGCCAATTGAGTTGGTGATTGCGGCGGGGGCGGTGGTGGCGGAAAACGGCCGTATCACCCACGACATTCCCCCCTACCAATACCCTGACTTCGCCAAAAACAGTGTCAAACTGGGCAAACGATTGGCAGCGGCCGACTTTGACATTCCCATCCCGCCACGCCGCACGCCGCACGCTACAATCCACACGCGAATCATTGGCGTGGTCGAAAACCAGGCGCCCACGCGCGCCCTCACCCGCCATTTGCCCATTCAGGATGGCCTGGCCGTCGGCGATCCGCAGCAAGACGTGTGCCAGATCGCCCTGGTGGAGCGCCACCGCGCCACCGGCGGCGTTACCAATGGCTTTGTGCAGGGGTTCGGCTTTAACGTCCCTTGCGCCGTCGCCACCACCGTCGCCCACGACAGCCACCACATGATCGTCGTCGGCACAGACAAGGAAAACATGGCGCTGGCGGCCAATCGTCTGGGGGATGTGGGCGGGGGCGTGGTGGTCTACCAAAATGGGGCGGAAATCGCCCTGGTGGAGCTGCCCATTGCCGGACTCATGTCCAACGAGCGGGCGGAAGTTGTGGCAGCAAAGGCAGCGCGCATGGTGCAGGCGATGGCTGAATGTGGCTGTCATCTGCACAATGCGTACATGCAGTTGAGCCTGCTGGCGCTGGTGGTTATTCCCGAACTGCGTATCAGCGATTTAGGATTGGTAGACGTGACCCAATTTGCGCAAACGCCCTTGTTCGTGGATTAGCCATCTATGGGCACGCTGTAAAAACGCAAAAAGGGTGAAAACTTTCACGTTTTCACCCTTTGGCGCTTGTTCTATTGCCCGTAAGCCGGCTACCGATTACTGATTACCGGTCACTGACTACCGTTTAGTCCGCAAAGCCACGCTTTTCCCGCAGTCGCGCCGATTTACCGGTGCGGTCGCGCAAATAGTAAAGCTGTGCCCGACGCACGTGGGCGCTGCGGTGTACTTCAATCTTCTCAATACGTGGCGACCGTGTCAGAAATGTACGCTCGACGCCAACACCATTCGCCGCAACCCGGCGCACCGTAAAGTTCTTGTTATTGCCACTGTTACGCTGACGAATAACCGTACCACGCACTAACTGCACGCGCTCGTTGCGTGTATCAACGTTAATGCGATAATGAATGGTAACTGTATCCCCGACGTGCAGTTCCGGTAAATTTTCGTTTTCTTCACTCTCAAAAGCTTTTAGCAGCAAATCGGACATGATGCTTACTCCGTTTAGTTGACATATAACCACTTACATGTGGGTATAAAGATAGGCATAAAGATAGCCCGCCAAGCGGGCTAGAAGCGAAACTATAGCACGAGCAGAGTAACTTTGCAAATTGTTTGCGGAGATGACTAAAACGTAGAAAGCTGCCCTTCATTATTGTCACTGCGCTGCCACTCGCCCGCAACCAGGTAGCCAACAGCTTCGTCATTGGCGCCATCCATCAAAATATTAAGGCGACGGTCAGGACCGGAGGTGGTGGCAATATCAATGACGTGCAAATAGTCGCTCAGATGGGCATCTCCCGGTAACAGATGCGCCAGGGCGTTGGGCGCATTCCGGAAGAAATCCCAGTCAAAGCACCCCTTCCCGTTACCCAAACGCATGGGCAATGAATGAATACCCGATTCCACCAAATCCTGAAAAAAGTGCGTGCCATAAGACAATTCTGGTGAATGCCCATTTTTCATCACGGCTATTTCGACCAACACTTTGGTGTTAAAAATGTCGGCATATGTCACCCGCACGCCTAACTCCAGGTTGGCGCTTCCCCAGCGGCCAGGCCCCATCAATACAAACTGCTCATCTTCCAGGCGCTTGTTCAGACGGCCGATAATGCGCCCTAATTCTAACTTGATAGCGGTATCTGGTATGGCTGCGTATTTTTCCGGGTCTACAAAGATGATGTAACGGATGCCTTCGGCACGGCCGTCAGGGATCAGTTCATACGATTTGAAGAGAATATCTTCCTGCGGGATATCTGGCGGAATCACGACGGCGCTTTCATCGCTGCGCTGGCTCAGCGGCCGGCATTGTAAAATGTGCAGCTTATACTCAGGGTAGGGATATTGGTTCACAATGTCTATGGTAAACTCCACATCTACCGGGACCATATAGGTCGTTTCCAGCCGGTGCAAAGCGGTACGCATCAACTTGATAAATTTTTGGTCTTTGGTCAGATTGTTAAAGGTCAACACAAACTGATCCTGCGACGTCACCATGCCCGCCCCCATAATCTCTTGCAAGTAATCCCCTTTGTCTAAAGAGGCGATAAAACGCAGTTCGGGGTAATCTGTGCGCAGCACATCGCGCACGTGTAAAGTCTTGAACGTGTTTTCCTCCAGGTCAATCACGTCAACATACCACTGGGCATATTGGCGCATGGCCTTCGCTGTGGTTTCCGGCCGTAACTGGGGGTGACTGAGGGCGATCATGCGCGGAAAATCATGTTCCACCCGATCCACGGCGCGCGTTCCCAGCCCCCAAACGGCGCGTAAGAAACCATCTTGACGGCGGATTTTGGGGTTCCAGCGGAAAGGATTGCGGCTAAAGGCGACGCCGGCAACTGTGGGCATGAAGTAACGGCCGTACTGCTTCCCCCGCACCCGCTGTAACAAAATCGCCATGCGCTCATCATAATCAATCAGACCGTGCTGCTGCCGGTACAAAATCGCGTCTGGATTCAGCGTGCTGGCATAGACACGCTTGATCGCCTCCAGCAGCGCCGCCAGGTTCTCTTCAGGGGCGCCCTGATTCGGGCAAAAATAGCTATGATACTTTCCGGCAAACGAAAACCCAAAATTATCCTCCAGCAAGCTGGATGAGCGCACAATCAAGGGATCGTTGCCAATGTTGGCCAGCAGCAGGCGCAGCTGCTCCACAATTGGTTCCGAAAACCGCCCCTGTAAATGCGCCTCGACAATGCGCGGATAATCTTCCCGAATTTCATCCAACGGCCGATACTTTTGATTCATGTAATTATCCAGCTTATTCGCCAGCCGGAAATCATAAATCGCCTCACTGCCGATAAAATAGGAGTCAGGAATCCCTACCAGCTTGCTGATGTCCGGACCAAATTCCGCATCCTGCTGCTGCAAAATACGCCAGGCTAATACCATACCGGCCGCTTTGCCGCCAATTTTGCCCAGGCCAATGAGCCGTTCATAAATCCGCCGCAAGTCGCCAATGGTAAACACCTTCTTGGCAACACCAATAAAAGGCAGTTGATCGCTAATCATGCGCTTGATCAGCACCACCTTAATCTCCTGCAAATGATGGTTGGTTTTCTCCCGTTCTGGCGGCGGCATCCGCTCATAAATTTCGCCCTGGCGAAACAGCAGTTCCCACGGCGCAATCTCCGGGTTGAACGTCAACTGCACCGAATCGGTGGGGCTGGGTTGGGAATGCAGCACTTCGTCAACAATGCCGTCCAAAACGGCGCTGCCCAGGTTATTGGCAAAATAGGCGTCGGTTTGAAAATCGCGCACACGCTCTTTCCGTTTGTTCCAGATACTGGCCTCTTCCTGGCTGTAAGGGTCTTGCAGTCCCTCGCGGCGCTGCGATTCCATGGCTTTATTTTTAACCTCTTTCTCGAAATCTTCCTGCGAGATAATGCCGCGCCTGAACAATTCTTCACGCATCCGTACCCGGATCATGTCGCACAAAATCGGGTATTGCGCCAGTTTGATGTAAATGTCAATGGTTGGGGTGACACTGCGTAAGGGTGTATTGATCATCAGCCATCTCCAACTTTGTAAGCGTTCAGTCCCACGGCGACCTGACAAGTTTTTGACCCCTAAGGTTTCCATTTGAACTACCTTATTTTTACACGAAAACATGCAAAAATAAGGTGGCAAAAAACCTGTCAAGTCTGAATGGTTGCCCTAAATTCACTCATTATAGCAAGTTGCGTGATTTGCAGAACAGCAGTAAAACGGATCATGATATTTATAACCCAGGTTAGCAACCTGGGCTACATTTTTGAAGGAGAAGCAGCTATGACCACCATTTTTGCCAAAATCATTCGCGGAGAAATCCCCGCAGACATCGTGTATCAGGATGACCTGGTGACAGCGTTCCGTGACATCAATCCTGCTGCGCCCACGCACATTCTCATTGTCCCCAATAAAATTATTCCCACGGTCAATGATTTGACTGCGGATGATGAAAAAGTGGCCGGGCACATGCTGTTTGTCGCCAAAATTATTGCGGAACAGGAAGGCATTGCCAGTGATGGGTATCGCCTGATCATCAATTGTAATCAGCATGGCGGGCAGGAGGTTTTTCATCTGCATATGCACCTGATGGGCGGACGGCCGTTAGGCCCCATGATTGTAAGAAGGTAATCGGTGATCGGTGATCGGTAATCGGTATACTGATCACTGTCCCGGTATCGCATTAATCTCTTCGCGGCATTCACACGCTTCCTTGCTGACGCCTCCACGTACCAGCAGCCCATCATATTCACGCCCCAGCCCTTGTGAGACCCAGCCCCCCATCACAAAGGGAATAAGGCCATCGGCAGAAACCCAACGGCCGTTATACGTGCGCGCCACGTGAACATGCGTCCCATTGGAAAACCCACCCTCACACGACGGATGCCCCAGGCGATCTCCCGTCTGCACAAACGCGCCAACCGGGATGCGGTCGCGGCTTTCCAGGTGCATGTAAGTAATGGCCCAGCCTGTGCCCGCATACCCATCCCCATCCAGGTCCACCACCACCGCGCCAAAATCGCTGCGCGTCACCACCCCATCGGCCATCGCCAGCACCCAGGCATCGGACTGCACGCAGCCCAACTGATTCCCGGCAGGCACAAAATCAAGCGCCGCCCACGCCGATCCGGACGCCCATCCGCCATGAGGCCCACCGGTGAAGTACCAGGTTTCATCGCTGCTCCAGGGTAGTTGTAACGCAGGCTGCGCCAGGGTCGGCGGCCAAAGGGGGTCTACGGTATAGGCAAACGGGCTGCCAAACAAACGGCCGAACGTCGCCAACAAGCCGTCTGGCCCAACGTCGCGCTGCCAGCTTTCATACGTCACGCCGCTGGTTGCGCCAAAAAACGTTTGCACGCCGGCCGTGCCATGATTAATGGTGGGCGCAAACGCCACGCGCAGTTCTTCACCAATTAAAAAACTGGTGATGCCCGCTTCGGCACGGCCGTAATATCCCCAGTTCAGCAAATTGGCCGCCCAGCCCAACTGCGTATAAAGCCCTTCGGCGCGGGGACGCGCGTAGCCCAACGGGTATAATTCCTCAGCGACAGCCGTCTGCGTCACCCAGCCGGAGCGATATTCCAAAACCGCCAGCAGCAAGCGGGGATTGACGCTGTAACGATGCGCCACCAGCGACACAATCTCCGGCCCGGCCAACCACTGCCCCTCCACTTGCTCGCCATACGTCAGCAAATAGCCACCCCAAAATGCGGCCACTGTGCGTACTGCAAAATCCGCAGCGGCCGGCCCATACACCAGTTCACTGTCCGGGATAATCTTAAAATCAGGGCTGACCAACGACGCCTGGCTGGGAATCAGAATTTGCTGCCCCACCTGCACCCAATCGCTGTTTGCCAGTTGGTTCACGGTCTGTAACTCGTCTATGCTGCTGCCATACAACTGCGCAATGTAACCCAGAGTTTCGCCCGGATTCACGTAATGCGTCAGGTAAGGCTGGGCATCGCCGGCGACGGTTTGATGAGGTGGGTCGGGGGTGGGAATGCCAGCGTAAGTGGGCAACGGCCGTTCCATTGCTGCTGCTGGCTCTGCTAATCCCGGCGTGGGCGGCGCACTGGCCGGGTCGGCAAATGGCGTTACCAGGGGCGTGGGCGGCAGCGTCAACGGCGCCAGCGGCGTCACCACGATCACGACGGCCGGATCCGGCCGTTCACACCCCACCAACAACAAAAGGACAAGAATCCCCACAAGTGAACAAAGTAAAAGGCGTACAGGTTTCATCGCTGCGCATTTTAACCCAAGCCGGGCTGATCGGAAAACGACTCTGACTGAATTCAGAGAATCGGTAATCGGTGGTCAGTAATCGGTAATCGGTGGTCGGTAATCGGTAATCGGTAATCGGTGGTTGGTAATCGGTGATCGGTGAATGGTTTCGGGTAGGAATCGTCACTCGTCACTCATCACTCATCACTCGTCACTCGTCACTCGTCACTCGTCACTCATCACTCATCACTCGTCACTCGTCACTCGTCACTC
>JACSRF010000466.1 GCA_014879875.1 Anaerolinea sp.
TGACCAGAGAGACCACACGCATCACTCGTCACATGTCACGCCGAACCCCATGAAATCCTGTAGAGCCTTCATAATTTCCCCATGACCGGCCT
This sequence comes from Anaerolinea sp., assembly GCA_014879875.1. Classification (GTDB taxonomy): domain Bacteria; phylum Chloroflexota; class Anaerolineae; order Promineifilales; family Promineifilaceae; genus JACSRF01. Next base: position 93 of record JACSRF010000466.1, read on the forward strand.
GATCCTCTTTCTTATCGCCATTGCCTTTTTACTGCGCATTGACTTCATCTTTTACATTGCCTACGTCTGTATCGGCGTTTATGCGTGGAGTCGGTGGTATTTGCCGCGCGCCTTTGTGCGCCTGACCGGCAAACGCAGTTTTACCAGCCACGCTTTTTGGGGTGAAGTGGTCACGGTGACGCTGCACATTGGCAACCCCAACCGCCTGGGACTACCCTGGGTGCAAGTGAACGAATCCATCGCCGTAGAACTGCGCCAAAACCAACAGATCCATGACGTGTTGTCGCTGCCCCGCAGGGGAACCGTTGACTTAACCTACACGATCAAAGCGGCCCGGCGCGGTTATTACCAAATTGGCCCCCTACGCCTGCTGACCAGCGATCTGTTTGGTCTGATTCCAGAACAACAGGCGTACTTACCGCCCGATTACATCACCATTTACCCGCGCATCACGCCGCTGTCGCAGTTAAGATTGCCCTCCCGCCTGCCGTTTGGCACAATTGCCAGCAAGCAGCGGTTGTTTGCCGACCCGACGCGGCCGATGGGCGTGCGCGACTACCGCTCCGGAGATTCGCTGCGGCAAATTAATTGGAAGGTCAGCGCGCACGCGCGCAACCTGGTTGTCAAGGTGGAGGAAGCGGCGATTTCCCTGGAAACGGCCGTTCTCCTCAATCTCCACGCCTCCGACTATAGCCAACGGGACCGTGACTTTTACATCGAATGGGGTATTGAAGTGGCCGCCTCGTTGGCCGCCCATCTGATTGAGCAGCGCCAACCGGTCGGGCTGATCACCAATGGGGTGGATCCCCTGCACAAACAAACGGCGACCAACGGCCCTTCTTTTGATGAGGCAAGCGGCCGTTTACAATATGATCCAACCGTCACCACCACTCCCTTATCACGCATTCCGCCGATCATCCCACCCCACAACGGCCGCGCACACCTGATGAAAATCCTGGAACGACTGGCGCGGATCGAAGCGGATGAAACGATGGCGCTCACTGCCTGGCTGCCCACAGCCTGCCTGGGGCTGCATTGGGGCATCACCATTCTCGTCATCACCGCGCATGGCGACGAAAGCGCCTGCAACAGCCTGCACCGCCTGGTACGCACCGGTTATAACCCGGTGCTGATCACCGTCGAACCAGATTATAATTTTGGCCTGGTACGCGAACGCGCGCGGCGGCTGGGCTTTGCGGCCTACAATGTGACCCAGGCGCATAACATGGAGAATTGGCGACGGCCGTTACCAACCATCTGATACTCGTGTTCGGTAATCCGTATACGGAAAACGGTATACGGACTTCGGGTTACGGATATTAATGAACGCACCCACCACCAACCAACACCCATCCTTCTCTGTAGAAGGGCAAGAATTTGTGACCAACGTCTGGTCGCGCCACCTGACCCAGCCATTAGCCATAGCCAGCCTGGTAACAGCCCTCTCCCTCGGCTTCACCAGCATCATTGACAGGGTCTATCCCGTTTTACCCTGGTGGTCATTAGGCCCCGTTTTTTTCCTCACCGCCCTCGAAGCCGTCTACACCACCATCTGGCTGCACCACCCAGACCGGCGCATTGTGGCGCGGCTCTGGTACCGGACGGCCGAATTTTTCACCTTAATGCTGCTGCTGCGTCTCGGCGCCTGGTTCATCACCAAACAACCTGCGCCCGACCTGGAACTGGTGCGCCTCTACCTGCGCGCCCCGCTCCTCATCTTTGCCGATTGGTTTTTCATCGTCATGGTCTTCCTCACAATCCTTAACTGGCTGGCCGCCATTCGCGTCAGTGTTCTTTTCACCTGCCTGGCTATCACGCCAGCCGAAGCCGCTTTCTATGTGCAGCCCGTCAGCGTGCAAAAGCAGTATGCGGATGACAAACCAATACACATGAACCGCGCCCTGTTGGTGCAAGAGTTCTTCCGCTTATGGCTGTGGGGGGGAATTGTGCTGATTGTCTGTGTCGGGTTGAGCGCCATCGAATTGAGCGATCTGGTACAGCAGTTCACCTGGCGCGCCCTGACGCATTTAGAACTGCGTTCCGAATTGTTAACGGCCTTGATCCTCTATTTTTTGGCCGGTTTCTGGCTGCTCAGTCAGGGGCGATTGGAAATGTTTAATGCGCGTTGGCTCCGCAACGGCGCCCGCAAACAAGCCGCTATCGAACGGCAGTGGCAGCGCAGCAGCTTACTGCTGCTGTTGGGCATTGCCCTGGTAACCGCCTTCTTACCAATAGGGTCTACCCTGCCTATTAGCCGGCTGCTCGCCATGGTCATGAATATCTTGTATTACATCATGACGCTTATTTTTTACCTCTTCTCCCTGACAATGGGGCTGCTGCTGTCGCTGCTGGCCTCGCGCCTGCCGAATAACGAGACCGAGCCGATCATCGCCACGCCACCCCCACCCGAAGAATTGATAGCGCGCCAACAAGAGATACAGCCCGCCCCACCCAATCCTGCTATGACGTTGGTGATGAGTTCCCTCTTCTGGACTATTCTCATTGTCGTCACGGTGGCGGCGGTTTTGTTTTATTTGCGCGACCGGGGCTATAGGGTCAACGGCCGTCTCCTACGCCAGTTTTGGGACGATTTTATGCAGTGGATCAACAACTTCTGGGAAGGGATCAGCGCCCAGGTTGTGGAGCTGCGCCACACACTGCAACAACGCTGGCAAAAAGAAACAAGCCCAACAAACCTCGCCAGGCCATCCTTGCGCTTTATGCGCCTGAGCGCCCTCTCCCCACGCGACCAGATTCGCTATTTTTACCTGGTGATGGCGCGCCGCGCTGCGGAACAAGGCTGCCCGCGCCATCACAGCGCCACGCCCCTAGAATATGGCCGCGAATTGCAAGAACAATGGCCGCCAGAACAGCAAGCGATCGCACAACTCACCCACGCTTTTTTAGAAGCACGATACAGCGCCCAGCCCATTGACAGCAGCCAGGTCAGGGTCGTTAAAGATACCTGGAAACGTATTCGGGGCGCAATACGCAAACGGGAAACGGCCGCCGACCAATAACCCAACTTGCGCTACCCTGCCGCCAATGACGTAAACACAGCCCAGGTCAACAAACCCACGATCAACTGAAAGAAAATCGGATTCAGGGCAACGCCCAACTCTTTTAACACCACACTGAGCACGGCGCCCAACAAAGCGCCCACAAACAAGCCGATTATGGCGCCTTTGATCGCTTCCCCCGGCACGCTGAACAACACGGCTACCAAAGCGCCGCCCAACCCTGCAATGCCAATCCAACGCCCGGCATCAAGAATCATTTGCGTTTGCGCGCTGCCACTCTGAAAAGCATCCATTAGCGTCAACATAGACACGCCTGGCAGCGTGCCCAATATACGCAGCAGCCAGAACAGCGCCATCAGCAGCGTCGCTATAATCCCAAAGAACAGCACACGCCCCATGGTATCTGGCGCCCGATTCATGCACCAGACAACCGCGCCAACGGCCGCGCCCGCCGCCAATCCCTCTAACGCCCCCCGGCCTAAATCATCAACCAATCGGAGCATAATCCCGGCTACAAACACCTGTCCCATTGTTTGCATCAAAAAACCGATCATTGTCATTGCCTCCATCATTGTAAGTTGCTAGATTTTACCCAAATCGCCCCTATTCGCTAATTTATTTTTTTCGTGATAAAAACGATTAATGGCATATTCCTCTATAATTCATAATTCATCCGTAACCATTCAGTTACACAGAGTTGCACGGAGAAGACACAGAGACACACGGAGAGGAAGAGGAGGAAAATCATGGAGAACCCTATTTTTTCTCCTTCTTCTCTCCGTGACACTCCGTGATTCCTCTGTGAATCTCCGTGTTCCAAAATGGCGCCTGGATAGTTACATTCATCCTTCATAATTTTTTACAGGAGTTCTCACCATGCAACAAATCGTTGAATGCGTCCCGAATTTTAGCAACGGCCGTAACCCCGCCATCTACAACGCCATCGCCGCTACTATCCGCAGCGCGCGCGGCGTGCATCTGCTCGACATCAGCGCCGACCCAGACCACAATCGCACCGTCATCACCTTCGTTGGTTCCCTCGCCGCCGTCGAAGAAGCCGCCTTCCGCGCCATCAAAACAGCCGCCTCCTTAATCAATTTGGATACCCACCAAGGCGAACACCCACGCATCGGCGCTACCGACGTCTGCCCCCTCATCCCCGTCAAAGGGGTGACAATCAAAGAGTGTGTAGACGCCGCCCATCGCCTTGCCGCCCGCGTCGGGGGCGAATTGGGCATCGCCACCTATCTCTACGGCGACGCCGCCACGCGCCCCGACCGGGAAAAGCTGTCCGACATTCGCAAAGGGCAGTATGAAAAATGGAAGGAAGAGGTCGCCACCAACCCGGCGCGCCGGCCAGATTATGGTCCCGCCGAACCAAAACCATGGGGCGCAACGGTGATTGGGGTACGGCCGTTTCTCATCGCCTACAACCTCTACCTCAACAGCGACAACGCCGACGTGGCCGAAAAAATCGCCCGCGCCATCCGTTTCAGCAATGGCGGTCTGCGCTTCGTCCAGGCCAAAGGCTTCCTCGTCGAAGGGCAGGCCCAGGTGAGCATGAACCTGACCAACTTCGAGAAAACCCCCATTCACCAGGTACAAGAAATGGTGCGCCGCGAAGCAGCCCGCTACGGCCTCTGCATCACCAAAGCGGAACTGATCGGTCTGACGCCACAAAAAGCGTTCATGGAAGCGGCCAAATGGTACCTGCAAGTGGACGGTTTCGGCGATGAGCAGGTCCTGGAATACCGCCTCGCCGCCGCACAAGAAGGCAACCTCATCCCCGACGCCTTTCTGGATGCCGTCGCCGCCAACACGCCCACCCCTGGGGGCGGTTCCGTCGCCGCGCTGGCCGGAGCGCTGGGCGCGGCGCTGGCGCAAATGGTCGCCGGACTCACCGCCGGCCGCAAAAAATACGCCGACGTTGACGACGAAGCCAACAGAATCCTGGAGCGAGCAGATGAACTGCGCGCGCAGTTGACCAACGCCATTGACGAAGACGCCGCTTCATTTACCGCCGTCATGGCCGCCTGGCGTGACAAAACAGTGGAAGGGAAAGCCAAAGAGGACGCTATCGAAGCAGCTACTATTCATGCAGGCGAAGTCCCCTTGCGCGTGGCGCAGCTCAGCCGCGAGGTGGCGCAGTTGGCCCTCACCATCGCCCAAATCGGCAACGTCAACGCCGTCAGCGACGCCGCCGCCGGGGTGCTGTTGGCGCGAGCCGCTGTCGAAGTGGCCGCGCTTAACGTGAAGATTAATGGCGTTGGCCTGCAAAACAAAACGCTGGCACAATCATGGCACGCTGAGGTGAATGATCTGATTGCTGCGGTGAACGACATGGCGGCGACGGTAACGGCCGTCGCCGCCGCACGTGGAGGTTTCTAACAATTTGCGACAAGCACACAATTTGGTTGATAGATTATGTATTACAGATTGGCGGCTGGCGCTGGCACGATTGCTTTTGCTAACGACCACTCTTTTCTTTCTGGCAGGCTGCCGGGCAGAAGCCCCGACCATAGTCGTTGCGGCGATAGAGGATGTGAGGGAAGGAATGGCGGTGACGGCAACGGCCGTTGCCCCTCCTTCTCCAACAGCCTCCCCCACCCCCGTCAAACCACCGGTCATCGCTACGATCAACCCCACCGCAACGCCTCCAGCCGCAATGCCCTCGTTTACACTGGCCGATCCAACTCTGATCAGCGCCGCCGCTACAGCCACCACCCAGATACAACCTACGCCGACACCAGGCGAATTCCCCACGGTGACAGCCACGCCGCAGCCCACCTTCACCCCTCCCGCACTGCCTTTCACCTCCAACGATGAACATTTCTGGCTGCGCCGCCCCATTCCCGAAGGGGGAACCGTCTGGACTGACAAAGTATACCCCTACGGCAGCACGCGCGGCGGCTCGCTGCGCCCCCATCACGGCGTCGAATTTTACGTGCCCAGCGGTACCGAAATTTTAGCCGCCGCCAGCGGCACAGTCATCGTCGCCGGCAACGATCTGGACATCGCCTATGGGCCGCACACCAACTTCTACGGCAACCTGGTCGTGATCGAACTTGATTCAATCTACAACGGGCAGCCTGTTTACAATCTATACGGGCATCTCTCTGAATTATTCGTCACGGTTGGGCAGCGCGTGAACGCGCAAATGCTCATCGCCCTATCGGGGGCCACCGGCATCGCCGACGGGCCACATCTGCACTTTGAGGTGCGCGTTGGCAGCAATCATTATGACGCCACACGCAATCCGCTGCTCTGGCTCTACCCCTTCCCCGATAATGGCGCCGTCGCCGGGCGCGTCCTGTGGCCTAATGGCGAACTGGTCGAAGGCGCGCCCATCACCCTGCGCCGCATAGACGCTCCCTCCAAATACCACGCCACCACCAGCTACACCGGTAACACCGTCAACGGCGATGACCAATGGCAAGAAAACTTCGCCTTCGACGACGTAGCCGCCGGTTATTACGAGGTGGAAATTCAGGCCAATGGCAAAAAACACAAAGAGGAGTTCTGGGTCTTCGCCTACCGCACCAGTTTTGTGGAGATCACGCTAGGTAACTAACCTCAAAACCCGCTACAATGCATGGCAAGAAACAAGTTACCTGCTATCCAATCCCGCAAACGCCGCCCACCTGAGGCAATCCATTGCTGAAGCCAGGGCTGGCAAAACAGTCGCATGGGAGCCGCCCGACCTGTGAATGTCGTCTTTATCCTCTTTCGGGTATTGGCAAGCCAGAACGATTGAAAGCTGACCTTTCTGGTTATTGGTCAAGGCGCATTGACTCAGAACATCGCTTTGTTTACAGCGTCCATGAAGACGGAATTATCATTGTTTCATGCCGCTACCACTATAGGGAATGAGTACAGAATAACTTACGGAAGATTGGCTCAATCTTCGGAGATTGAGCCAATCTAAACATGTAACTTGTTTAATTCGCGTTTCTGAGTGACGGCCCCTGACGAGGCTTTATGGCTTTATGATTTGCACCAACACCATGCGTCTATCATCAGTCAGATCGGCAGCCCAGAAAGAGCCACGCCATTCATTCCCGTCATCATCGGTAAAAGACCAGGCGCTCCAGGCCATGTGAACGGCCGTTTCTTCCTCCAGCTTTGTCCATCCTGCATCCTGTAACTGCGCCCCATAGTGCAGCAGCAAATCGGCCGCGGGGATTTCGGTTAGCAAATCGGCGCTGTTGTAATACCCACCATAGCTGCTGCTGCCACCACCGCCGCCTTCCTGCCGCGCGCCAGCGGGCGACTTTAGCTGCGGGAGCAACTTCTCTGCTTCGTTTTGATACCCATACCGCCCGTCCATCTTGCAAGCAGAGTAGGATTGCGTGCCCTGGAAATTAAGCCGCACATCGGCAGGTTCATTGTCAGGAGCAAAAACCATCGCCCACATCGTTGTCTCTTGCTCGTCCTGGCAAAAAGTAACGGACTGCGACACATCGCCAGATACAAAACCACCACCATAACCAGGCTCCAGCGCAACACGCCAGCCTTGTTTTTCCAAATCGGCGCGCAGCGCGTCGAGCGCGCTCTCCGCAGAGAGATCGCTGTCTAACACAATTTCGACGCTTTCTTCTCCCCGCACCAGGCTGCCCACAACCCGCATCGTATCGGGTAACGTCACGGCAAAATCAGGGGGCAATTCGCCCACCAATAGTTGCACGTCGTCAGGTTCAGGTGAGCCTGGATATCGGGGAGCAAGCAGCCGTTTTACCAGGGCTATGAGAGCGGTCTCGTCAGTTGCGGAAACGCTATCTGTAAGACGGTCGCTGGATACGGCCGTGCGCTCCGTTTCACCACCAGGCACACAGGCGGTTAGCGCGACAAGCAGCAACAAAAATAACCGGCCAAACTTCATACGGAACATAGTTACCTCCACGTTCGTGTGGCAATTCAGCGCAAACCTGGAGTAGTATGGGCACTCATGAAGTACACTGGCAGGGACGCAGGCGCGGCACATCACCACGATAAAAATTTATTGCCGCAAAAAATTATAAACAACTCTTGAGGGCAAACTGTACGAATACAGTACGATCAGGCAACGATCAACGCAATTTTAGTTCGCGAGCGACCAGGCGGTCAAACCAGCGGTCAGGCAAAATGCGTGGCAGGAACCAGCCGGTAAGCCATTTGCGGGGGATGGCATAGCGTGTTTTAGGGTGAGGATTCTCCAGGGCGGCGACAATTGCAGCGGCGACTTTGGCAACGGGAATGGCCGTTTGCTGCCGTTTGGCAATGGCTGCGCCCGTCATTTGCGCCAGCAGTGGACCATAGTCGGTGTGCGCATACTGCTCGGTCCCGGCGCTGGCCTTGGCGATGATCGGCGTCGCCGTCGTGCCTGGTTCGATGACGATCACGTCAATGCCATAGAGCAGCAGTTCGCGGCGCAATGCATCGGAGAGGGCTTCCAACGCATGTTTAGAAGCGGCATATGCGCCCATGAACGGGTAGGCAATCTTGCCGCTGACGGAACTGACGTTGATGATACGGCCGTGCGGGTGCGGCGCATTCGGGCGCGCGCCCAGCAGGGGCAGGCATTGTTGGGTCACGTCGAGCAGGCCAAACAGGTTGACCTCGAACTGGCGGCGCATGGCGTCCAGGGGCAGGTACATGAGCGGGCCGGTGGTAGAAATGCCGGCGTTGTTGACCAGGCCGGCAAGCCCCTGTTCGCCGACGATGGATTGGATGTGGGCAACGGCCGTTACCACTCCCTCATGGTCCGTCACGTCAAACAACAGCGGCGTCACGCCGTCGCCCAACGCCGCCCGCACCCGTTCTGCATCCGCCTGCTGGCGCACACTGCCAAAAACGTGGTAGCCGCGCCCCACCAACATCTCGGCCGCAGCATAGCCAATGCCTGTTGAAATACCGGTGATGAAAATGTGTTTCGTCATGATCTTCGTTATAGGCGTCAAGCGTAAGGTTCTTCTTTTTCACCTCGCTTCACGCTGCACGCCCCATTTTCCGCAGCCCATACCCCAACGCCGTGATCACCAACCCCGCCACCAACGTTCCCCCACTCACCAGCACGCCCACGTCAAACCAAAACTGTTCCGGGAAGAGACGAATCAGCGAATCCGTATAGGCAAACGTCCACGTGCCCGGTGGGAACAACAATTCGTGAAACTGCACAAAAAACAGTTCCCACCCCACCAGGATAAACAGGCCAATCACCAACAGCACGACCGTCGTCGCCAGGCCACCGCCCCAAATCGCATTGGCTGCCTGCGGCCGTGTCTCCGCGCGCGCCCACAAAAAGACCAATCCGCCGACCACAATGATTCCGGTCACCCACACCACCCGCGTAAACACGTCGGCAATGCGCTTCACGTCGAGCATATGCTCAATTTCACGCTCATTGTAGAGCGGGTCATTCGTCCCCGGCAGCCGCAGATCCTCCAGCAAATAGATAGCGTCATCCGCCGGCTGCGGTCGCTGCAAATAAGCCAACGTCGCCCGCGCCAGTTCCAGCCGTTCCGCCTCCGTAAAACCAAACCGGTCTGGCGGGATGCGTTGATATTCCCAGGCGGGATAATCCCAGGCAATGATGGCGCGAATGCCGCCTAACCCCAAAAAGAAGGGCATTGCCAGAATCACCAACCAACGAATGAGCGTGATAAGCGTTTTGTTTGCCAATAGTTCCTCCAAATGAAGTGGTAATCCGTAATCCGTAATCGGTAATCGGTAGTCCGTAATCGGTAGTCCGAAGGGCGTTACCTCTGGAAAAGGTCATCAGATAACGGTACCTGGACTTCGGGTCACCGATTACTGAACCCCGACCACCGACCACCGATTACCGATCACCGAACACCGATTACCGATCACCGATCACGGCAGCCCCGGCAGCCCCGCCGCGCCTTCTTGCAGCAGGTAGCGCAGCACCAGGGAATCAATCATCGTCTCCACCGGGGCGCGTTCGTCGGTAAAAATGATATCGGAGGGGGCGATGGGCACGCGATGGGTAACGGCCGTCGCCAGCGCCGCACGCAGCAGCGGATGGGCATTCTCCGGTAACTGCGCCAGGTGCATCTGCGCATTGTCCGGCGTGGTCGGCTGCATTGTCGCCACCAGAATTGTGTTCAGCGAGCCGGGCACGTCCAGCGCGTGGACGGTGGGGAACACGGCCAACAACGTGGCCGTAATGGCGTCAACCAGGCGACGGTCTTCAGGGGCGCGCCCCACATTAATTGCCAGCACGCCATCCTCCTGCAAATGCGCCCGCACTTCGGCAAAAAATTCCCGCGTCGTCAGATGCCAGGGGATGTAGGGCACTTTATAGGCGTCGAGGGTGATCACATCGTAACGGCCGTCTAGCTGATTCAGTTCATAACGGCCGTCACCCACAATCACATTGATGTTCGGCTCCGTCAACGCAAAATAATCACGCCCCGCCTGCACAATCGCCGGGTCTAGCTCAATGCCGTCAATGGGAATCGGGCCATACACCTGCGTATACTGCTTGGGAATCGTGCCCGCCGCCAGCCCAATCACAGCCATATTATCCACCGTCACCGGCCCGGCGTTAAAATACGGCGCGGCCAGCATAATACTCCACACCGACACGCGCGGCACGCGCCCGCCGTCGCAGTAAAAGGAGTGATACGCCTGCCCTTCGTTCAGCAGCAGATAATTGCAATCGTCCACGCGCACCACCTGCACATAGTTGTACGGCGATTCTGTCTCAAAAATCTGCCCCTCATACGCTTTGATACCACCCCGCGTCCAAAACAGGGTGACGGGGATGAGCAAAATGGGCAAGATGAGCGCCGCCATGCCCCGGCGTGGGTTGTATTGCCACAAACCGACGATCCCAATGAGCAGCAAAAGGGAACCAAAGAGAACGGCCGTCACCCGCGACCCAAATTCGGGAATCGTCCACAGCACCGGCAAATAAGTCCCCAACAAACTGCCCCAGGTAGACACGGCATAAATGTAGCCGCTTGTGCGTCCCGCTTCGGTCACGTCCGTCACCGCCAGGCGAATGGCAAATGGCGACACACAACCCAGCAAGATGACGGGCACGGCCAACGCCAACGCCACCCCCAACAGCGACCCCAGAATGGCCCCGACGTTGATGGCGGCAAAAGCGTTTGCGGCCGTTTTCAAAATAACGCTGGTCAGCAGCAAAAAGAAAACACTGGCAAAGCCGGCCAGGGTGATAAGTGTGTAGAAGGTGGCGGGAAACGGCCGTTTATCCGCCAGCCGCCCCCCCACAAAATAGCCAATTGTCAGGCACAACAGCGTCAACCCAATCACATTCGCCCACACCAGATTCGACGTGCCATAGACAGTCTGCAACATGCGGCTGGTGGTGAACTCCACCGCCAGCGTACTCATGCCACCCACAAATACAGTGAAGAATAAGAAAGTTCGGTTAACAGGTCGTATCATAGCCGGTCAGGTCTTCAAAACAGATTGGTAAACGTGCAGCAGCTTCTGCGCCGATTTTTGCCAGGTGAACTGGCGCGCCTGGCGAAAGCCGGCCGTCACCAGGCGCGTGCGCTGCGCCGGGTCTTGCAGCAGGTCACGCATGGCGGCCGTCCACCCCGTTTCATCGTCTGGCGCAAGCTGTACGGCCGCTTCCCCCGCCACTTCCGGCAAACTAGACGCATTCGAGGTGAGCACCGGCACGCCGCAGCCCATCGCTTCCAACAGAGGCAGGCCAAACCCTTCATACAGGCTGGGAAAGGCAAACAGGCTGGCGCCACTGTACAAGGCGGGCAAATCATCATCATCCACAAAACCGATAAAGCGGACACGGCCGTTTAACCCCTGCCGCTCTATCTCCATCATCATCTCCTCGTATAACCAGCCCGTCCCGCCAGCAATGAACAAATTGTGCGGCAGTTCGGCCGCCAGCGGCGCAAAGGCGCGAATCAACATCTGGTAATTTTTGCGCGGTTGGATGGTGCCAACACTGACGACGTATGGTTGTTCACCGAGATCATACTTGGCGCGCACGGCCGTTATCTCATCCGCCGACTGCACCGGGCGGAAACGGCCGTCTACGCCGCTGTACAGCACGGTGATTTTCGCCTCTGGCACGTTCCAAATCGTCGTCAAATCCCGCCGCGTCGCCTCCGAATCCGCCAGAATATGCGTTGCCCGCGCCACCGACCGGGGCACAACCCTATTCAGGTATTTGATCAGCGCCGGGGTAAACACATGCGGATAATGGACAAAAGAAAGATCGTGAACAGTAAGCAGCGTAGGGACATCCCCACGCACCGGTGGCAGCACGAAATCAGGTGAATGAAACAGGTTCAGTTCACCCGTCACCCACTGCACCGGCAGCGGCAGCCACAGACGATACCACAGCCGGTATAACCAACGTTCGCTTAACGGCGCCGGTCGGTAACGAATGTGCGCGCCCGTAGGCAGCGGATTCGCCACCGGCAGCGCAGCAGGTGGTTTTGCCGAAAACAACACGTATTGGTACGGCTGCGCCTCATGCGCCAACGCGCGCACCAATTCACGGGTATAACGGCCAATGCCCGCACCCTGCGCCACGGCCGCAGTCACATCAATACCAATGCGCATCATTCAACGTCGCTGTACGTCCAGTAACGGTTGACAAAAAAGTTCCAAAACATGACAACCCCTACAGCTACCATTAACGCCAGGTTCTTGCCAATACGCACCGCATATGGCTGCAACGATGGCAATGCTGTCTCCACCAGCCGCGTAAACGGCCGGTGCATAAAGGTCAAAATAGGCGCGCGAATCAGAATGCCGGCCACACTCACAACCAGGAACTGGACTAACTGCCGCCGCACCGATTTTGTACGGGAGTCAGGGTAAGTCCAGTACCGATTCCACATGAAATTACTGGCTATCGCCATAATGAAGGAAATCGTCCCGGCAAACGTCGGCGCCAGCCCGGTAATTTGGTCCGCCTTTAAGCCCCACCCGGCCAGCACGTCATGCAAAACAGTATCGGGCGCCAGCCAGAGCAAAAACGGGTTGATCATCAAATTGAAAATACCAAAATCAACAACAAACCCGATCACGCCAACAACGGCAAATTTCAAAAAGCGTTTGGCCTCTTTCGGATTCAGGCCAAAACGTCCCGCAAAATGGGTAAACGTTGCAATCATACTATGTCCTCGCGCAGGATAACTTTATTCAGACAGACCCCAAGGGTTTTCTGAAATCCTTAAGGTCTAAATCGTAATTCCAGAGCAATTGCTGCAAACCGAGCAGCACGCCGAGGTGAATGTACATATTGTTGACATACAATTTGTCAACCAGGTGATGGACGGCCAGCGCCGTCCACACGGCCAGCAAACCAAGGGCAATGCCCCGCTCCGGCCAATCCAATCGTTGCCAAAGCAGTATATTTTGCCAGAAAACGGCCGTCCAGAACAGACAATAGGCCAAAAATCCCAACACGCCCACTTCTGCCAGCAAATTGAGGTAGTAATTATGGGCATGACCCAGCGCATCATCCCAATTGATCAGGCGATAAGCGGGGTAAGCCGCTTCGTAATTGCCAAAGCCAACCCCCAACCAAACGTGATCGCGCGCCATGCCAAACGCCGCCTGCCAATGCGCCAACCGCTCTAATACCGCATAATTCTCGTGAGTAATGTCAATACCACGCACGTCATCCACGCGCAAATCTTCATTGAAGCTGCTGCTGACGCGCTCAATAATACCGGCAGGCAGCCGGTTGAAATAAATGCCCGCCCCCAACACGGCCAGCACCGCCAGGCCAATTGCCAGGGCCAGGCCAACGCCGTGCCACCGTTTTTGTGGCAAGAAGAAGATGAGAACGGCCGTTCCCGCCACCGCCCCTAACCACGCTCCCCGGCTCCACGAAGCCACCAGCCCCATGCCCGTCAGGGCCACCACCGAAACAAGGATGAAGGATGAAGGGTGAAGAGTGAAGGAGCGTAAACGGCCGAGCAGCGCGCCCGCCGCCAGCAGCAGCGTCAAATTCATAAAACCGCCAAACGGATTGGGCTGCATAAACGTGCCAAACGCGCGGTAAAAACGGCCCATCACCAGAAAATGCTCTGGGCCGGCGCCGCGCAGCCCAAACTGCCAGATGCCTAAAACCGCCTGGCTGACGCCTGCCAGGCACAGCGCCGCCAACAAAAACCAATGCCCCCGGCGCAGGCGCGGCGCCTCGTCAACCACCAGCGCCATCACCAGACCAATCTCCACCCATTTCAGCAGCTCGCGCAGACCATCCGGTAGCGAGGGCGCAGCCAGCAAACTGAGCAGCGCCACATAGATGAAAATCGCCAGCGGCAGCAGCAGCGGGATATGCGGCGCCACCAGACGCCGGTCACGCAAACCACGCGCCAACCAGGCAGCCAACGTCAGCAGCAGCAGCGCCTGCCCACTGTCCAACAGCGCTGATCCCCACAGCAGCGCTTCCCGCGCGCCCAATGGCCCCAACAGCAGTGCCCCGGCCAACCCGAACATGGGTTGGATGAAGGTGAGCAGGAAAACGGCCGTTCCCCCCACCAGCAGCGCCCCTTGCAGCGGCGATAAACGGGCCAGCGCCAATCCTAAACCTACTGCCAACAGCAATGGCAGCCAGGCCGACAAATATTGCTTCACGCTCACCGCAGGGGATTTCACGAACAACAGCGCACCACCACAAATGAAAAGCGGAGATGAAAGGATTGCGGGATTCAGAAAAATCCCACAACCCCTTCATCCCCGCCATCTTCATAGATAATGAAAAATACCCACCTTATACACGGCTGCGGAAATAATCTACCGTCTGCCGCAAACCATCAGCCAGGTTTACCTTCGGTTCCCAGTCCAGCACGCGCTTTGCCTTGCTAATATCCGGTCGGCGCACCTTCGGATCATCTGTAAAGCGATCATCCCCAGGCTCCACAAATAGAATGTCTGATTGACTGCCCGAAATCTCCACCACGGCCTGCGCAAATTCCAAAATACTCATCTCAACCGGGTTGCCGATATTCACCGGCAGTTTCTCCGCAGAAAACAGCAGCCGATAAATCCCTTCAACCAGGTCGGTATAATATTGAAAAGAACGGGTCTGCTTGCCATTGCCATAAACGGTTAGTGGCTGACCCTTCAAAGCTTGGGCAATGAAATTAGGCACAACCCGCCCATCATTCAGGCGCATCCGTGGGCCATACGTGTTAAAAATACGCACAATGCGCGTTTCCAGGCCATGGTACCGGTGATAGGCCAGCGTCATCGCCTCGGCGAACCGCTTGGCCTCATCATACACGCCGCGCGGCCCAATTGGGTTGACATTTCCCCAGTAATCTTCTGGCTGTGGGTTCACCTCTGGATCGCCATACACTTCCGAAGTTGAGGCTAACAAGTAGCGCGCATTTTTAGCTTTCGCCAGACCAAGCGTATTATGCGTCCCTAATGACCCCACCTTGAGCGTGGGAATGGGATGCGCCAGATAATCATTAGGACTGGCCGGTGACGCAAAATGCAGCACGGCATCCAACGGGCCTGGCACATAAATATAGCTGCTCACGTCATGCTTAATAAAGCTAAAGCGTTCATGCCCCATTAAATGGGCAATGTTATCCATATTACCGGTGATGAGGTTATCCATCCCCACCACAGTATGCCCTTCCCGAATGAAACGGTCACTTAAGTGCGACCCTAAGAAGCCCGCGGCTCCTGTAATCAATACACGCATACAACAATACCTCCTAACACATTGACTTTACAGTCACTATTGTATCTTAGCCAATCAGATTTGGCCTACCAGAAGTGCAACCTGTATACAAAACGTGGCAAAGCCGTTCGTCGGGCGTCGTTCGTCGGGCGTCGGGCGTCGTGAAACCGACTCCCGACTGCCGCCCCCCAACTCGCAAATCAGTACCCATCACGCTATACTTTTCGATATTATCGCAAATGGAGTAAGGTATGGATGTAAACAAAATAGATCATCAAGAAACTGTTTCCACAACGCCAGAAACGGAACAGCGCAAAGCAGATCACATTCGGATTAATTTGGAAGAGGATGTCGCGTTTCACAAATTAACCACCGGATTGGAAACCCGTTTTTTCATGCACCAGGCGCTGCCGGAATTAGATCTGGCGCAAATTGATACAACCACAACCCTGTTTGGCAAGACACTGCAACGGCCGTTACTCATCTCCTCCATGACCGGCGGCACGGCTCGCGCCCGTACCATCAACCTCATCCTGGCCGAAGCAGCCCAGGCAGCCGGCATGGCGATGGGACTCGGCTCCATGCGCGCCGCCATTGAAGACAGCGCGCTGGCCGTCACCTATCAGGTACGCCAGGTTGCTCCCGACATTCCCTTGTTTGCCAATCTGGGGGCAGTGCAGCTCAATTACGGTTACGGCCTGGACGAATGCCACCGCGCCGTTGCTATGGTTGAGGCCGACGCCCTCATTTTGCACTTCAACGCGCTGCAAGAAGCCGTACAGCCCGAAGGAGATAGTAATTTTGCCGGACTGTACGCCAAAATTGAAGCGATTTGCCGTCACCTGCCCGTACCGGTGATTGCCAAAGAGGTTGGCTGGGGCTTTGCCGAAGCGACGGCGCGCCGCCTTGCTGACGTGGGCATCGCCGCCATTGACGTTGCCGGCGCCGGGGGCACGTCCTGGAGCCAGGTGGAAATGTACCGCGCCCCCACGGCGCGTCTGGCGCGCGTGGCCGGCGCGTTTATTGATTGGGGCATCCCGACGGCCGTTTCCATCCAACAATGTCGCCACGCCGCCCCACATCTGCCCATCTTCGCCAGTGGCGGCATCAAAACCGGCATTGATGTCGCCAAATGCATCGCCTTAGGAGCCAACGTGGCCGGGCTGGCCGGCGATTTCTTGCGCGCTGCCGATAAAGGGGGCGTCGCCGGCGTCATTGACCTGGCCGAAACCATCACCGACGAGCTACGGGTAACGATGTTTTGCAGTGGCGCCGCAAATATTCAGGCGCTCGCGCAAACCCCATTGCAGCAAAAATTTTAAGAAGTAACCATAATTATGACAACTGAATTGCAACAACTTTCACGAACCATGTTAACGGCCGTCGAAGATGAAATGCGCGCCGTTTTACAACGACAAGACGCCTCCCCTGACCTTTTCTATGGCATGATGCACTACCACATGGGCTGGGTTGACGCCAATCTACAGCCAGTGCAGCTCAACAGTGGCAAACGCATTCGTCCCTTGCTCTGTCTGCTTGTCTGCCAGGCAGCCGGCGGCGATTGGCGACAAGCTGTTCCCGCAGCAGCAGCCATTGAAATTCTGCACAACTTCTCGCTCATCCACGACGACATTGAAGACGCCAGCCCCACCCGGCGCGGCCGGGACACCATCTGGAAATTATGGGGCGTCGAGCAAGCGATCAACAGTGGTGACGCCATGTTCGCCATCGCCCATCTGGCGTTAACGCGGCTGCTTGACCGCGGAGTAGATGCGGCCGTTATCGTGGAGGCGCTGCGCCGTTTTGACGAAACCTGTGTACGCCTGACACAAGGCCAACACGCCGATATGGATTTTGAAAAACGGGAGGGGGTCAGCGTGGCTGACTATATCGAGATGATTACGGGGAAAACGGCCGTGCTTCTCTCCTATGCGGCAGCGGTAGGGGCATTGGTGGCCGGGCGTGACCCTCAAACCATCCACCACTACACCCAGTATGGCCTCAACCTGGGCCTTGCCTTTCAAGTCATTGATGACATCCTCGGCATTTGGGGTGACGAAAGCCGCACCGGCAAATCAGCCGCCACCGACATCATCACGCGCAAAAAAACCTTACCCGTCCTCGACGGCCTGTCTAAAAGCGAAACCTTGCAGCAGCTATACCACAACACAACCAGCAGCGATACATTTGTCACCGAAGTCATCACCCTTTTAGATGAGGTCGGTTCATACAAACTGGCTGCTGGCAAAGCGGCCGTCTATTCAGCAAGCGCCCTGCAACACCTGCAAGCGGCGCAGCCTGCTGGCGCTGCCGCTGCGGCCCTGCACCAGTTAACCACCATGCTGCTACAACGCGACTTTTAATACCAGTACCAGGCAAGTAAAAAGCCTGGTGGCTTTCATCGCCACCAGGCTTTTTTATTTGTTACCACAGCAGTTCGGCTATGCCGCCAACTATCTATTCATCGTCATCATCAAAATCCATCGAATGAGCATCGGCCGCCGCCGCCGCAATGGCCGCCAAAATGTCATCTTCGGTATTGTCATCAATCAACGTATTGCTCAGATCAATAGGCTCCAAAAACAGTTGCGGCTCATGTATTTCAAACGTTGGCGGTTTGACATCTTCGTCCCATTTCTTATTCGCATGGAAACCTGTCCCGGCGGGGATCAGCTTCCCAATAATGACGTTTTCTTTCAAGCCTACCAACCGGTCTTCCTTCCCGGCAATAGCGGCGCCGGCAAGCACGCGAATGGTATGTTGGAAAGAACTGGCCGACAAGAAACTTTCCGTATTCAGCGACGCCTTCGTAATGCCCAACAAGACCGGTTCAGCCTGGGCCGGTTGACCACCTTCTTCAATAACCTGCTCGTTAGATTCCAGGAAAGTAGGCGAATCTACCAATTCACCAGGAAGCATTTCCGTATCGCCAGAGTTCGTAATCACCACCTTATTCAACATTTTGCGGATGATCACCTCAAAATGCTTGTCGTGGATATTCTGACCCTGGGGGCGGTATACCTGCTGCATTTCGCGCAGAAGGTATTGCGTTACAGCGTCGCGTCCCAAAATGTCCAGAATCCGATGTGGATTTTTAGAGCCTTCGGTTAATTGGTCGCCAGGATTGATGCGCTGCCCGTCGCTTATCAACATACGCATCCCCGCAGGGATTTCGTAGTCCCGTTCTTCACGGCTTTCCCAAACAACTTTTACCTGCCCCTTGTCAACAACGACACGGCCGGCGCGGCGGGCCGAAATGAGATCATCATCTTTTTCGGCAATAATGCCGCCAATTTCAATCTCGTCGTTGGATTCAACTTTGACAGCCCATCCTTGTGGAATTTCGTACACGTCATCTACCAGTTTGCTTTCGGTGACGTAAACGTGGCGCACCCCATCTACCACGCGAATTTCGGCAATGCCGCCGATTTCGGTGATCACGGCCTCGCCTTTTGGCCGCTGCCGTGCTTCAAACAACTCTTCCACGCGGGGCAAACCCTGGGTAATATCACCACCCGACTGCGCCGTACCACCGGTATGGAAGGTACGCAAAGTCAATTGTGTCCCCGGTTCGCCAATGGACTGTGCGGCAACAATGCCAACGGCCGTACCCTGGCGCACTGACTTACCACGGGCCAGGTCAATACCATAACATTTTGAGCAAATGCCCAGGCGCAGTTCACACGTCATCGGCGAATGCACGTAAACCTCTTCCACACCTAACGAATCAACCTGGTCGGAAATCTCCTCCGTATAATATTCACCGGTATTGATAACCAACTCACCCGTCTCCGGGTCCATAATTGGCGCAGCGGCGACGCGCCCCAAGACACGTTCAGCCAACGTTTGTTTGCCAAAATTATCTACGCGGCGCACCCAAATGCCATTCACCGTGCCACAGTCATCAGCCATGACAATGACGTCTTGAGCCACATCCACCAAACGGCGCGTCAGATAACCAGCGTCGGCCGTGCGCAGCGCCGTATCCGCCAACCCCTTGCGCGCCCCATGCGTCGAAATAAAGTATTCCATCGCATTCAAACCCTGACGGAAATTTGATTGGATGGGCACGACGATGATACGGCCGCTCGGATCAGCCATCATCCCGCGCATACCGGCCAACTGCGTAATCGGGCCAAAACCACCCTTGCCGGCGCCCGAAAGCGCCATCACGGCCATGGGGCCGGCCGGGTCTAAGGCTTTGCGCACAGCATTGGCAACGTCATCCTTCGCATTATTCCACTGCTCGACCGTGCGTTGATACTGCTCGTCTTCGGTCAGCAAACCACGGCGATATTGACGGTCAATTTCATCCACGTTCTTACGCGCTACGGCTAAAATCTCTTCTCGTTCTTCAGGAATTGTCAGGTCGGCCACTGCAACTGTAACGCCAGAAACGGTGGCATACTTGAAGCCAATATTTTTGATGCTGTCTA
The DNA here is from genome assembly GCA_014879875.1 of Anaerolinea sp. Lineage (GTDB taxonomy): Bacteria > Chloroflexota > Anaerolineae > Promineifilales > Promineifilaceae > JACSRF01. The sequence goes on from JACSRF010000466.1 coordinate 20,198, forward strand.
CCATCTCAATCGTGGCTTCGTCGCCTAAATCCCGATGGACGCGATTGATGAGACGGTTCACGCCACCCTTATCCAACAACCAGTTCACAAAGCGCCATTCTGGTGGCAGGGCGCGATTAAAAAGGACCCGACCTGGTGACGTTTCAATAACCCGGCGGCGGAGTTTACCATCGGGATAACGCTTGTTATCGTCATCAAAGCTGGTTTCCGTCATCAGCTTGATGCGCGCGTGTACGTCAACCAGGCCCAACTCGTAAGCCATCTCGACTTCATCCAGGCTGCTAAACATACGCCCTTCACCGTGACGGCCGTCATGCACCAACGTCAAATAATAGACGCCCAGCACCATGTCTTTCGATGGTCCCACAATAGGCTGCCCATCGGCCGGTTTGAGTAAATTGCGCGTCGCCATCATCATCTCAATGGATTCCTTGACCGCCTTCTGCGACAATGGCACATGTACAGCCATCTGGTCCCCATCAAAGTCAGCGTTGAAGGCAGAGCAAACCAGTGGATGCAGTTGAATCGCTTTCCCCTCCACCAATTTAGGCATGAAGGCTTGAATACCCAGGCGGTGCAGCGTAGGCGCGCGATTCAGCAAAATCGGCCGTCCCTGAATCACCTCTTCCAGCACTTCCCACACTTCCGGCGGCTGCCGTTCAATAAACCGCTTCGCCCCTTTCACGTTGCTGGCGTAACCATACTTCACCAGCTTGCTAATCACAAATGGGCGGAACAGTTCCAGCGCCATGGTCTTAGGCAGGCCACATTCGCCCAATTTCAGCTTTGGCCCAACCACAATCACCGAACGGCCGGAGTAATCAACGCGCTTCCCCAACAGGTTCCGGCGGAAACGCCCCTTCTTTCCCTTGAGCATATCCGACAACGACTTGAGTTCACGCCGTCCACGCCGACTGAGCGCCTTACCACGTTGGCTGTTATCAATGAGACTGTCCACAGCCTCTTGCAGCATACGCTTCTCATTGCGCACAATGACATCGGGCGCACCCAGTTCCAGCAGGCGCTTGAGGCGATTGTTACGATTGATCACACGGCGGTACAGGTCGTTCAGGTCAGATGTGGCAAAACGGCCGCCATCCAACTGCACCATCGGGCGCAAATCGGGCGGGATCACCGGCAATACCGTCAGAATCATCCACTCAGGACGATTGCCGCTCATGCGCAGCGCTTCCACAACTTGCAGACGTTTGGTCGCGCGTTTCCCGGCTTGCTTGGAGCGGGTGGTACGCACTTCACGCCACAAGTCGCGCGACAGCTTTTCCAGGTCCATGTTACGCAAAATCTCATGGAAGGCTTCGGCCCCCATGCTGGCCCGGAACACATTCCCAAATTTACTCTTCAGGTCCCGATAATCGTTCTCATTCAAGAACTGCATTTGCGCCAGGCTTTCCAACTGTTCCTTATTGATGTGGGCTTGTTGGCGCATCCGCGCCAATTTTTGCTCAAGCTGCACGCGCAAATCATCTTGTACCAATCCAATTTCGCTTTGCAGTTCTGCTAATTCTCGTTGTAATGCAGCCACTTCAGCCTGATGATCTTCTTCGCTTTCCTTTTGCACAATATTCAAGCGTTCGGTGGTAATTTCTTGCACCAGGACCGAATGCTCACGACCGATCACCTCGCTGGTCTTCGCAACGAGCGTGCCGCCCAGTTTAAGCGATTCGGAAACGGCCGTGCCCATCAAATTATGTAACCGTTGTTCCATCTGCTTCGCTTCACGCACCACCTCATCCGTTGCCGCAGACAAACGGTCATCAAAAGAAGCATTCAATTCAACCAGGTTTTCTTGCAACCCGGTTACGCGCGTAGTAACATCCTCCGTTGCTTCTCCAGTTTTTTCTTGCAGCCGCACTTCAAGCTGCATTTCTGCCTCTTGCAGATCTTCAGCCTGGCGTTTTAAGGCACGCTGCCGCGCCTCTTCGTCCACGTGCGTCACAACATATTGAGCAAAATAAAGGACCCGATCCAGATTACGCCGCGAAACATTGAGCAGCAAACCCATATAACTGGGCACACGCCGCGTATACCAAACATGAGCAACTGGCGCTGCCAGTTCAATATGCCCTAGCCGCTCACGGCGCACCGAAGAACGGGTAATTTCGACGCCGCATTTATCACAAACAATACCCTTGTAACGAACATTCTTATATTTACCGCAGTAACATTGCCAGTCGCGAGTTGGCCCAAAGATCGCTTCACAGAACAAGCCATCTTTCTCTGGACGCAAACGACGGTAGTTAATTGTCTCAGGCTTTGTGACCTCGCCGTATGACCATGAACGAATGTGGTCCGGGGATGCTAAGCTGATGCGCAACGAACGGAAATCTGTTGTATCCACCTAGTAGACCTCCCAAAAAATAGTAAAGCTCCAACCCTTCTTCCAAACACTTCTGCGATATGACGCCCCTGCTCAGGCCGGTCTCCTGACCACTCCTGGTATAAACACATAAAAGAGCGTATGGACTTTGCCAACGCTCTCACTGCCGACATCATATCATAATTAACGCCAGTATATCAACACGCTTCAATATGTCAACGCATTTCACATTAGAAAAAGGTGATAACACAATCTGTCAATCATACCGCATTGTCGAGTGGGGTGCAAATAAAAAAGGCTCTTTAGGAACTCAGGGGGTTGATAGGCCGTGATGCGTGACCAGAGAGACCACACGCATCACTCGTCACATGTCACGCCGAACCCCATGAAAT
>JACSRF010000326.1 GCA_014879875.1 Anaerolinea sp.
TGGCCGAACGCCGCCAGCGCCTCGGCGGCAACCTGAGCATTGCCTACCACGAGCCGGTAAAAATTGTGCGCGGCTGGAAGCAATATTTGTATGACGAAGACGGCCGTCGCTACCTGGACGCCTACAACAACGTGCCCCACGTCGGCCACTGCCATCCGCGCATCGTCGCCGCCGCCCAGGCGCAAATGGGCGTGCTCAATACCAACACCCGCTACCTGCACGACCTGCTCAACGCCTACGCCGCCCGCCTCAGCGCCACCCTGCCGCAGCCGCTCACCGTCTGCTACTTCCTCAACTCCGCCAGCGAAGCGAATGAATTGGCGCTGCGCCTGGCGCGCGCCTACACCGGCGCGCGCGATATGATCGTCCTGGAAGCGGCCTACCACGGCCACACCACCGGCCTCATCGAGATCAGCCCGTACAAGCACGACGGGCCAGGCGGCAGCGGCGCGCCCGCCTGGGTCCACACCGCGCCCATCCCCGACGTCTATCGCGGCGCGTACAAAGCAGATGATCCGCAGGCGGGCGTGAAATATGCAGCGCACGTGCAGGCGATCATCGCCCGGTTACAGGAGCAGGGGGTCAGGCTGGCGGGCTTCATTGCCGAATCGCTGCCCAGTGTGGGGGGGCAAATTGTGCCGCCGCCAGGGTATTTAGGGGCGGTGTACGCAGCCGTGCGCGCCGCCGGGGGGGTGTGCATTGCCGATGAGGTGCAGACGGGATACGGCCGTATCGGGACTCACTGCTACGGCTTCCAACCGCAGGGCGTCGTCCCCGACATCGTGGTCCTGGGCAAGCCCATCGGCAACGGCCATCCCATCGCCGCCGTCGTCACCACCCCAGCCATCGCCGCCGCCTTCGCCAATGGCATGGAGTTTTTCAGCACCTTCGGCGGCAACACGGTCTCGTGCGCGGTGGGGTTGGCGGTGCTGGACGTGCTGCAAACGGAAGGGTTACAGGCTCATGCGCTGGCAGTGGGGGAACGGCTGCTGGCGGGGTTACGGCCGTTGGTCAACCGTTACCCCCTGGTCGGCGACGTGCGCGGGTCAGGGCTGTTCGTGGGCGTGGAACTGGTGCGCGACCGGCTAACATTGGCGCCAGACGCCGCCGCCGCAACCTTTGTCGTCAACCAGATGCGCGAGCAAGGCATTCTGCTGGGCACAGATGGCCCCTTCCACAACGTCATCAAAATTCGACCGCCCATGCCCTTCAACGCCGCCGACGCCGACTTCCTGGTCGCCGCGCTAGAAAACGTCATCCAGACAATAGACATCATTTAGGAACCGCGTTCCTCAACAGAAACGCGGTTCCTTGTCCTGTTATTTACGCTGCACGCGCTGCACTGCTTCATCCAACAAGCTGTACACCACCGGCACCACCAGCAGCGTCAGCGCCGTACTCACCAGCAGGCCACCCATCACCGCCCGCGCCAGTTCAGAAGCGATGATGGCCCCCGCTTCCTGGCTGGCGGCCAATGGAATCAGCGCCAGGATCGCCGTCAACGCCGTCATCCAGATGGGGCGCAGGCGCGTGCGGCCGCCCTGCACCAATGCGGCGTAGGCGTTTTTACCCTCCTTGCGCAACTGCTGCACCAACTCCATCAACACAATGCCGTTTGTCACCACAATCCCCACCAGCATCATCAAGCCAATCATGGCCGAAATGCCCAACACGCTGCCGCTGAGGAAGAGCGCCAACGACGCCCCCACCAGGGCAAAGGGGAGGCTGAACAAGATCGTGAACGGGTGAATCAGGCTGCGGAAGGTGAGCGCCATCACCAGGTAAACGATGATGACGGAGTACCCAATCGCCTGCACCATCGCCTGGAACCCTTGCACCTGCTGCTCCGACTCGAACCCTTCGCTGACCGTGACGGTGGCGGGCAGGCTGCCGAGCGCATAAACCGCTTCTTTGGCAACGGCCGTCACCCCCAGCGTGTTCTCCGTCTCCAGGTCGGCGCTAAAGCTGATCGCCGGCCGCCCATCCACGCGAATGATGGTATCGTCGCCGCCGCCATTGTCCACATTGCTGCTGACGTTCACGATGTCGGCCACGCCATCGCCATCCACGTCCACCGCCGCCAGCGCCCCTTTCACGTCTTCCACCAGTCCGCGCAGCTGCTCCAACGACTCGCCGGTGATGATCAGCGAAAAGCCGCCAAAACCAGCCTGCGACGCGGCCGACACGACCACATTTTCCACGCCAAAGACCGCTTGCGCTTCGCGGCGCGCCTGCTGCGTCAGCGCGGTCAGGTCATCCTGGTCGGCGACGCTGATGGTGACGTTCGCCACATTTTGGCTGACGCCGCCGCCGCCAAAGAACGCTTCCATGCCGCCGCCGCTGCCGACTTCTACCTGCACTTTCTCCACGCCGGTCAACTGCTGCACGGCCGTTTCAAATTCTGCCACCAACGCATCCGTATCTGGCATCAACGTGCCCGTTGGTAAACTCACCGTCACGTTAATGGTCGGCTCGCCAATGCTGGGAATGAAACTGCGCGGAAGCTGCCCTAACAGGAACAAACTGCCCAGGAAAATAACCGTAGAGACCAACATCGTCACAAAGCGGTGGCGCAGCGCCCACTCCAGGGATGGCGTGTACCAGCGCTGCATCCACGTCTCCCGCTCTTCAGGGATATGTTCCTTGCGAATGAGCAGATAGGTCAGCGCCGGGACGACGGTGATAGAAACGATGAAGCTGGCTGCCAGCGCGTAGGTCACGGTGAGGCCAAAGGGCAAGAAGAAGGAGCCGATGAGTCCGCCGATCAGCCCCAGGGGGAGGAAAACGGCCATCGTCGTCACCGTCGCCGAGAAAATGGCAATAGCCACTTCCCGCGTGCCGCGCAGCACGGCCGTTTGCGGATCATCGCCGCGTTGAATGTAGCGGTACGAATTTTCCAACACCACAATCGAATCATCCACCACGCGCCCAATCGCCACCGTCATGCCGCTGAGGGTCATGATGTTCAGGGTGATGGTGGTGGGGAACAGACGCGCCATAAAGATCAGGAAGGTACTATTACCACCGGCGTTTAGCCCTTGCAGCCAATTGCCAAATGGCGGAACCATGCGCATGAACAAAAAGGCGGCAAAGATGGAAAGCGGGATGGAAACGGCCGTGACCAGCGTCGCCCGCCAGCTTAACCGATACCGTCCTCCCACCTGGCCGCTCAAAAAGAGCAAAATCACCAGCACGGCAAACCCGGCCCCTAACGCCCCCTCGCGGGAGACGCCTTCCACTGAATCCTCGATAAATGTGGCCTGTTCAAACACCAGGCTCGTCTTAACCTCCGGATGCGTCGCCGTATAGTCCGCGAAAAAGTCAAAAACGCGGTGCGCCACTTCTACCGTATTGGCGTCGCCATCCTTGAAAATATTCACCACCACCGCCGGATTGCCATCGGTGCGCGTGATGGATGCCTGCGGAATAAACGCCTCAATTTCCCCGCCGGCAATGCCGCGCAGCCGCGCCGTCAGGTCAGCGTCAAAGGCATCGGGATACGTGTCCAGCAAAAAGGTGAGCGTCTCTGGCGACATCCATTCCAGGATCACCGGCGACAGGGCAGCGGCAAAACCTTCCTCCCGTTCGGCGATGAACGCCATGACATCTGGCGTCAGCGCCGCCATCCACGCCGCCGGGTCTTGCACGTTGGGCGAGGAGGGGAAAACGTTGAGGAAGTTGGCCGCGCCGGGCACGAAGGAATTGTTGAGAATATCGGCGGCCGTTTGGAATTGCGACGGCGCGCCATCGGGCGCGGGCTGCACCCAGATACCGCTCAAGGGGGGCGCGCCGACGGCCAGGGCAGCGGCCGCTTCCGCCTCTGCCAGCGCCAACTGCCCCGCGCCGCCATAGTCAGCGGCCAGCGCGTCCAGTTCGGCGCGCAGGTCGGCGTCCAGCGTGTCCAGGTAGGCGGCGGGCAGCAGGGCGATGACCTCCGGTTGCAGCAGGCGCAAATTATCCGGTGTCAGCAAGGCCAACGCCTGCACCCCTTGTTCGCCCAGCCCGGCAAAGAGGCGAATCATGTCGGGCGTCACGTCGGGGGCAAATTCGATGGTCAACCCGGCCATGCTCGCCCCTTGAATGAGCAGGTCAGGCAGGCGCGCCGGGTCGGTTGGTTCAGCGACGGCGGCGGCGGCCAATGCGCCCGCGCCGCCAAATTCGGCCGCCAGCGCATCCAGTTCGGCGCGCAGGTCATCCGCCAGCGTCGCCACAAAGTCAGCGGGCAGCCAGGCGATGCTCGCCGCCGGCAGCGCGCGCAAATTATCTGGGGTGAGCAGCCGGAGCGCCTGCAAGGCCATTGGCCCAAAGTCGCCGAGCATCTGCATCATTTCCGGGGTGATGTCTTCGGCAAATTGCAGCTCCAGCCCGGCCGCCGCCAATCCTTGAATGAGGGGGTCGGGCAGCGGGCTGCCTTCGCCAACGACGGCCGTTTCCTCCCCACTACCGGCAGCCAACAACCGCGCCTGGGCGATGGACACGTTGGCGATGGTCTGCTGCAAGCCTTCATCGAGGGTGAGCAGGTAAGCGGCGGGCAGCGCGGCGAGCATCTCCGGGGTGAAGGCGAGCAGCATCTCCGGGGTGAGCGTGTCCAGCATCTCCGGGGCGCTGTCGGCGATGAGGGTGATGATGGCAGGAGACAGGGCGGCCGTGTTGGTGATCGTCAGCCCGGCATAGGCGGCTTGCGTGACCCAAACGTCGGGCAAGGGAATGGGGACGGCCGTTTCCCCATTAGCCGCCCGTTGCATAGCTTGCAACTGCGCCACCAGGTCAGGGTCGAGGGTATCGGCGATTTGGGGCAGGGCGACGGCCGTTACCTCCGGGGACAGGGCGCGCCACATCTCCGGGGTCAGGTCGGCCAACTGCTGCGGGGCAAAGTTGAGGATGCCGGTCATGATCGCCACGGAAATGTCGCCTGTGTCGGTGATGACCTGGCCCAGCGCCGCCGCACCGTCAATCCAGGATAGCGGCAGGAGAACAGGGGCGAATTCGGGGAGGGCGATGGGTTCCGGGG
>JACSRF010000130.1 GCA_014879875.1 Anaerolinea sp.
TCCTACGAGTACAAAGCCGCCCTCAACGGCAGTTGGGACGTCAACTTTGGCCTGGACGCCCAGCCCGGCGGCGCCAACATCCCCTTGTCGCTGGCGGAAGAAACGGCCGTCCTCTTCCTCTTCTCCACCCAAACCGGCTGGGTCACAGACAGCGTGAATGACATCATCGCCAACGTCCCCGGCGACTTTCAGGAAGAAATCGGCTGCCCCGGCGACTGGCAGCCCGACTGCCTGCGCTCCTGGCTGCAAGACCCTGACGGCGATGGCGTTTTCATCTTCCAAACCGACGCTATCCCCGCCGGCGCATACGAAGCCAAAGTAGCCGTCGGCCAAAGCTGGGGCGAAAACTACGGCGAAGCGGGCGCGCCCGACGGGGCCAACATCCCGTTCAACGTCAACGCCGATGGCGAACTCGTCACCTTCGCCTGGGATTCTGGCAGCAAACTGATGACCATTCGCACAGGCGGCGGCGGTGGCCCAACCGGCAACATCAAGGAAGCCAAAGCGCATTGGCTCACGGCCGATACCATCGCCTGGAAAGTAGACGTTAACCCCGACTACGCCTACCACCTGCATTACAATCCCACCGGCGGCGGCCTCACCCTCTCTTTCGACGGCATCGCCGGCGGCGAAACGCTCATCCTGACCCCCGACCCCGCCGGCCTTCCCCCCGAACTGCGCGCCAAATTCCCGCACCTGTCCAGTTACGCCGCCTTCAAGCTCGACGCGGCCGACCTGGGCAAAGTGCGCATCGCCCTCAAAGGGCAGGTCGCCATCACCGCCGCCGACGACACAGGCGCATTGATGGACGCCACCGGCCTGCAAATCCCCGGCGTCCTCGATGACCTGTACGCCTACGATGGGCCGCTCGGCGTCTCCTTTGCGGATGGCGTCCCGACGCTGCGCGTGTGGGCCCCCACCGCGCAGAGCGTGCGCCTGCTGCGCTTCGACACGGCCAACCCCGACGGCCGTAACGAGGCCAGCCTCATGCGCGTAGACCCCCAAACCGGCGTCTGGAGCATCACCGGTGCGCCCGAATGGGATCGCAGCTACTATCTATACGAAGTGCGCGTCTTCGCCGCCGGCGCCGGGGCCGTCGTCACCAACCTCGTCACCGACCCCTACTCCTTTAGCCTGGCGCAAAACAGCGCGCTCAGCCAGATCGTCAACCTGGACGACGCCGACTTGCAGCCCACAGGATGGGGCGCCTTCGCCAAGCCCCCGCTGGCTGCCCCCGAAGACATCACCATCTACGAACTGCACATCCGCGACTTCAGCATTTACGACCAGAGCGTGCCGGAGGCGTATCGCGGCACGTATATGGCCTTCACCGTAGATGGCGACGGGATGCGTCACCTGTCCGCATTAGCCGAAGCTGGACTCACTCATCTGCACCTGCTACCCAGCTTCGACATCGCCACCATTAATGAAGACGCCGCCGCCCGCGTTGAACCAGACCCGGCCGAACTGGCCGCTTTGCCGCCTAACTCCGAAGAGCAGCAGGCGATCATCAGCGCCATCCGCGACCAGGATAGCTTTAACTGGGGGTACGACCCCTTCCATTACACTGTGCCCGAAGGCAGCTACAGCACCGACCCCAACGGCGTGACGCGCATCATCGAATACCGCCAAATGATACAGGCGCTCAATGAAACGGGGCTGCGCATGGTCATGGATGTGGTGTACAACCACACCAACGCCAGCGGCCAAAATCAAAACTCAGTGTTGGACAAGATCGTGCCCGGCTATTACCACCGCCTCAGCGCCAACGGCCGTGTCGAGACCTCCACCTGCTGCCAAAACACAGCCACCGAACACGCCATGATGCGCAAGCTGATGGTGGATTCCGTCGTCACCTGGGCCAAAGAATATAAAGTGGACGCCTTCCGCTTCGACCTGATGGGCCACCACATGCTGGAAGATATGCTGGCGGTACGCGCCGCCCTGGACGCTTTGACAATCGAGGCTGATGGCGTAGACGGCCGTGCCATTTACCTTTATGGCGAAGGGTGGAACTTTGGCGAAGTCGCCGACAACGCGCGTGGCGTCAACGCCACCCAATTCAACGCCGCCAGTTCTGGCATTGGCACGTTCAACGACCGGCTGCGCGATGCGGTACGCGGTGGCTCTCCCTTTGGCGGGCAGCAAGAGCAAGGCTTCATCAACGGCCTCTACTATGACCCCAACGAGACAGATCAGGGAACGGCCGCTGAACAGTTAACCCGCCTGCTCCGTTTCGCCGACCTCACCCGTGTGGGCCTGGCCGGGAATCTGGCCGAATACGAGTTCACCGGGCACAGTGGCGCGCCGGTCATTGGCGCGGAGGTAGATTACAACGGCAGTCCGGCCGGGTACACTTTCGACCCGCAAGAAAACATCGTCTACATCTCCAAGCACGACAACGAAACGTTATTCGACGCCATCCAATACAAAGCGCCGCTGACGGCCGACATGGACGCGCGCGTGCGTATGCACAACCTGGGTAACAGCATTGTGCTGCTGAGCCAGGGCATCCCGTTCTTCCAGGCGGGCGACGATATGCTGCGCTCCAAATCGCTGGATCGCAACAGCTACAACGCCGGCGACTGGTTCAACGCGCTCGATTGGACCTACAACAGCAACAATTGGGGCAAAGGGCTGCCCGCTGCCAGCGACAACCAAACTATGTGGCCGGTAATGGCCGACCTGCTCGGCAATCCCGATCTGGTCCCGACGCGCGACCACATTCTGACGGCCGTTGCCCATTTCCGTCACTTCCTGCAAATTCGCTACAGTTCGCCGCTGTTCCGCCTGCCCACGGCCGCTGACGTGCAGGCGCGGCTGCGCTTCCACAACACCGGCCCTGACCAGATTCCCGGCGTCATCGTCATGAGCCTGTCCGACCTGGACGGCTCCAACTATGACCCGACCTACGCCCTGCTGGTGGCGCTGTTCAACGCCAATGATGAACCGTTGACCTTCACCGAGGTGGCGCTGGAAAACATCCCGCTGGAACTACACCCGGTGCTGGTCAATGCCCCCGATGTGGTGAAAGAGTCCACGTATGACATGACCACTGGGACTTTTAATGTGCCGGGGCGGACGACGGCCGTTTTCGTCCTCACCGACGCTACCGTCACCGACATCATTGCCGAACGGGCCGCCGAGTTAGAAGCCCTCACGCCGACAGCCACCCCGGAAACGGCCGCTGCCCTAACCACAACAGAGCCAACGACCACCGAACCCGCACCTGACACAGTGGCAGAACCGATGGCGGAAGCAGAGCATGGCGACGAAGACCCCGGCAGCCCGCGTACAGGCTTTGTCATTTGGGGTATGGCGTTGGCCGTCGGCGCGATCATCGCCTTGTTTGCCGCCTTGCTCACCGAGCGGCGCAAGCAGCAAGACCACCATTAAGCCGTCTCCAGGAACCGCGTTCCTCAGAAGGAACGCGGTTCCTTATTCCCGGTTGTGTGCAGAAAAATGTCCCAATCCGAACGAAAAAAAGCCGCCGACATCGCCGTTTTCATCATCAGCAATGAGGCCACGTGCAGCGAGTGTGGCAAGGAGTTGTGGCGCAGTTCCTGGATAACCCTGACTCCAGAAAAGGAGCCGATCTGCCTGGCCTGCGCCGACCTGGATCACCTGCTCTTTTTGCCCGCCGGCGATGCGGCGCTAACGCGGCGGGCGAAGAAACATTCAACGTTAACGGCCGTTGTCCTCCGTTGGAGCCGCGCCGGCAAACGATACGAACGGCAGGGCTTGCTGGTGGAGGAAGCGGCGCTAGCGCAGGCTGAAGAGGAGTGCCTGGCCGACCAGGACGCGCGCGAACGCCGCCGCGTCCGCGAAGGCGAACGGCGGGCCGAGCTGGATCAAGCATATGTGGCGCAGTTTGCCCGGCGCGTGCGCGAGCTGTACCCCGCCTGCCCGCCCGGCCGCGAGCAGATCATCGCCGAACATGCCTGCCGCAAGTACAGCGGGCGCGTCGGCCGTTCCGCCGCCGCCAAAGAGCTGGAAACGGCCGTCATCCGCCTGGCCGTCATCGCTCACGTCCGCCATGCCGAAACGAAGTATGACGATCTACTGATGCAAGGGCTGGATCGTAGCACAGCGCGGATGATGATTCGCAGCGATGTGGAAGTTGTGCTGGACAGTTGGGCCGTGAAACGTGAAACGTGAAGCGTGAAACGTGAAACGTGAAGCAATCGGCCACCGATTACTGATTACGGATTACCGATTACGGTTTACCGATTACGGATTACCGATTACCACTCATCTTCCCATTCACAGCTTCCCCCGGCTCCACCAGATCGATAAACTCGGCCAATGGCGTGGTATGGCGCACCCGCAGCCGCGCCCAGGCGTAACGGCCGTCGAACCCATGCCATTTGCCCCCGGCCGTCACCACCGATCCCCAAAAGTCTAGTTCTTGCAAGATGGCGACGGTATCCTCGTCGTAGCGGCCGGCCGGGTAGGAAAAGTAGCGCGGCGTGTACCCAATGTGCGCGGCAATCGTCTCCTGCGAGCCAAGAATTTGCCAGATCAGGTACTCCCGCGACTGGCCGCGTAAATCTGGATGCGTGCGCGAATGGGACTCAATGCGCATCCCGGCGGCGGCCATCTCCTCCACCATGTCCCAGGTCAGATACCCCGCATAGCCAAAATCAATAAATTCAGAAACCACAAAAAAAGTCCCTTTGTGGCCGAACTCCTGCAAAATGGGGAAGGCGTGAACGTAATTGTCCACGTAGCCATCGTCAAACGTCAGGATGACCGGCTTGAGCGGAAGCTCAATCTTATTGGTAATCGCCAGCGACAAGTCGTAAAAATCAATGGTGGTATACCCGTTTTCCGCCAGGTATTGCATCTGGGCGCGGAAATCGTCGGGGGTCACGGAAAGGTCAACGCGATAAATATCGGCGTCTTTTGGCGGCACGCTGATGTAATGGTACATCAGGATGGGCGCTTTCAGCGTCCAGCTATACGTCCCGGAAGGAGTCGGCAGCGGCGGCGGGGGCAGCG
>JACSRF010000129.1 GCA_014879875.1 Anaerolinea sp.
CACCATCCGCCTGCTGGAACTGCCCGCCGAATGGGCCAACACCATCAGCGCCGCCGAACAGGGCAGCGGGCAAACCTGCATCGGCCCGGCCGCCGCCATTCAGAGCGCCAAGTTCAAATACGAACGCGCCCTGGCTATTTTGCGCGACCCGGCACAGACGCGCTTCACCTTCGTCCTGCACCCGGAAGCCATCGCCATTCATGAAACGCGGCGAGCCATCGGCGAACTGGGCAAGCTGGAAATCCACACCCACGAGCTAATCATCAACGGCATCATTCCGCCGGAAGCGACCGACAACGCTCTCTTTGCCGCCCGCGCCGAGATGCAGGCAGGCTATCTGAGCCAGATTGAGCGCGATTTACCCTACGCTACGCGGCGCATGTTCTTGATGGATGGCGAGATTAAAGGAATTGAGCGCTTACGCACCGTCGCCGCTCTGCTGCATGGAGAGGAAACGTCTCCATTTAGCAGCAACGGTCACACGGCCGTTCCCGCCCCTTTCAAGCTGTCCCATCCAGCCGAATTTATGCCGCGCATCCTGCCCAACGGCCACCGACGCACGATTTTCTTCGCCGGCAAGGGTGGGGTGGGCAAGACGGTCGCTTCCTGCGCAACGGCCGTCTGGTTAGCCAATCAGGGAATCAAAACCTTGCTCCTCACCACCGATCCGGCCGCTCACCTGGGCAACGTCTTGGGCGAACCGGTCGGCGACGAACCGGCGCCATTGGTCGGCCTGCCCAACCTGTGGGCGGTGAAAATTGACCCCAAAGCGATGGGTGAAGTGTACAAAAAGCGCATCCTCGACGACGCCCGCCAGCGCGGCCGGCCCGAAGGCGCGATCAAAGCTATGGCCGAAGAGTTAGACTCCCCTTGCACGGAAGAAATCGCCGCCTTCGACCGCTTCATCGAATTTGCCTCCGATGGGCCGTGGCAGAGTGTGGTCTTTGACACCGCGCCCACCGGCCACACCCTGCGCATGTTGGAACTGCCGATGGACTGGAGCAAGCAGATAGACGTGAAGGCGTTTGCTTCGGTGGATACGGCCGTTGTTGATGACATCGCCAAACAGCGTTTCGCCGACGTCATTGACATGATGCGCCGCCCGGAACGCAGCACCTTTGCCTTCGTCATGTACCCCGAATCCACGCCCATCATCGAAGCCTACCGCGCCAGCCAGGAATTGGCTACGCTGGAGATTCCTACCGGGCTGGCCGTGGCTAACTTCGTGATTCCCGCCGAGCAGGCCGACACGCCTTTCACGAAATCGCGCCGGGCTATGCAGGCTGGTTATCTGGCGGAAATTCAGGAACGCTTCGATACACCTGTGCTCACAATTCCACTGCTGCCGCAGGAAGTGCAAGGGCTGGCGATGTTGGCCGAATTAGGCGAGCAGATGTATCATGAGCCGGTTGTAGCTTAGGTAAATTTCTCAGATTGGTTCAATCTTGGAGATTGAACCAATCTGGAGTTGATGCGGAGAAATAACTATGCCAATGTACGATTTTCGTTGTACACAATGTGGACACCCGTTTACAGTGCGCGCGTCGTTCAAAGAGAAGGATGCGGGTTTGCAGCCGGAGTGCCCGGTTTGCCATGCCGTTGAGACGCAGCAGGTGTTGACGGCCGGGATTTTCATCGGCCAGGCCGCGGGCGGCGGCAGCAGTCTGCCTTTGCCTATGAGCGGTCCATCTTGTGGCTGTGGTTCCGGTGGGTGCGGCTGCGGATGAGCGAGCCGGCCAGTATTCAAATTATCGGCGCGCCGGTGGCCTGCGCAGAGGGTCTTAAGGAAACGTGGCGCGATCTGGCCGGGTGGATGGCGGGAAAGTTGCAAGCGCGGTATGGCACGGCCGTTACCACCACCTACTACGACCTCTTCGACCCCAACTGCCCGCCCCTGCCGCCAGACGCCCAACTCCCCCTGGTGTTGGTCAATGGCGAACTTCTCACCAGCGGCGGCAAGCTCTCCATGCCCGCCATCCGCCGCCACCTGGATGCGCTGGGCGTGCAATCTGATGCCGACAGAAGCTGAAATCCAGGCGGCATTGGGTACTGTGATTCACCCAACCTATGGCATGTCGCTGGCTGCGCTGCAAATGGTGCGCGCCATTCGCCTATCCCCAGACTGCATTGAGGTAGACCTGGTAATGAACTGTCCTGGATGCCCGGCGGGAGAAGCCGCGCTGGCTCAGGCGCGGCGTGCTTTACAGGCGCTTTTACCAGGCGGCGGCCAGGTGATCATGCAACTGCTGCCAGAGGTCTGGCATTCGCCCTGGGAAGGGTTGGCGTAGGAATTTTGGTAGGGTAACGGCCGTTCTCAGAGCTTTGGCTGAACCCAACCGGATGCGCATCTTTGCCGAACTAATGCAAGGGGACTCGTGTAACTGCGAACTGCAAGAGCGGCTGGGGCTGGCCCCCAATATATCCTTTCCCCCCCTTTTTTCGCACATTCTGTTTTATCCAACAGCATGAACGGCCGCCATGCCGCCCGGCTCTAGAAGCAGGCGGAGGTCATCGCCATGATTGTAAGAAGGGGGAGTTGATTGAGGTTTTATTTTTCTATGAGAATTGGTATCGATTTTGGCACAACCAACTCCGGCGTCGCCATTTACGACGGCGACGCCATGCATCTGTTCCAGGTAGATGATTTTCTGCCCGATCTGCTGCCATCAATTATCTACATCACCAAACAGTTCGCCGAGCACGTAGGCACAGACGCCCGCGAGCTGTACCTGCGGCAAAACGTCAACCGCCCCTCGCGCTTTGAAAAAATATACGTGGGCGAGCTGGAGATATGGGTCTCCACCCACACCAGCCCTAAAAAAGTGCGCATGGACGTCTATGCCTGGAACGATGTGCTGGCGCCCGGTCGGCTGCTTAAATCGGTGAAGACGGCGCTGCGCAGTAAAGATTATGAAGGCACTCGCATTTTTGGCGAGATGTATTCACTGGAGCAGCTCATTGGCATTATTTTGCGCCGCCTGGTGCAGACGGTGGAAACGGTGTTGGGCAAACCGGTGACAACGGCCGTTTTGGGCCGCCCGGTCAAGTTTTCTGACGATACGGCCGTTGACCATAGAGCCGAATCCCTCATCGCTGCCGGGGCGCGCCTGGCCGGGCTGGAAGACGTGCGCTTCCTGCCCGAGCCGATCGCCGCCGCCTACACCTTCCACAAAAAACTAACTCGTCGCCAGACCACGCTCATCTTTGACTTTGGCGGCGGTACACTGGACCTTACCGTAGCCCAGTTAGGCGGCGCGGCAGAGCCGGTTACTTTAGCCACGGAAGGCGTGTTGATTGGCGGCGACGATTTCGACCGCCGCCTGCTTGAACATCTGCTGCCCCATTTTGGCCTGGGCGCAATTCTGCCCAACGGCCAGCCCATCCCCGCCTACATTTGGGATGTGGTGCTTCATTGGGAAGCGGCCGAAGGCCAGCAAATGGCCGAGGTGATTGATTTTGTCCAGGCGACGATCCAGTCTGGCCAGGAACATATGCCTCAAGGTTTGATAGCCCTGGAAAAGCTGTTGACGCAAAACTTGCAATACAAGCTGCTGCAAGAAATTGTGCAGGCCAAAATCGTGCTGTCCCAAGAGGAAAGCGCGACCATTCACTTTACGGATGGCGGACTTGACCTGGCCGAAACGATCACACGCCGCCAGTTTGAAGCAATGATCCGGCCGGAAGTGGCGCGCATTACCGCCGCCCTGGACAGCGTGATGGCCAAGGCAGAAAAACGCCCGGAAGAGGTGGCGCTGGTCATCAACACCGGCGGCTCTTCCCAGATTCCTATCTTTTCTCAACTGCTGGCCGATTATTTTCCCGCCGCCACTATCAGCAGCGAAACGGAAGAAGTGTTAACCGGCGTGGTGCAGGGGTTAGCCATTTTTGGGCACGATTTGGATGAGAAGCTGAATGAAACGGCCGTTCCCCTCAAGCGCCAATTGGTGCGGCAGGCAGCCAATGGAAAAGTTCAAGCGACCCCGCAAAAGTCAGCCAATGACGAAGCGCCTACCCACTTCATCGTCGGGTTAACCGACGACGGCGTCCTGGCAGCGCAGCCCTGGTTTGCCGGGGAGCAGCACCAGGCCCGGCAGGCTGCCTACTGGCGACAACAGCCCATCACCCAGGCGCTTTTTTGCGGCCGAAATGCGCCGCTGCTGCTGGGCACGCTCTGGTCAAAATTCCTGCAAACAACGGCCGCCGCCCTGTTCGACCCGGCCGCCGGGCAGCTCTATCTGCCCCGTCATTTGCAGCCAGACGCCACCATCGGCGACCGAACTGTGCTGCTGACCAAATGGGCCGACTTGCGCCAGGGCAAGCTGATTGTCCTCGTCACGCAAAACGGCAATATCCGTCATTTTCAGCGGAGCTATGTGGACAACGCTCTGAAGACTTACAACCGCTGGGAACTGGAAAAAGGCGTCAAGCCCGATCTACCCACCGCGCTTCTGTCAGCAGACAAGGCGGATGAGATAGTGCTGGCGTCGGCAAACGGCCGTTTCATCCGCGTCTCTCTGGGCGAGATGTCCGTGCGCGGGCAGCGTGCCCTCAAGTTGAAGGAGCCGGAACCAATTTATGCCCTGCGCCTGCCCCACAACCACATGGATCACGTCATTGTTGTCAACCAAAACGGCCGTGCTGTGCGCTGTCCGCTGGATGACATCCCTACTGCGCCTCGTCTCGGCGGTGTGGGCAAGCAGCTTGTGCGCAGCGAAGCCGTTTGCGGGTTGCTGCGCGGCGCGGCGCAAGGCGCGGCATTTGGTTTGACATCCTGGGGGCGGCTGGTTGAGCTAAATCTGGAAGATTGGGATAGCCAGAGAGCCGTGGTCGCACTGGCAGATGGGGAAAAACTGCTGCATTGTTGGCCAGCCCAGTTGCCGGGTGGCGATATGGCGAGCAATATATGAGGTTACTAATTTGCCCATTTAGATTGGTTCAATCTCCGAAGATTGAACCAATCTTGACCAACTTATTGAAGTGCC
>JACSRF010000576.1 GCA_014879875.1 Anaerolinea sp.
GCCCGCCCATTCACCAGAGGGCGACCACAAGGGTCGCCCCTACCAGCCAAAATGTTTTTCTGACAATCTTCTCATAGCTTGTCAGGGGGCAAGTCAATCGTAAATCGCCAATCGTTAATCGTAAATCCTATATATCAGGCGGTGGTGATAGCCTCCGATGCGAGTTTAGCTGCTTCTGCCAGAGCTGGTGACGGCTCTGGCATATTTTTTGCATTGATCCAGCGCACGGTGTAGTTGGGCAACAGTTGATCGAGGGCCTGCCAGAGGTCGGCGTTGGCGACGGGTTGGCCCTCTTTTTTTTGCCAGTTTCGTTTGCGCCACCCATGAATCCATTGGGTCACGCCCTGGAAAAGATAGTCGGATGTGGTGAAGATTTGCGCGGAACCACCTGGGGGAAGCAAGAGCAGGCTTTCGATAGCGGCCGTTAACTCCATGCGGTTATTGGTGGTTTCCGGTACGGCGCCGCTGGCTTGTTCGCTTTCGTCGCCCTGCTCGCAGACAACGCCCCAGCCACCGGGGCCAGGGTTGCCCTTGCAAGATGCGCGAATGTACAGGCGGGCCGCGTTGGCGGAGATGTGCGCGGCGGGGGTGATCTTGAGACGCGCCTGGCGCGCCAATTCGTCTACCTGTTCGTTGAGGGGATTGCCGGCGTGCCCTTTGACCCAGTGCCAGGTGATGGTGTGGGTCTGTGTTAGCGGCCAAAGCTGCTGCCACAGGTCGCTGTTCGCTACCGCTTTACCTCCTTTCAACTGCCAGTTGTTGGCTGCCCATTTGCTGATCCATTGGGTGATGCCCTGGCGCAAATATTCGGAGTCGGTATGGAACTCGATCTGACACGGCCGTTGCAAAGCGGACAACGCCGCAATGGCGGCCTGCAATTCCATGCGGTTGTTCGTCGTGTGGGGATCGCTGCCGGTCAGCGCCTTTTCATGCGTCCCGTATTGTAAAATGGCGGCCCAACCCCCAATACCGGGATTAGGGTCAGCGCCGCCGTCGCTGTAAATAGTTACGTGCATAATGGGTGGCGGCCGGCGCGGTTTTTATAAACCGCGCCGGTTTGAACAGGCACTTACTTGCCAAGTGCGGCGAGCATATCTTCGATGGAGGTGAATTTCAGACGCGGCCGTCCGCATTCGGCGCCTTTGGCGAGTTCAAGGGCATCTAGTTTTTGCCAGTCGGTATAGGTGAAGAAATGGGGCTGGCGCTGGGCGATTAGACTGGCAACAGCCTCCGGAGCGGGATGGGTTGGGTGCAGGTGACAGCCCGTTTTTAAGTCATTGAGCATCAGGTCTACGGTGGCGACGGCGTCTGGCTTGTTGGTGCCGATGACGCCGCTGGGGCCGCGCTTGATCCAGCCGGCCGTGTATTCGCCGGGAAGCGGTTCTTTGGTGTTGGGGTGGGTGACACGGCCGTTATCATTCAAAATGACCCCCCATTTTTCGTTAAAAGGCACGCCGGGCAAGGGGACGCCCAGATAGCCGATGGAGCGGAAAACGAGACCAACCTCAATCACTTCTGTTTTTTCGGTAGCCTTGGGGCGCAGGGAACCGGCGTCCGTTTTGTACAGCTTGTTGTGTACCAGTTTCATTGCTGTGACACGGCCGTTTTCATCCCCATATAGTTCTGTAGGCGAGATCAAAAAGCGCACAAACAGTTTGCGCGCTTTACCGGTGGGCTGGTTATTGGCATAACTTTGGATAATTTCCACCTTGCGCATGGTTCCCCGGTCGGCGCTCTCTGCCAGGGACGCTTCGCTGAGCGAGTCTAGTTCCACTTCCTCGGCAATGGTGAACACGTCCGTATCCTCCATTTCGCCCAATTCTTTGATTTCTGGCGTGGTGAAGGCGGCTTGCGCCGGGCCGCGCCGCCCCAACACGTACACTTCTTTGACGTTGCTGTGGCTGAGGGCTTCCAGCGCGTAGTCGGCGATGTCCGTTTGCGCCAGTTCGGCCGGGGTACGGCACAAAATACGCGCCACATCCATCGCCACGTTGCCAATGCCCACGACGGCTACTTTTTCCTGGGTCAGGTCAAAGTGCAGGTCGCAGAAATCGGGGTGGCCGTTATACCAGGCGACAAATTCGGTGGCCGGATGATGCCCGTCCAGGTCAGCGCCGGGGACGTCCATGGCGCGGTCTGTTTGCGCGCCGGTGGTGTAGATAATTTGATGATAATGGTCGCGTAAATCATCTACGCTGATGTCGCGCCCTAATTCCACGTTGCCAAAAAAGCGAAAGCCTGGTCTCTGGGCAATGCGGTCGAAAACGGCCGTGACCGACTTGATCTTCTGATGATCTGGGGCCACCCCCAGGCGCACCAGGCCAAACGGCGTCGGCAGCCGATCATACAGGTCCACCTGGACGGTTATCCCTTTTTGCTTATACAAATGCTCGGCCGCATAAAAGCCAGACGGCCCTGCGCCAATAATCGCTACCCGCAATGGGCTTGCTGCTGTACCAACCTCAGACATAGTTAGCTCCTTTGTTACCTTAATTTATTCAGTGGAAGTGTGGTAGTACGATAGTCAGGACACAGATTTGCAGGATTTACGGATGACGACGATTATCTCCGCGAGAGGTTTCATCTTTACCGACTACCGATTACCGATTACCGATTCACTCTTCGTCGGCCATCAACTGCGTTTCCAGCGTGTCAATTTCACCACGATATTGGTCACGCTGCGCCTTGAGCACATCGCCGATGGAGATCATGCCGATCAGTTCACCATCCCTATCCAAAATCGGCATATGGCGAAAGCGTTTTTCCGTCATCGTATGCGCCACCGACATCAAATCATCCTGCGGCAGGGCGGTGATTACGTTGGTAGTCATCACGTCGGCGATGGATAAGGTGAATACACCGTCATGCGTGACTGCTTTGCGCACGATGTCACGCTCGGAGAGGATGCCCACCAATTTACCGGCGTCATCTACAACAATTAATGCACCGATGTTGTAATTAGCCATTAAGCGGGCAGCTTCCTGAATTGTTTGGTTGGGGTGGGCGGTGATGATGCCGCCAGATTTAGTTGAGAGGATACCGCTAACCTTCATAGAATGACTCCTTGTATCTGGCCAGACAGCTTGCGCCACGCTCGCCAGACAACTTAACAGGGCTTGTGGGGGAACATGTTGTCGAAATTATAAGGAATGTGGGCATTTGGGGCAATCAAAAAAAGGCGACAGAGATTCACCGTGTCGCCTTTTTTGAGCAGTATGGGGTGTCGGCTTACCGTCCCATCACCGCCCGCAGCGTATCGCAGGCGGGGCAGCCACCGCCGGGGCGAACCATGGCGTAACCCGCTTGCGGGTCATCGCCATAGGTGGTGAAGTCCACGTTGAAGACGATCATCAGGCGCACGCGGCCGGAGGATGACGACAGGCTGGCAGCCTCGGCCAGCCATTGGGCGTGTTGGGCAACGGTGGTGTTCGCTGCCCAACTGAAGCGAGATGGTACACCGCCAAAGTCCGCGCCGGAGAGGTAGCCCAGTTCGGTGAAGCAAACTTTGCGCGCGCCGCCGAAAGCGTTGTAATACAGGTCGCGGGTGGCGGCATAGTACCAGCTATAATGGGAACCGCCAGGGTGGCCGCTGGTGGCGCTGGGGGCGGTGGCCCCGGCGTTGTGATGGACGCCGATGCAGTCCATATAGTTGGCCGCGCCGGCCGCCGCCATGCCTTGAATGTAGCGACTGTCGGCCCAGGCGTTGGTGGTGTTGTCGAAGCCGGTGGGCGCTGGCGCGCCGCTGATGACCAACACATTGCTGTTTGCCGCTTTGATGGCGTTGTAGGCGGGGGCGAGCATGTTGTTGACGTAAGAAGTGGGGCTGATTTCCCCGGCCGGCCATTCAAAGTCAATGTTCATCTCGTTCCAGACTTCGATGGCGTCGGGGCCGAGAGCAGCCACGCCGCCGACAAAACTGACGAAGCTGCCAAAGTTAATGCTGCCGGGAGTGGGATACGTGTTAGCGCCGGTGATGGAGAGCAGCACTTTGAGGCCGTTGGCATGGGCGTCGTTGATGCGGCCGGCGAGAATGCTGGGATCATCGCCTGGCGCCCACTTGTGTTGGAACTTCACCCAGGTCATGCCGATGTCGCGCATGAGGCCGGCATTGCCAAAGCCATTCGTCTGGCCGCCCAACTCAAAGCTGCCGCCGGTGATAGGCGGTGGCGGCGTACTGCCAGGAGGCGGGGGCGTCACGCTGCCGCCGCCAGGGATGGTCAACACCTGCCCGACGTGAATCAGGTTCGGGTTGGCGATGTTGTTGGCGGCGACAATGGCCTGCACGGTGACGCCAAAGCGAGCGGCGATGCGCGAGAGGGTGTCGCCGGGCTGCACCGTGTATGTGCCAGATGTAGGGGGCGGTGGCGTGGACGTGACGGGCGGGGGTGGTTGTGTACCACCGCCATCGCCGGGAATTTCCAAAACCTGACCGACGTTGATCAGATTGGGGTTGGCGATGTTGTTGGCGTTGACGATGGCCTCAACGGTGACGCCAAAGCGGCGGGCGAGGGCATAAAGGGTATCGCCCGGTTGAACGGTGTAGGGAAAGGCGAATGCGGCCGTTACCCCCACGAGTAAGATACTGAGCGCCAGCACGACGGCAATCCAACGAGATTTTTTCATGTCACAACTCCTGTAAAAATTATGAAGGGTGAAGGATGAAGGATGAATTTGCATCCATCCCGAAGCTTCTATGAAATCCAGGTTTACTTGCTGTGGCTGGTCTCCTGACCGAGCCACCCATGGGCCGATCATAGCGGCTTGCATGATTACCGTTTTCATTATAAATGGTATGCGTGGCAAGACAAGCGTGCAGCCACTTTAATTCACACTCTTTTTGTTGCTTATTCACACGATTTTCGCACAAGTGGTTATCATGTAGGGCAATTTGTCAAATTGCCCTAACCTGGACAAGCCAGAAAAGAATTTAACGCAAAGGCACAAAGAAAGAAAAGACAAAGAGGCAAA
>JACSRF010000231.1 GCA_014879875.1 Anaerolinea sp.
TGTCGTCATCGGGGCAAAAGGTTCATTCTGTCAAACAAAATGAGCAAGTTGTTTAATTCTCGTTCCTAACGCAGATAGACGCCGATAAGAATGAGTTTCAGGCCTGGCAGCCTGTCGGAAAAGTAGCGTTTACACGAGCGCGGTAAGGCTACTGCGGCTGCTAAAATGAGCGTTAATCTGCATTTATCAGCGTTCAAAATCTCTTGTGATGAATACACCTGACCAACTCTACGACGCTTATATTTTCGACCTGGATGGCACGGTCTATCTGGGGGAGGCGCTGCTGCCGGGCGCGGGCGAGACGATCACCCGCCTGCGCAACATGGGGCGACGCGCCGTCTTCTTGTCCAACAACCCGACGCACACCCGCGCACAGTACGCGGCCAAGCTGACGCGCCTGGGGCTGCCTACCCCGGCCGAAGACGTGATCAACTCTTCTTATGTGATGGTAGACTTTTTGCGCCGCCGGCTGCCAGGCGCTAACCTGTTCGTGGTCGGCGAGGCGTCGCTGGAGAATGAACTGCGCCAGGCCGGCTTCACGCTTACGGACCAGGCAACGGCCGTTGACGCCGTGATCGCCAGTTTCGACCGCACCTTCACCTATCGCAAGCTGCAAATCGCCTTTGACGCCATTCGCGCCGGGGCGCGCTTTTTCGCCACCAATGCCGACCGCTACTGCCCTGTGCCCGGCGGCGGCGAACCAGACGCGGCGGCGATGATCGCGGCCATTGAAGCGTGTACCAACACCCAGGTTGAGGCGGTGGTGGGTAAACCGTCGGCGTATATGGCGGAGGCGATTCTCGGATTGCTAGACTTGCCGCCGCAGCGGTGTATCATGACCGGCGACCGCCTGGAGACGGATGTGCTGATGGGGCTGAATGCAGGCATGGCCGGCGCGTTGACCCTGACCGGGGCGACGGATATGGCGCTGTTGGCCGCCTCTGCGGTGCGGCCAACTTATGTTATACAGCAATTAAGCGAGTTGATTCCGGGGTAGTATTGGTGATCGGTAATCGGTAATCGGTAATCCGTAATCGGTAATCGGTAATCGGTAATCGGTAATCCGTAATCGGTAATCGGTAATCGGTAATTTGTGTTTAAACTTCTTACCCTTTGGGCGCACAGTTTGCGCCTAACCGTGAACCGGGCATGGTTCATTAAATCACTATGACAAAACCTTATTTGCTTGGCATTGATCAAGGAACCAGCGGCAGCAAGGCCGTGGTTTTGGATCGGGAGGGGCAGGTGCGCGGCTATGCGTACCGGTCGTTGGCGCGGGTGTATCCGCGGCCGGATTGGGTGGAGCAGGAGCCGACGGCCGTCGCGCAAGGGGTGGCGCAGGCGATCACGGAGGCGGTGGGCAATGCGGGCATCCGCCCGGATGAGATCGCTGCCTGCGGCCTGACGAGCCAGCGCAACACGGAATTTGCCTGGGACGGCCGTTCTGGGCAGCCCCTCGCCAACGCCATCACCTGGCAGGATTTGCGCACGCTGCCCATTCTCGAAGAGTTGCAGACGCTGCCGCTGGCGCAGGAAGCGCGGTATCGCCTGGGGTATGCGCCGGGGCCGTATATGGCTTCGCTGCACCTGGCATGGCGGCTGCGGCACGACCCCGCCATTCGCGCCGCCGCTGACGCCGGTTATTTGCGCCTCGGTCTTTCCGCGGCCTGGCTGATTACGGCGTTAGGACGGCCGTCGGCGCATATCATGGACAGTTCGCTGGTGCAAGCGATGGGCTTGTACGATTTTCGTCAGCATCGCTATTGGGCAGAGTGGTTGGATTGGATTGGCATTGATGAACGGCCGCTGCCAACGGCCGTGCCCACTATCCACGACTACGGCGCGCTGCGCGTCACCGCCCCCAATGGGCAGAGCGCCGACGTGCCTGTGCTGGCAATGATCGGCGACCAACAGGCGGCGCTGTTCGGGCACGACTGCCGCCACGCCGGGGCCGCCGAATGCACGCATGGCACGGCCTCCTACGTCAAAGTTTTCCTCGACGACCACGCCCCCAAACAAGAGAAAATCAACGTTTACTATGCCTGGAATCTGGACGGCCGGCAAACCTACTGCCTGGAAGCGCCTATGTCTGTCACCGGCGCGGTCATTCGTTGGCTGCGCGACAACGCCCGTTTGTTTGACCATTACGAGGAGATGGATTTGCTGGCGGCGAGCGTGGCCGATGCCGGCGGCGTCGTCTTCGTGCCCGCTTTCACCGGGCTGGAAGTGCCCTACAATGACCCATTGGCGCGGGGCACGCTGCTGGGCATGACGTTGGGGCATGATCGCGGGCACATTGCGCGCGCCTTTTTTGAGGCGGTGGGCTACCAGATTCGCGCCATTTTGGAGACGATCACCGGTGACGCCGGGGTGGTGGTGGATCAACTGCTGGTGGGCGGCGGCGTTTCGGCCAGTGACCTGGCCTGCCAGATTCAGGCAGACCTGGTGGGGCTGCCGGTGCTGCGCCCCACGTTTGCCGAGACGACGGCCTGGGCGGCCGGGGTTTTGGCCGGGCTGGGGGCCGGTTTTTGGGAATCGCCCCAGGCGCTGCCCCCGCTGCCGGGGACGCATACGCGCTTTGAGCCACAGTGGACGGCGGCCGCGCAGGACGCCGGTTTTGCGCGCTGGCAGCGGGCGGTGGCGTTGGTGCAGGCGTGGGGGAGGGATTATTGAGTTACACAGAGTTACACGGAGTTACACAGAGTTACACGGAGAAGACACAGAGATACACGGAGAGGGAGAGAGGGAAGAACTCTGTTTTTCCTCCTTCTTCTCTCTGTGTCTCTCTGTAATTCCTCTGTGAATCTCTGTGTTCCAATGTGTCTCTCTGTGATTCCTCTGTGAATCTCTGTGTTCCAAACTGACACCTGTATAGTTATTCTGGAGTAAAGCATGAAATTTGGCGTGTGTTATTACCCGGAGCAGTGGCCGGAGGCGCGTTGGGCGGAGGATGCGCGGTTGATGCGTGCGGCGGGCATTGAATTGGTGCGTATTGCCGAGTTTGCCTGGGCGCAGATGGAGCCGACGGCCGGCCGTTATGATTGGGCGTGGCTGGATCGGGCGGTTGCGACGCTGGCGGCGGCGGGACATGCGGTGATTTTGGGGACGCCGACGGCCGCCCCACCGGCCTGGTTGACGCGAACGTACCCGGAGATTTTGCGCGTGGATGGCAACGGCCGTTCCCGTGACCACGGCACACGCCGCCATTATTGCCCCAACAGCCCCATTTACCGTGAGCAGAGCCGGCGCATTGTCGCCGCCATGGTGGGGCGTTATGGGCAGCATCCGGCGGTGGTGGGCTGGCAAACGGACAACGAGATTGGCGGTGGGCATACGGCGCGCTGCTACTGCGAGCGGTGCGCAGAAGCGTTTCGGGGATGGCTGCAAGCGCGCTATGGCTCGTTGGACGCCCTGAATGCGGCGTGGGGGGCCATTTTTTGGTCGCAAACCTACAGCGATTGGGCGCAAATTCGGCCGCCCGGTGACCGCATTGACAAGAAAAACCCCAGCCACGTGCTGGATTATTACCGCTTCGCCTCGGATTCGTTTGTGGCCTACCAGCAGGAGCAGGTGGACATTATTCGCCAGGGCGCGCCGGGGCGGTTTGTGACGCACAATTTCATGGGGCTGTACCGAGATCTAGACCAGTTTGACCTGGCGCGGACGCTGGATTTGGCAACCTGGGACAATTACCCGACCGGCAACCCGGAGCGGTGGCGGCAGCTTTTGTACCCGCCGGGCATGGACACCAGCCGCTGTGATCCCGCTTACGCCTACGACGTGGGCGACCCGATCATCACGGGGATGGCGCACGCGCTGACGCGCGGTTTGAAAGATGCGCCGTTTTGGGTGATGGAGCAGCAGTGCGGGCAAATTAATTGGGGAGATGTGAACCCAGGGGTGCGCGCGGGCACGCCGCGCCTGTGGGCGTGGCACGCGCTGGCCGAAGGGGCGGAGGCGCTGGTTTATTTTCGCTGGCGGGCGACGCTGTTTGCCCAGGAGCAGTATCATTCGGGGCTGCTGCGCCACGATGGCCGCCCGGATGTGGGCTGGGGTGATCAGCAAGCGCTGCTGGCGGAGAAGGCGCTGCTGGATGCGGTGGCGGCGCAGCCATTCATGGCGGAAGTGGCTTTGTTGTTTGATTTTGCCGATTTGTGGGCGCTGCAATTGCAGCCACACCGCGCCGATTTTGATTATTTGCGCCATTTGTATGTCTATTACCAGGCGTTGCAGCGCATGGGCATCGCCGTGAATCTGGCGGCGGTGGGGGCGGACTTGAGCCGTTATAAGCTGGTGATCGCGCCGACGCTGCATGTGGTAGATGAGGCGCGGGCGGCGCGCCTGGAAGCGTATGTGCAACAGGGGGGGACGCTGCTGCTGGGCGTGCGTTCTGGGTTTAAGACGGTGAGTAACCTGGTGACAGATGCGCCGCTGCCGGGGTTGTTACGGCCGTTGGTCGGGGCGCAGGTGACGGGCTGGCAATCGCTGCCGTTGGCGGTGGGGTGGGCGGTGACGACGGATATCCCCGACCTGCCAGGCGCGGCGACGTATTGGGTGGAAACGTTGGCCGCGGAAGGGGCCGACGTATTGGCGCGCTACGCGGATGGCGCGGCGGCGTTGACGGAGCATGGGGTGGGCGACGGCCGCTGCCTGTACCTGGGCTGGTATCCGGAGGGGGCGCAGGCGGCGGCGCTGCTGCGCTATTTGGCGGGGCGGCTGGACATTGCGTCGTGCGCCGTTTTGCCGCCGGGCATGGTGGCGGCGCGACGCGGCCCGTATACGCTGCTGTTGAATTTTGCGGAGGGGGCGGGGACGGCCGTTGTGTCTGGCGAGGCGATCAGTGTGCCGGGGCGTGATGTGCGTGTCGTGGGGGGGTAGGCAGGACACGGATGGGCAGGATGTAAGGCCATAAACTTGCATTTCATCGAGTGGCAAGTTACAAGTTGCAGGTTACAAATC
>JACSRF010000127.1 GCA_014879875.1 Anaerolinea sp.
CCCTACGGTTTAGTCAGGTGAACGGGATGCTTCACTCCGAAGACTTCGTTCAGCATGACGCTTTTCATTATATAAGTACGCTCAGTGAGGGATAAATTGTTATGAAACGATTCTTGATCATTATGCTGATTTTTTTGTTGGTTAGCTGCCAGGCAGACGAGCCGGCGCCCATGACGATGACGTTTATGGCCGGGTTCAAACCGCAGGCTAACCTGCCCTTTGTCGGCGTTTACGTGGCGCAGGAGAAAGGCTTTTTTGCCGACGCCGGCCTGACGGTGGACATTCAACATTCGGCGGGAGGGGGTGAACATTTGCAATTGTTAGCGGCGGGGAAGGTGCAGGTGACGACACAGGATGCGGCCGTGCTGCTGCAACGCCGCGCCGATCCGGGGCTGCCGCTCGTTTCCATCGGTCTCATCGGCCAGCGTGGGCAGCAAGCCTTTGTGGCGCTCGCCGATTCGGGATTGGTCACGCCCGCCGATTGGGAGGGGCGCATGGTCGGGTTCAAGGGCACGCCGCCGCCTGATTTGTTTGCCATTATGGAAGCGGCCGGGGTGAATGTGGATAAAGTGGAACTGGTGAACGTCGGCTTTGACCCGCGCGTTTTGGTCAATGGGCTGGTGGACGTGTATCCCGTTTTCAAATCCAACGAGCCGAACCTGCTGCGCAGTTGGGGCTATTCGTTGACCCAGTGGGAAGCGGCCGATTATGGCGTGCCCACGTTGGGGTTGACCTACGTGACGACCGAAGAACTAATCGCCGCTAACCCAGATATGCTGCAACGCTTTATGGGAGCGGCCATGCGCGGCATTGCGTATGCGCAGGAGCACCCGGATGAGGTGGTGCAAATTGTGCTGCGCTATGCCGAAGGCGCCGACGCGGCGCACATGCGCTTCATGCTGGATACGGAACTGGCTGATTTTGCGTCGGAGGTAACAGCAGCGCATGGGGGGGGCTGGCAAACGGCCGTGCAGTGGCAGGCATTGGCCGATATGCTGCTGGCTTATGACGCGCTCCCCGCGCCGGTGGATGTGACGCGCGCTTTTACCAATCAGTTCTTGTCGCCACAGCCCTAGTACCTTTCCCGTGAGATGTTTGCATGATGTACAAGAATTTTTAACACAAAGAGACAAAGAAACAAAGACACAAAGGATTTTCTTTTTCTTTGTCTCTTTCTATCTTTGTGTCTTTGCGTTAAATTCTTTTCTGGCTTGTCTTACCAAAGCCCTAAAATCTTCCACCACACCCCGCCGATGCCGAGCCAGATAACAATGTTAACGACGCTGATTAGCGCGCCGATACGCCACCAGTCGCTCATCGGCACATAGCCAGAGCCGAAGAGAACAGGCGCCGGGCCGGTTCCATAGTGGGTCATGCTGCTAAACAGGTTGCTGAAGAAGGCCAGGACGAGCGCCGCCAGCAATGGGGGCGTGCCCACAACAACGGCGACGGCCAAAAATGCCGCGTACATGGCGCTCACGTGCGCCGTGTTGCTGGCGAACAGGTAATGGCTGTAAAAGTACACCAGCGAGAGCAGCAGGAAGGCGGGAACCCAATTGTATCCGGCGACGGCGCTGCCCATCGTGTCGCTAAACCAGGGGATCAGGCCCAATTTGTTCAACTGCGTCGCCATCATCACCAGGGCGGCAAACCAAACCAATGTGTCCCAGGCGCCGCGTTCGTTCAACACGTCGCTCCAGGTGAGCACGGTACTGAGCAGCAGCACACCCAAACCGACCAGTGCGGCCGTTGTCGCATCCATGGTTAACTGTTTCGGCCCAAAAATCCACAGAGCCAGCAGCAAAAAGAACGTGCCCAGCATAATCCACTCGCTGGTTTTCATCTTGCCCATTTCCGCCAGCTTGTCTTTGGCAATTTGCGCCGCCTCTGGGGTCTCTTTGATTTCTGGCGGGTAAATTTTGTAGAGGAGCAGGGGGATGAGGATCAGGCTGATGATGCCTGGAACCAGTGCGGCAATGGCCCAACCGCCCCAGGTGATCTCGATGCCCTGATCACCGGCAAGCTGCGCCGCCAGCGGGTTGGCGGCCATAGCGGTGAGGAACATGGCGCTGGTAATGATCGTGCCCTGGAAGGCTACCTTGGTCAGGAATGCGCCTAGTTTGCGGTGGGTTCCATCATCGGGGTTGCTGCCGTAGGCTTTGGCGATAGAGACGAGAATGGGGAAAACCACACCGCCGGCGCGCGCGGTGTTGCTGGGAATGGCGGGAGCCAATACCAGGTCGCTGGCGATCAGCCCATAGCTGAGACCGAGGGTTTTCTTGCCCAAGACGGCCATGAAGAGGTAAGCGATACGCGCGCCCAACCCTGTCTTGATGAAGCCACGGGAGATGAAGAAGGCAATGACGATCAGCCAGATGGTGGTGTTGCCAAAGCCGCTGAGGGCGTCGCCGGCGGAGAGGGTTTTGGTAGCGGCCGTCATCGTGATGCCAATGATGGACACAGCGCCCATCGGCAGGGGTTTGGCAATGATGCCGGCAATGGTCGCCACGAAGATCGCCAACAGTCGCCACGCATTTTGTTCCACCCCTTCTGGCGGCGGTAGGAACCAGATGATGGCCCCAATCGCCAGGGGAATCAGCCAGCGCAGCAGATAGGCGGAATCCAATGGTTGCAGCACGTCTCGCTGCTCCTTTGGATTCGGCTTTGTATTTTTCGCCATGAGATTTGACTCCTTGAGCAGATATGCTCGATAGATAAGGGTATTGATTCGTTGATTGTTCAATCAACCGACTTAAGCATATTCTGGAGTCAGGGAACCGGGGAGTAACAGATGTCATGCGTAGGTTGTGATATTTGTCACAATTAAACAAAAATAAATGGTAGGGGCAATTTGTCAAATTGCCCGACACACGCAAAGGCGAAAACATTGTTTACCCATTAGAAACGAGGGCGGGTACAAGACCCGCCCCTACTACGCCCTTGCTATGGGAAAGATTGCCTGGTAGTGGGACTAAGTGCGCCCAGTAGCAGCAGCAGGAGACCGGCGACAAGCATGGCTCCGGCCTGAATAAAGATTCGCGTTTGCCAGATGGAGAGCAAGGGCTGGGCCAGTTCGCGCAGCAGGTAATCTACGGGCAGGATCAGGTTGGCGGTGGGGGCTGGGGGAACGGCCGTGCGCCAGAAAAAGGTGAAGAAGGCGGGTAAAACGAAGGCGAACAGGAGGGTGATAACGGCCGTACCTACCAACGGCCAGCCCCACCAATTCCCCCATTCCCGCAGGGAACGCACCGCCAGCAGCAAAATGAGCAGCAAGCACCCCAGGGGGAGCAGCCAGAGAACAGCGCCCCATTGCTGGATCAGGCGAAAGGTGCGGCTGGCGCGTTGGAAGGCGGCTTGAGACTCAGGGGACAGGGCATCATTTGGCAGCAGGGGCAGGCGGAAGGCGCCAACCTGGGCATCAAGCTGTGGATTTTGCCGCAGCGTCTCCACCACGTTGACGTGTATCTGCTGCGCCAGCAGCGCCGCGTCAATTTCTGGAGGTAGGCAGGTGGGCAGGGGCATAGCGTCGCTTTGGGGCACGAAGTCGGCCGGGCTGGCGCAGGCGGGCAGGCTGCGTACCACCATCGTCACCGCTTGCAGCCCTGGTTCTCCTTGCACGCGCTCTAGCAGGGGGCGGGCGTCTAGCTCGATGCTGCTGGCGGCCAGGCTGCCTGTTTCCAGGGCGTCGAAGAGGGTGTCAACGGCCGTATCTGTTTGCGTGCTCAGCCAACCAGGGGGGGCGAGAATGGTGACGGCTTCGGCGAGAACGGCCGTGTCCAGGGGCAGGTCAGGCAATCCCTGTGCGTGCGCCTGCTGCTGTAACGCTTCCACGATGGCGTCTGGAGCGGCGGCAATGAGCACGCGCTCACTATTTGCCAGCGCGTCTTTCACCAGCGCCCGGTCCGTCATGACGTAGGCGAGATTGGTGAGGAAGAGGGTGAAAACGGCCGTGAACACAAACAGCAGCGCCACCACCCCGGCCAACACTTTCAGGCATCCTTGCATATCACTTTCCCCACGCTGCGGCTAAACTTTTGTTGATCGCTTCCAGGTCAAATTCTTCCGGGTCAAACTCATCCCCTAACCATTCCAGGTATTCCTCGCGTTCTGGATGATCGGCATCCGTCAACGCTTCTAGCAGTTCAGCGTATCCCCACACCCCGCCGCAATCCTCCGGCGGGCAAGCGCGTTTCCCTTTGAGGCAGCGTGGATAAGACACTTCTGGCTCCGCCGGCAAAATCTTCTCCAGCAGGATATCATGTTCCCAACTGTCGCCAAAGTCATACTCATAGCGAAACTTTTGCCCTTCCCGACGCAAGTGTTTTTTGAGTG
The DNA here is from genome assembly GCA_014879875.1 of Anaerolinea sp. GTDB lineage: Bacteria > Chloroflexota > Anaerolineae > Promineifilales > Promineifilaceae > JACSRF01. Next base: position 4,333 of record JACSRF010000127.1, read on the forward strand.
TTACTTTTCGCTCATCCTCGCCATCCTCCCATATTTCGGCCAACGTTTCCGCATCGGTGATCTGCCAACCGTCTACCGTGAAGATGTGCAAGTGGGCATTATACCAGCCCATGACCTCTTGCAGCACGCGATGAAACTGGTAAAAGGTGAGATCGTCATAGACCTGAAAACGACGCCAGATGGGCGGCCGTATGCCGCGCAAAGTCACTTTGAATTGGTAAATTTTTTGGGCCATGGCTCATTCTCCTTTTGCTGACATCATGCAAACCTTTATTGTCAGCGTTCCATTATCAATCTAGCAGATTTTTTCCTAACTGGATTGCTTTGTCAATGAAATGCGTCATCATTGTCGCGTCCCGTTGCCGTTGGCCAGGGGTGAGACGGCGGGAGATTAAGTATGAGTGATGGTTTTTCGCCTGCGCGAAACCTGAATGATCCAAAAAAAAAGCCCCGCCAGTTGGCGGGGCTTTTTGTGCCCTCACGGAGATTCGAACTCCGGTCTTAAGCTTGAAAGGCTTACGTCCTGGTCCCCTAGACGATGA
>JACSRF010000125.1 GCA_014879875.1 Anaerolinea sp.
TTACCGATTACGGATTACCGATTACGGATTACCGATTACGGATTACCGATTACGGATTACCGATTACCGCTTACCGATTACGGATTACCGTCTCCACAAACTCCTCCTGGTCTTTCAACTGCAAGTCGTAAATTCCCCGATACAGGCCATTGTTTGCCAGCAGGGTGTCGTGTTTGCCGCGTTCGACGATACGGCCGTGATCCAGCACCAAAATGTAGTCCGCATTCTTCAACGTCAGCAGCCGCTGCGCGATGATGAAGGTGGTACGCCCTTGCATCAGCACCTCCAGCGCCTGTTGGATCAGGTACTCTGTTTCCGTGTCCACGCTGCTGGTGGAGTCGTCTAAAATGAGGATGCGCGGGTCGGTGAGCAGAGCGCGGGCGATGGCGATGCGCTGCTTTTGCCCGCCAGACAGGGTAACGCCGCGCTCGCCGACGCGGGTGTCGTACCCTTCGGGGAAGTGGCGGATGAAGTCGTGGGCGCGGGCGGCGGTGGCGGCGGCGATGACCTCTTCCATACTGGCTTCAGGACGGCCGTAAGCGATGTTCTCGGCGATGGATTGGCTGAACAGGAACGGGTCTTGCAGCACAATGCCGATGTGCCGACGCAAATCCGGCAGGCGCAGGTCGCGCACATCCACGCCATCCACCAAAATGCGCCCGGCCGTCGCGTCATAAAAGCGGGGGATGAGGTTGGTGACGGTAGATTTGCCGGAACCGGTGGGGCCGATCAGCGCCACGCGCTGCCCCGGCTCGGCGTAAAAGCTGATGTCGTGCAAAATCGGCTGATCCTCGCGGTAGGCAAAGGCGACGGCTTCAAAGATGACCTCCCCATGTGGATTGTCCAGGGGGATGCTGCCGGAATGCGCTTCGATTTCGTTTTCCGTGTCCATGATTTCAAAGACGCGGCTGGCGCTGGCGCTGGCGGTGGCCGCCATGTTCACCAGGAAGCCAAGCCGCTGCACGGGGGCCGACAGCATGAGGACGTAGGAGATGAGGGCAAAGAGGGAGCCGATGGTGATACGGCCGTTCAGCGCCAATGGCCCGCCAAACAACAGCAGCAGGAAAATGCTGACGGCGACGAGGAAGGTGAAAAAGGGCCAATTGTTCGCCCAGGTCTTGATCAATTTGAAGCGGCGGTCAAACCATTCATCGTTTTGCGCGTCAAATTTGTGCAGCTCATACGGTTCGCGGGCAAACGCCTTGACGACGCGAATGCCGGTCATGCTCTCTTGCATGATGGAGGAGAGCGTGCCCATTTGCTCCTGAATGTCTTTGAACTGCGGCCGCACAATGGCCCCAAAACGGATGGTGGCAAACAGCAGTACCGGCACGGGGATGAGGGCGAGCAGGGAAAGCTGTACCGATTCGATGAGCATGGCGACGACGACGCCCACGACGAGGAGGAAGACGGCCAGTAAATCCATCAGCCCAATGCCTACGAACATTTGCGTCTCCTGGATGTCGCTGGTAGCGCGGCTCATCAGATCGCCGGTGTGCGCGCGGTCGTGAAAGGCGAACGGGAGGCGCTGTACGCTGTCATAAAAGTCGTTGCGCAGGTCATAGGAGACGCGGTGCGACAACCATTCGCCGTAGAAGCGCTGCGCAAAACCGGCCACGCCGCGTACCAGGGCGATACCTAAGATGAGCGCGCCGGCCAACCACAACGCCGACGCCCGGCCGGTCACCAGCCCATTGTCTATGGCGTCTTTGATGATTTGCGGCACAAACAGGTTGATGAGCGTGGCGGCGAACATGGAGACATAAGCGAGAACGACCTGGGGGATGTACGGCCGTAAATAACGCAGCAGCCGCCGGTAAATATCCGCATTTTCGCGCAAATAACGCGCGCTCATCTGGGGGTGAGGGGGTATTTGAGTTGATTGGGTCATACTTTAATTCGTCGCCTTCATTCTGATCCGCAAATCCTGCCAATCCGTGTCCAACACACGGCTGCCAAACCGAACCGGTTAGACAATCATCTAACAAGGAGGCGCAAGTCTACTCGATTTCCCGATCATGTGCCACCGAGGACCAGGAACCGCGTTCCTCAACAGGAACGCGGTTCCTAAACTCGTGTAACTCCGTGTAACTGAATGGTGTGGGCGTTATAATTGCCCACATGGGAAATCAATTGGGTCGCCGTCTCCTGCTGCTGGCTGTGCTGCTGTTGGCGTTTGCGCTGCGGCTGCACCGGTTAGAGGCACAGTCGTTTTGGAATGATGAAGGGAACAGCGCGCGCCTCAGCGAACGGCCGATCCCGCTAATCATCGAAGGCACAGCCAGCGACGTCCACCCACCCCTATATTACTTGCTTTTGCGCGGCTGGCGCGAAGGGGTTGGTGAGACGGAGTTTGGGCTGCGCGCCTTTTCCTTGTTTGTGGGCCTGGGGACGGTGGCGGTGACGATGGCGTTGGGAAAGCGATTATACCCAGTGGGCAGAGGAAAGGGGAGCAATTGGGGAATGTTGCTGGCCGGGTTGGTTACGGCCGTTTCCCCCCCGCTCATTTACTACAGCCAGGAAACGCGCATGTACGCGCTGTTGGCCTTTTTGGCCGTGTTGTCAACCTGGCTGCTGCGATTGGCGATTGACGATTTACGATTGACGATTGACGATTTACGATTGACGATTGGGTATGCGCTGGTGGTGACGGCCGGGTTGTATACCCATTATTTTTTCCCGGCGGTTGTGTTGGGGCATGGGTTGTATGTGGGCGGGCTGGCAGGGTATGCCTGGTTTCGTTCGCGTCCGCGCACTCGCTTACCTCTGCGTCTCTTTGGTTTCTGGCTGCTGGCCGTGGCGGCGGCCGGGTTGGCTTACCTGCCCTGGCTGCCCATCTTTTGGCGGCAAACGGGGGGGCGCGTGGGCGGCGGCGGGTCACCGGTGGCTTTTTTACGGGAGGCTGGCGGTTGGCTGGTCGGGGGAGAGACGCTGCCTGCGGCGCAAGTCGTCTGGCCGCTGTGGGCGGCGTTGGCTTTGCTGCTGCTGGCGGTGATGCGACAGCGCGCCCATGCGCGTCGGCGCGCCCATCTTTTGCTGCCTTTGCTGCTGCTGTTGACGCCGCTGACCTTTATGTTTGCCAGCGGGGCGACGCAGCCGCAATATTTCAAATTTTTAGGGGTGACAGTTCCCTTTCTGGCACTGCTGATGGTTGGCGGCGTGGCTCCCTGGCGGCGGGGTGTGGATGGGGCGCTGGCGGTTTTGCTGCTGCTGGTTGTGTTGTGGGGCAGCGGCCGTTCGCTGCATAACCTCTACGCCAACCCGGCCTACGTCCGCGCCGATTACCGGGGCATAGCGGCGCGCATTGTGGCTGAGAACCATCCCAACGCGGGCATCATCCTCGACGCGCCCAATCAGTGGGAGGTTTTTACCTATTATTATGCGGACGCGCAGCGCGTCTACCCGCTGCCGTTAGGGCAGCCGCAGCCAGAACGCCTGGCCACGCAACTGGCGGACATTGCTGCCCGGCATGACCGCCTCTACGCCATTTTTTGGGGAGAGGCGCAGCGCGACCCGGAACGGCTGGTGGAACGCTGGCTGGATGAGCACGCTTTCAAAGCGACGGATGAATGGTATCAGGACGTGCGCTTTGTGACTTATGCTGTGCCAGCGGTGGCGGCGACGGAGATGGAAACGGTAACGGCCGTACCCTTTGGCCCCCACATCATCCTCAACGGTTACACCGTGCGCGACACAACCTTGCTGCCCGGTGACATCATCCAAATAACCCTTTTTTGGCAAACAGACGCCCCTTTGCAACAGCGGTATAAAATCTTCTTACACCTGGTAGATGAAGATGGTGGTCTGCCTGTGGCACAGCGGGACAGCGAACCGGGCGGCGGCCTCAACCTGACCACCATCTGGACACCGGGGGAGGTGGTGATAGACAATCACGGCATCCTGATTCCCGCCGACACGCCCCCCGGCCAATACACGCTGCTGCTTGGCCTCTACGACATAGCCGACGCCACCGCCCGCCTGCCCATTGCGACGGCCGTTGGCGTGGTGGATGCCCTGCCACTGGCCGAGGTTGTGGTCAGGTAATGTATCTGGTAATTGCCATCCATCAATACATCGTAGAAGATGCTAACCGGCACTGGGTCAGCCGAATGGGGCGAATTGTAATCGTGGGATTTCACGCTGTTAACAAGCCAAATTTACAGATTTTCTCCCACATAGCATCCAAAATATGGTGCGATTTGACGGTTTCGCCCCACCATATTGCAAATCCCATATAACAGACCCAGTGCCAAAAATAAGCGAAATGAGAGTCATGAATAAAAAACTTGATTTTGTGAATGCGGCAAAGGAATTAGAGCCTGCACTAAATAGTGATTCTTCAACGAAGGCTACGATGTGGTGGAGAGTCATGCACTCTCTGGCTGAAAGCCAATACCTACCTGTAATCCCACTTTTTGCTAAGTGTTTAGAGCATAGGGATTGGGTCTGGAGGGTACAGTGTTTAGAATGTCTCGGTTTCCACTATGAAATTCAATCCGATGAGAAGCTGATGGAAAAGGTCAGACAGTTATTGTTAAATGATCCTAATTCTGATGTTAGGATGACCGCTGCTTCAATCTTAGGCATTCGTTCCACATGGCCCGATAAAACTTTGATGCAAGCGCTGAACACAGATGAAGACTACTTCGTAAAAGAAGCAGCATTTGATGCCTTGCTCAAGTTAGCACAAATTCCTTTCCCTTCACGAGTTGAAATCGTTAATCTGCTGAAGGAAGGCAAAAGACAGCCGACAGTTGAATATCTAGAAGAGGTGGTGAATAAAGGAGATCTGAGCTATTACCTTATTTTTGCATGTTTTCGTGCAAAAATAACGCATTCCTATTCATTACAGACTATATTTTGCACGA
>JACSRF010000402.1 GCA_014879875.1 Anaerolinea sp.
CGTGACCAGAGAGACCACACGCATCACTCGTCACACGTCACGCCGAACCCCATGAAATCCTGTAGAGCCCCAACCTCTTAATATGAGAAACCTATGGCAACTGTGATGCGTGGTATTGGGAGCGAGGCGTATGATCGCCAATATAGTGACAAAGAGTTGTTGGCGCGGATCAGGCATTATTTCCGGCCGCATACGCGCAAGATCATCATCATCACCGTCACCATTTTCCTGATGGCGCTGGCCGGCGCCGCGCTGCCCCTGATTATCACCAACGGTATTGCGATCATGACCGGCGACAGCAACCAGGCGCTCGCGCTGCTCCTGGTGGTCATTACCTTTGTGATCGGCGTGGGCATGTGGGGGTTGAATTGGGTGCGGCGGCAGTTGACGACGGAAGTGATCGCCGACGCCATTTTGGCGATGCGTCAAGATACATTTGCGGCGGCGGCGCGGCAAGACCTTTCCTTTTATGATGAGTACAGTTCCGGGCGCATTGTCAGCCGCATCACCAGCGATACGCAGGAATTTGGCGAGGTGCTGATGATCAGCACCGACGTCATCAACCAGCTTTCCGTGGCGCTGATTCTGGTGGTGGTGCTGCTGCGCATTGAGTGGAAATTGACGCTGTTGGTGTTGGTGATGACGCCGTTGGTGGTGGCGGTGGCCTTGGGCTTTCGCCACCTGGCGCGCCGCGTGACGCGGCAAAGCGCGCGCGCCATGGGGGAGGTGAACAAGGCGATTCAAGAGGCGGTGACGGGTATTCGCGTGGCAAAGAATTTTCGCCAGGAGCAGGCGATTTATGAGGCGTTCATGGAGGTCAATCACTTGTCCTACCGCATTAATGTGCGGCGGGCGTTTGTGCTGGCGAACATTTTCCCGACGTTGAATGTGTTGTCGGGGGTGGCAACGGCCGTTCTCGTCTATTTTGGCGGTCGCAGCGCTGTGGCCGGGACGATCAGCGTGGCCGCCTGGTACCTCTTCGTTACCACAGTAGACCGCTTCTGGTTTCCCGTCACCAATCTGTCCGCTTTTTGGAGCCAGTTTCAGGCGGGGTTGGCGGCCGTGGAGCGGGTGTTTGCGCTGATAGATGTAGACCCGGTGGTGGTGCAAACAGACCGGCGGCCGGTCGCGGCCAGCAACGGCGAAATTCGTTTTGACCGCGTTTGTTTCCGTTATTCGGAGCAGGAACAGGTGCTGCGCGATTTCTCGTTGACCATTGCCCCAGGGGAGAGCGTGGCGCTGGTGGGCCATACCGGGGCGGGCAAGTCGAGCATCATCAAGCTGATCGCCCGCTTTTATGAGTTCCAGGAAGGGCATATCTATGTTGACGGGCAAGATATTCGCCAGTTTGACCTGGCCTCGTTCCGGCAGCAGTTGGGGATTGTGTCGCAGACGCCCTTTTTGTTTGCGGGGACGGTGGCGGAGAATATCCGTTACGGCCGTCCGCAGGCCAGCGACGCCGACATTGAAGCGATGGCGCGACGCATTGGTGGGGGCGAATGGCTGGAGACGCTGCCCAATGGGCTGGGCAGTGACGTGGGGGAGCGGGGCGGCCGTCTTTCCATGGGGCAGCGGCAGTTGGTGGCGCTGACGCGGGTGCTGCTGCAAAAGCCGCGCATTTTCATCCTCGATGAAGCGACGGCCAGCGTAGACCCCTTTACCGAAACGCAAATTCAGCAGGCGCTTGACCTGATCATGGCGCACAGCACGGCGATCATCATCGCCCATCGCCTGTCAACGGTACGGGCGGCCGACCGCGTGTTGGTGCTGCAAAAGGGGCAGGTGATTGAGGAGGGGAGCCACGAGGCGCTGCTGGCGCAGGGGGGGCATTACGCGGAGCTGTACAACACCTATTTTCGTCACCAGTCGTTGGAGCATATTAACCGGAATTGGCGGGAACGGGATGCGGGAGCAGAGGGAAGCCAGCCTTGAACGTGCAGGCTCTTACGGAATTCCCGTGACGACCACGACGTGAAACGTGATGCGTGAATTCTCTCTGGTCACGTATCACGCATCACGGGCTGTCAACCCCCTGAATTCCCAAAGAGCCAGGGTTTTCTTTTTCTTTGTCTCTTTCCATCTTTGTCCCTTTGTATTAAATTCTCTTCTGGCTTGTCCAGGTTAGGGCTTCTACCAACAGCATACCGGCCGTCGCCCCAAGATATACGCTGATGCCCCATAGGACGCCTAACATCCGGGGATATGGCATGAGAATAAGCGCAAATAGGATGAGACCGGCAGTCAGGCCCAGGAAAATCATATGGGCTATGCGCCAATACGGGCGGTCGCCGTGTAAAATCAAGATCAGGGCGGTTATAATCGGCAGCGCAAACAGGAGCAGGATGAGGGTGAAATGCGTAAAAGAGGAGAGAATCAGTCGCGCGAGGCCCATCATATTCATGCTCTCCGCAGCAGCCACAGTCAGGATGCCTCTGATTGTCTCCGTAAAACCCCAGGTGATAGACAACGGCAAACCGCAAAAATTTTCATCTAGTCGGATATTGGGCAGCGAACATGGGTATGGTGATGGCACATGGATACGGTCAAAGCCCCAAGGCCCGTATATGCCGGCGATCAATAACACCAGGAACAGCAGACGCCAGATACGTTTATGTGCGGTTAGCCAGAACATCGCTTGCCTCCAGGTTTACCGGTAATTGGCGCGGGGATCGGCAGTGAAACGGCCGTCTCCCACCCCCCGCCACACCTGATCCGGCGAATAAAGGGGTTGAAATTCAGGCGCGACGATGGCCCCGCCACAGCAAGCCGCGCCAAAGATGTCTAAACGGCCGTTTCCACAGATAATAAACGGGGTCGCTTCCTGTATTGAAGAGGATGCGCGCCGTTATTCACAGCCTGCCTGCTCAACGAACGATGAAGAAGCCGAGGATTTCGCCGATGCTGTAGATGACGTTGGAATAGAAATTGCCGCCAAGCTGACGGAATAGTTCAAATTTCGTGCCCGGCGCGCCAATGAACGGGCGAATGGTCCAGGCCATCTGGCTGCCGACAAAGGCGTAGACAAACATCCAAAAGATGAGCACCCAGCGGCGTGTATTCGCCCCTTCCAGTTCAGGATTGGACACGATCTTCATACCCTGATACAAGAACACAACCCCCATCAACCCCGAGACGGCGAAAATGGCGACGTTGAGCAATTTGAAGAATTGGTACTGCGTGGTGGTGAGCAAGAAGAAAAGGGTGATGGGCGCGCAGCTAAGCAGCAAAACGGCCGTGACCGTGATGGCCGTCAGAATAATGGTGATGTTCTGGCTGAGGCTCTGGTTCGAGCCAAACAACAGGCTGAAGAAATAGAGGCTGGGCACGCACACAAACAACGTCGCCAGAAACAGGATGGGCAGCTTGGCGGCGGAGCTCAGCGTCTGCCATAAGCTGTGCGTAGACCCCATCACCGCGCCATACAAGGCAAAAAAGCAGATACTAGAGATCAACATTGCCCGCATCTTGGCTTGCAGGTCAACCCCTTCGCGCACTTCCTCAAAAAAGGCGTGGCGATTGCGCAGGATTTTCTCCACAATGCTGAAATCTTGTGCGTTGAACAGCCGATTTCCCTCAAGTTTAACTTTGGTGGTGTCTGTCATGATACCCTCCAATCAAATTGCCCAATGGCAGGGGGTTTTTGGGTGTGGCTGGCAGCGTGATCTGCCCGGCGCGCCCAATTACCATTGGCTGATAGCCGGAAAAACAACAAAAATTACGGAAAGAAGCCAAAAGATCACCCAACCGATAATGGCAAAACGCCAACGGTGGAAGTACAACAGGGGGATAACCAGCGCCGCGCCGGCGACAACCCAAAAGCCGGGACCGACCAACGCCTGTGGCCAGGCAAGCGCCGATCCATCTGGGGCATATGCCAGCCAGCGCAAGATCAGGGTCAACAGCACGGGCAGGGCAATCGCCAGGATCGCATGGATCGGTTCCCAACTGGCGTGGACCTCCTGGAGCGCCAGCCCCACTTCGTCACCGCCAAATTCCTCGGCAGCCTTCAGCAGGGCCGTTTGCTCATCCTCCCCTTTGGCGATGGCGCGGACGACGGCATCCTCCAAATGAGCGCGAATTTCGGCCAGTAGTTCGTATTCAGTTTCTTTGCTCACGTGGATATGCTGGCTGATATTAGCCAACACGTGGTCAATTGTTACTTTGCCCATATTTTATTTGCCCGCAGAAAGGCGTCCATCTCTTCCAGGAATGTCTTCCACTCGGCGGCTTGCTCGCCTAACACCTCGCGCCCGACCGGGGTCAACTGATAATACTTGCGCTGACGGCCGTCAACATTCCGCCAATCTGAAGAGAGCCAACCATTTTGTTGCATACGGTGTAACGTCGGGTAAAGTAGCCCCTCTTTCATCTCAAAGTAGCCGCCGCTGCGCTGTTTGAGATGTTGGCTGATCTCATACCCGTACATCGGGGACTCGACCAACAGGCTGAGGATTAATATCTCGGTGCTGCCCTTGCGCATCTGGTCTCTGGGGTTCATATTCTCTATGCCTAATATACTTATGTATGTGACAAAATAACCGATTATGAGCGGCTTGTCAAGTAATAGGCTCGCTGTTTATGCGCGAAACCTCCCCCCAGGTGCATCATTTACTCCTCCACGCTATTCTTGACGTAACATTATATGCTGTCTACACTTCCAAAAATGATTTCTAACCTGGGCATGGTTCAATGCTATCAAAATGTCCTTTACAAACGAAAAGCGTTATGCTAAATGAAAAGCGTCATGCTGAACCCTTCGACAAGCTCAGGGCAGGCTGTCTTCGGAGTGAAGCATCCTGTTCACCTGACTAAACCGTAGGGATTCTTCGCTCCGAAGACTCCGCTC
>JACSRF010000124.1 GCA_014879875.1 Anaerolinea sp.
CCTCTTCCTCTCCGTGTATCTCTGTGTCTTCTCCGTGTAACTCCGTGTAACTCCGTGTAACTGAATGATTACTTATGAGCAAGGAAAAACTTATGGACTTAACCAGCGTGCGCGCGCTCAACGCCCAGATCGAAAAAGAAAGCGCATTTTTGCACGATCTGCGCGCTGAAATCAACAAAATCATGGTTGGGCAAGAAAGCCTGATAGATCGCGTCCTCATCGCCCTGCTCGCCGACGGCCATATTTTGCTCGAAGGCGTGCCTGGCCTGGCAAAAACACTGCTCATCAAAACAGTGGCGCAGGCCATTCAGGCCGACTTTGCCCGCATCCAATTTACGCCCGACCTGCTGCCCGCCGACCTGATCGGCACGCAAATTTACAACCCGCGCAGCAGCGAGTTCACCGTCCACAAAGGGCCGATTTTCGCCAATCTGGTACTGGCGGATGAAGTTAACCGCGCCCCGGCCAAAGTGCAAAGCGCCCTGCTCGAAGCGATGCAGGAGCGGCAGGTGACGATTGGCGACGCAACCTTCCCCCTGGATACGCTCTTTTTGGTGTTGGCGACGCAAAACCCGATTGAGCAGGAAGGGACGTATCCGCTGCCAGAGGCGCAGGTAGACCGCTTCATGCTCAAGGCGTTGGTGGCTTATCCCAGCCGCGCCGAGGAACGGCGGATCATTGACCGCATGACCGGCGCACCCTTGCCTGCAACGCGCCCGGTGATCACGCCGGCGGACATTTTGCGCGCGCGGGAGGCGGTACGCCACGTTTACGTAGACGAAAAAATCAAGGAGTACGTCCTCGATCTCGTTTTTACCACCCGCGAGCCGGGGGCGAATGGCCTGGCTGATTTGCGTTCGCTCATCGCCTTTGGCGCGTCGCCGCGCGCGGGCATTTACCTGGTCATGGCGGCGCGCGCCCACGCCTTTCTCAAAGGGCGCGGCTTTGTCACGCCGGAGGACATCAAGCAAATGGCGCCCGACGTGCTGCGCCACCGCATCATCACCACGTTTGAGGCGGAGGCTGAGGAGATCAGCACGGATCAGCTTGTGCAGCGCATTCTCGATCATGTGGAAGTGCCGTAAGGGGTAATCGGTAATCGGTAATCGGTAATCGGTAATCGGTAATCCGTTACGTTTCAGGACTTACGGTTCACGGTTCACGGCTTACGGCTTACGGTTTACGGTTCACGGTTCACGGCTTACGGTTCACGTTTCACGTTTCACTGCTTATGTTAACGCCTGAGCTAATACGCAAAATCCGCCAGATCGAAATTCATACGCGCCATCTGGTGAATGACAGCTTTGCCGGGGAGTACCATGCCGTGTTTAAGGGGCGCGGCATGGAGTTTGACGAAGTACGGCCGTATACCCCCGGCGATGACGTGCGCGCGATTGATTGGAACGTGACCGCCCGCAGCGGCGAGCCTTACGTGAAGCGCTACGTGGAGGAGCGCGAGTTGACGGTGATGCTGCTGGTGGACGCCAGCGCGTCGGGCGACTTTGGCTCGGTGAACTGGTTTAAGCGAGAGATGGCGGCGGAGTTAACGGCCGTGCTCGCCTTCGCCGCCACCACCAACAACGACAAAGTGGGGCTGCTCATTTTTACCGACCAGATCGAGCTGTACATCCCGCCGCGTAAAGGGCGCAAACATGTGCTGCGCCTGATCCGTGATCTGCTCACCTTCCAGCCGCAGGGGCGCGGTACAGACATCCGCCTGGCGCTGGAGATGGTGAACCACGCCCTGAAGCGGCGCAGCATCCTCTTTTTGGTGTCTGATTTTTTGGCGGATGTGGAGGATTATGGCCGTCTCCTCGGCGTCACCAATCGGCGGCATGACCTGGTTGCCGTTGACCTGAACGACCCGTTGGAGCAGGAGTTTGCCGGGGTGGGGCTGGTGGCGCTGGAAGATGCGGAAACGGGTGCGCTCACCTGGATAGACACCCGCAGCCACGCCTGGCAAACGGCCTTTCGTCAGCGCAGTGAACAAATGCGACAGGCCAAACGGGACGCCTTCAATCGCGCCCGCGTTGACCGCATCAGTGTGACCACGGCGACCGATTACGTCACGGCGCTGACGCAATTTTTCCAAAAACGGGCGCGGCGGAGATGAGTGCGGAATACGGAATGTGGAGTGGGGAATGGTGAAAGGCACGGCCGTTAGACGAGTAAGTGAGTGGCTGACACTGGCGGCGCTTGTCGCAGTTGGGTTGAGCATGGCTTTTGCCCTGGTTCACGCCGCCGATCCTGCGACAAGCTCAGGACAGGCCCTCCAACCCCCAACCCCCAATCGTCAATCGCCAATCGTCAATCCCCAATCGTCAATCACCCTCACCATAACGGCCGATCCGCCCCAACTCACGGTGGGGGATGTGGTGACATTGACGGTAACGGCCGTACACCCCACAGGCGCGCGCGTATTGTGGCCGGCATGGGGGGAGACGTGGGGCGACCTGGAAATTCGGGGACAACGGCCGTCATCAACCATCACCCATGACGACGGGACAGAGGCGACGACGCAAACGCTGTTCGCCACGCTGTGGACGCCTGGCGACTACCTGACGCCTCCCCTGACGGTGACGGTGTCGCTGGCTGACGGCGAAGTGGCCGCAGTCACGGCCGATCCCATCCCCCTCACCGTCCTCTCCGTACTCACCGCAGATGACCTGACCCTGCGCGACATCAAACCACAAGCGAGCCTGGAATCCCCGCCCCGCTGGCCCTGGCTGTTGGGCGGTTTGTTGACAGCGGCCTTGCTGGCGGCGGCTGGGTATTGGGCATGGCGGCGCTGGCCGCGACAGCCGCAGGCGACGGCCGTTCCCCTGCCTGCCCTGGACAACCGCCTGCCGCACGAGATCGCCCTGGATGAACTGGCGCGTATCGCCGCCCTCAATTTGCCCGCGCAAAGCCGCTTCAAGGAGCAGTACACCCTGGTCAGCGACGCGCTGCGCCGCTACCTGGAAGCCGCCTTCGCCCTGCCCGCCCTTGACCGCACCACCGCCGAAATTCGCCACGAAATTCGTCACGCGCCCATGCCGCCAGAGGCGCAGACGCAGTTATTAGTTCTCCTCGCCGATGCCGACCTGGTGAAATTCGCCCAAGTCACCCCTGATCTGCTTGCCGCCCAAAACTTCCCGGCACAGGCGCAGCAGTTCATCCTGACAATCGTCAATCCTTCGACAAACTCAGGACAAGTCTGTCAATCGCCAATCGTCAATCCTTCGACAAGCTCAGGACAAGTCCGTCAATCGCCAATCGCCAATGGAGAGGACGCATGAGCTACCAATTTGCCTCCCCCTGGCTTCTGCTCCTGCTGCTGCTCATTCCGGGGCTGGCGCTGCTGGCGGCGCGGCGACGGCCGGCGGCACTGCGCTATGCAGATGTGGGCCTGGCGCAAACGGCCGTTACCTCCTGGCGCATCACCCTTCGTCCCATGTTGATGGGGCTGCGCTGGCTGGCGTTGGCGCTGCTCATCGTCGGGTTGGCGCGGCCGCAGCGCGTAACCGGGCAGCAGGTAGTGCGCGGCGAAGGGGTGGACATCGCCCTGGCGCTGGACATCTCCGGCAGCATGGCCGCGCTCGACTTTCAGCCAGAGAACCGGTTGGAAGCGGCGAAACGGGTGATCGCGGAGTTTGTGGCGAAACGGCCGTATGACCGCATCGGCCTGGTCGTCTTTGCCCGCGACGCTTTCGCGCAAAGCCCGCTCACCGTGGATCACAACGTGCTGGCGCGACTGCTGGCAGACATTCAACTGGGCTATGATTTGGGGCTGGAAGATGGCACGGCCATTGGCATGGGGCTGGCAAATGCGGCCAACATGCTCAAAGATTCGGCCGCAGTCAGCAAGGTGATCATTTTGCTCACCGATGGCGTGAACAATGCGGGTCAGATTGACCCACTGACGGCGGCGCAAGCGGCGCAGGCGCTGGGCATCAAGGTGTACACCATTGGCGTGGGGCGCGAAGGACAAGTTCCGGTACCGCAGCAGGGCATTTTCGGCGTGCAAATTGTGTATCAGGAGAGCGAACTGGACGAGGAGGTGTTGATGCAGATAGCGGCGATGACCGACGGCCGTTTCTACCGCGCCGCCGACGCCAACGAACTGCGCCAGATTTATGATGAAATTGACCAACTGGAAAAATCGCAAGTGGAGATCCGCGTCTTTTACCAATACGAGGAACTGGCGCGCTGGCCGTTAACGGCCGCTTTGCTCCTCTTGCTCCTGGAAATGCTGTTACAACAGACCGTATTCCGCAAATTCCCGTGACAAACCCTATGCGGCCAATGGTAACCAAAACGCTGGCTGTTTACCCTTTGCCGACAATTGAGGTTCAGTCACAATTTTATCCAGATAATACCACCAGTGGCTGCGTGGTCGGGGCATTTGCTCGCGGAAACTGGTATACAATGGAACTTGCGCTAATAACCTGTCTTTCAGAACAAGTAATTGTTGATCTACTGTTTCTATGTCAGACAGGTGATGGAGAACATATTGCGGCGCGACAGCTAATGCAGATTCCAGCCAATCACGACTCTGCAACACGAGAGCCAATTCATCAATCAGAGCGTCATCCTGATAAGCAACGCGTAAGTAACCAGGTAGAATGTTTTGCACACCCAAACGGTAGTTTTCTAGTTCTATCTGGAAATCATCTACAGGAAAGTTCATCATTTTGGGCCTCGAATCTCACGAAATGGCGGAAAATCTTGCATATACGGGCATGGTTCAATATTGTTAAAATGCCCTTTACAAATGAAAAGCGTCATGCTGAACCCTTCGGCGGCACTCAGGGCAGGCTGTCTTCGGAGTGAAGCATCCCGTTCACCTG
>JACSRF010000548.1 GCA_014879875.1 Anaerolinea sp.
ATTTAGATTGGTTCAATCTCCGAAGATTGAACCAATCTTGACCAACTTATTGAAGTGCCATTCCTTAATCAGCGTGGGCATAATTGTCAGATTGCAGATAATGCCATTGGCTAGATCGTGTTCCGGCCGTTGCCGGTTAACCAAATAGGCGGTAAATCCCAGTTGGCGCGCGCCCGCAATGTGAATGGGGGTGTCGTCGAAAAACAGCGCGGCCGTTGGTGGAATATCTAAGGCTTGCATCATCTGTTCGTAAGCGGCCGGGTCAGGTTTCGCTACGCCGATGTTGCTGGATGAGAGCGCGACGTCCACCAGGTCTAACAAGTTGGTGGCGGCGAGGGAGGTTTCGATGGTTGCCAGGGGGAAGTTGGAAAGAATGCCCACCCGCAGCCCGTGTTCTTTGGCGGATTGGAGGGCGTGGCGGGCGTCGGGATACGGCCGTAACACACTCGCGTATTCAAATGTCCGCAGTTTCGCCACCACCCCCTTGCTCAAAGCCAGATCATCGCCTAACTGCTGCCAAAACCCGTGCCAAAATCCCACTTCGTCGGCGGGCGTGGCTGGAAAACCAACCCTTTCGCCCCATGCCTGCCAGCGGTCGCCCAACTTAAAAATGGAGATAGGCAGCAGGGGGCCAAAAAAGGCTTGCGCCACGTCAAAATCGTATTCGATTAATACGTTATTGCGGTCAAAAATAGCCGCCCGCAATGAACCGTTTTTACGCATAGTACTCATCTTTTCCTATGAAGGTGGTGAAGAACAGGTCGCGCATGGCCGTGATGTTGATATGGGTGACGACCTGTGCGTTATCTGGTTGACGGTTGGCAATGGCGGCAACGGCCGTCATCAAGTCAAAATCCGATTCGACCAGCGCCCGCTCGGCCAGGTCTCCCAACTCTTCATCATCAGCAATCATCGTCAGCCGTTCACTAAAACGAAGGCCGATGATAGATTGTCCGCGCGTCAGGCCCGGTTCTGTCATCACGTTGACCAGCGCCGGCTGTGTACTCCCCAATGCCGGGTCCAGGGCAAACATGGCGGCTACCAGGTCAGGAATGGTAGCTGCCGGCGCGCGCCCCATGCCGGTGTACAGACCCGCGTACCGTTGCAGGGGCGGACCGAGCAGGCGCATGACGGCCGTTTCCCCTTCACACACAGCCTTTACCTCTGCCTCTGTCAGCGCAAACGTTATAAACGTATCACGCAGCATTAAAGTGATGGGTAAACCTGCGCCTAAGACGAGCGCCGCTGCTTGTGGGTCTTGCCAAAAGTTATACTCCGCCACCGGCGTCACGCTCCCCGTCGCCTTCGCCCCGCCCAAAATGACAATACGGTTTAGAGACCGCAGCGCCTCCGGGTAGCGCGTCACCGTTTGCGCCAGGTTGGTCAGCGGTCCCAGCGCTAGCAGCGTTGCCCCAGGGTGCGCCTGCGCCAGGTCGCGGTAAAAAGCGGGCACATCGGTAGGGCAGTGGGTGATGTCATAGGGTGGCTGCGCTCCGGCGCCCCACAATCCATCCGGCCCATGAATCAGCCGGTTAGTGCGGCTTAAGGGATAGACAAGCGGCTGATTCGCTCCGACAGCCAATGGAATCTCGGCCTGACCCAGCGTATGCAACGCCGTCAGCGCATTATTCGCTCCCTGAGCAGGGTGCGCATTCCCGGCGACGATGCCAATGCCCAAAAGCGTCAGCGGATATGTCGTCTGGCTGAGCAGCCAGGCTAACGCCACCGCGTCGTCTACGCCGGGGTCGGTATCAACGATCAATTTGTTCTCTTCGCTCATAAAATTTCAACGAAACCTTGTATCTTCTCAATAAAGTGCGGTGAAGTTGGTTGAGCCTGTCGAAGCCCGTGCTGCCTTCGACAAGCTCAGGCAGCGGGCTTAGTAGTTACCCTTTTCATCAATCACTTCGTAATCATTCACCCCCGTCCCCTGAGCGTTCGACTGAGCTCACGCCGAAGTCTTGTCGAAGGGAAATCGGTTTCGACAAGCT
The DNA here is from genome assembly GCA_014879875.1 of Anaerolinea sp. GTDB lineage: Bacteria > Chloroflexota > Anaerolineae > Promineifilales > Promineifilaceae > JACSRF01. Next base: position 1,992 of record JACSRF010000548.1, read on the forward strand.
CAACCGGCGGGGGGTGAACGGTTACATCACTTCAGGCTGCTTGCCAGAGCGAACATAGTATCATAAAAAACGGCCGTGCAACTGCAAATAACTACAAATCAGCTACAAAACAGCTACAAATCAACTACAAAATTTGGCTTATAAGGAGGAATTTGAGGGGGGTCTTTTGGATTTCGTAGGGTTTTGCCTGAAACCTTTCGCCAAGCTCAGGGCAAGCTATGAGGCATGAAACGTGAAGCGATTCACGTTTCACGCTTCGTCAGATAGGCGACGCTGCGCAAGTTGTGTGGTCAGCAATGTGTTCACCAGCGCCGGGTTGGCCTTCCCTTGACTTGTGCGCATGATCTGGCCGACAAACCAGCCGCGCAGTTGTTCTTTTCCATTAAGGTATGCGGTAACCTGGTTGGGGTTTTGGTCGAGAATGGTAGCGATCAGCGCCGCAATCGCGTCCTCGTCGGAGATTTGCGCCAGCCCTTTGGCGGCAACGATGGCTTTGGCGCTTTCTCCGGTGGTAAACATATCTGCCAATACCTCTTTCGCTGTATTGTTGTTCAGCGTGTTATCGGCAACCAGTTGCAGCAGTTCTGCCAATCCGGTCGGCGTTACCTGCATCTCGCCAATGGTTTGTTTGTGCTCGTTCATAAGTTGGAAGAGGTTGTTCAGCACCCAGTTGGTAATGGTTTTTGCATCGGGGAAATGGGCTGCCGCTTCTTCAAACCAGGCGGCTACTTCTCTCTCCTCTGCCAGGACGCGCGCGTCGTATTCCGAAAGACCGTAATCCGCCAGGTAATGGGCAATTTTAGCGTCGGGCAGCTCTGGCAGCCCCGCCTGTACCTGGACGATCCATTCATCGCTGATGTGCAGCGGTGGCAAATCTGGCTCTGGAAAGTAGCGGTAATCCTCGGCTTCTTCTTTGCTGCGCTGGCTAAACGTGATGCGTTTTGTATCGTGCCAGCCGCGCGTTTCTTGCACCACAGCGCCGCCCGCATCCAGAATTTCCGCCTGCCGGGCAATTTCATAAGCCGCGCCATCGGCCAATGCTTTGAAGCTGTTAAGGTTCTTCAACTCCGTGCGCTTGCCAAAAGCGGTCGTTCCTACGGGACGCAGACTGATATTTGGCTCCACGCGCAGCACGCCTTTCTCCATATCACCGGAATTGACGCCCAAATAGCGCAAAATCTGGCGAATTTTCAGGCCATAAGCGCGCGCTTCTTCGCCGGAGTGAATATCCGGTTCGGATACAATTTCCAAAAGCGGTACGCCGGAGCGGTTGTAGTCAACGAGGGAGCCACCGCCATCGAGGTGGGTGAGTTTGCCGGTGTCTTCTTCCATATGCACGCGGCGGATGCCGATGCGTTTGTGCTCACCCGACTCTAACTGTATGTCCACCCAGCCGTCTGTGCCAATGGGCAATTCGTACTGGCTGATCTGGTACGCTTTGGGCAGGTCAGGGTAAAAGTAGTTTTTGCGGGCGAAGATGTTGTGGGGCTGAATGGTGCAGTTGAGCGCCAGGGCCACGCGCAGGGCGAACGCCACCGCTTGCTTGTTGATCACGGGTAACATGCCGGGCATACCGAGGCAGACGGGGCAAACGGCCGTGTTCGGTTCCGCCTCCACACTGTCCACCACCTTGCAGCCACAAAACATCTTCGAGTTGGTCATCAACTCGGCGTGTAATTCAATGCCAATGATTGGTTCGTAATTTGTCATGCGTCATCCATCATTCGTTTTTTAGCGGGGCCAGCATAATTAGGCCGTTTCCGTCCCCCTAATTGTACCAGATCAGGCACACGGCCGTATCATTTCGCACCACTTGGACGGCCATAACCAAATTTTTAACGCAGAGAGACACAGCCACCCCGCCAACTTGCTATGCCCGCCCCTTTTGCCGATGTTGTATAATGGCATCATGTTACACCGTCACCTGACCCATCAACAGTTTACGCTCGCGGCCATTGATGACGTGATTGCGCGGGGCCGGCGTGACGACTGGGCCGCATTGCGCCAGGCCGCGCTGGCGGATCGGGCGGTGATGGAAAAGGTGCTGCGCGTGTGCCAGGCGCACAGCGCCGACCTCTATGCCCAACGCTACCATTTCTGGAAGCAATATGCCGAACGACACCTTACCTGATTGGGAACAAGTTTTGACGGCGGCGGCGCAGCTGCAACGCATTTTGCCCGATGCCATTCTCGTTGGCGGCAGCGCGTCCGCTCTGTACGCCGCGCACCGCATCTATCTTGACTTTGTGGCCCTGGCTGACCATCTAGGCGTTACCGCGATGATTGCCGCTCTGTCTCCTTTTGACCAGCTTTATCCGCAAGCAAATGGAGAATCTGCCTTACAACAACTTCAGATTCAACTGGCACGGCCGTTACCTTATGATTTGGAAGAACAACACCTGGCCGAATATAAGCGTCTGGATGCCCGCTGGCATGATTGGCAGCATGTCCAGGCCGTTTGCGCTGAATATGCCACCTTGATTTTTGACCAGATTACCGGGATAGCGGGTTGAGTGGTTTGCTGTCAGATTAAACGGCCGTATTCGCTTCCGCCGTCACACTATCCACCACTGTGCGCAGAGGGTTATTCATGCGGCAATGCGAACTAAACCAGATAGGGTGGTTGTTTGTTTTTGCAAGCGTTGGATTGTTGTACGGTATTCAGGCTGTCTTTCTAGCCAGGTCTTGTAAACACTGGCCCATTCGCCAAAGTCTAAGGGTTTGCCCGTTTTTAACTTGGCGAGATTGGGCCAATCTCCAAGATTGGCCCAATCTGTAAACT
>JACSRF010000123.1 GCA_014879875.1 Anaerolinea sp.
TCGGTAATCGGTAATCGGTAATCGGTAATCGGTAATCGGTAATCGGTAATCGGTAATCGGTAATCGGTTTACGGTTCACGGTTCACGGGCTACTCCAACTTCCAAATCGTCCCATCCGCCCGGTCTTCGAGCACAATGCCCAGCGCCTTTAGTTGGTTGCGGATCGCATCGGCCGTGGCCCACTCCCGGTTGGCGCGTGCCTGGGCGCGCAGGTCAATGAGCAGACGCACCAGGCCATCTTCGCGCTCGGCGCTGCCGCTGCTACCACTGTCCGCCTCATCAGGAATAATGCCCAGCACGCCGCCACCCAATTCGCGGTAAAACACGTCAATGGCGCGCAGTGTCTCGATTGTGTGCGGCCCTTTTTCATTGAGCAACGTGTTCACTTGCCGCGTCACCTCTTGCAGCGTCGCCAGCGCCGTCGGCGCGTTGAAATCGTCATTCATCTTCTCAATGAACTGCGCTTTTGCCTTTTCCAACAGCGCCAACACATCTGTGTCCGCATTGCCGGAAACGGCCGTGCGCAACTGCTGCCGCGTCAACGTCACCGCCCCCCAGATACGCTGCCATCCTTTATACGCGGCCTCAATCGCCTCGTCGGAGAAATCAATCGGGCTGCCATAATGGCTGGAGAGAATGAAGGTGCGAATCGCCTCCGGCCGCCAGCGCGCCAACGCATCTTTTATGGAGAGCGTGTTACCCAGACTTTTGCTCATTTTGACGCCATCCAGGGTAAGCGTGCCAGTCAACATCCAGTAGCGGGCAAAGGTTTCGCCATGCGCTGCTTCACTTTGGGCGATCTCGCATTCGTTGTGCGGGAAGATATTGTCAATGCCGCCACCGTGAATGTCGAAGGTGACGCCCAGGTATTTGGTTGCCATCGCCGAGCATTCAACGTGCCAGCCGGGGAAGCCTTCACCCCACGGGCTGGGCCAGCGCAAAATGTGTTCCGGCTCTGCCTTTTTCCAGAGGGCAAAGTCGGCCGGATGCCGTTTTTCAGTGCGCACGGCTTCGCGGGTCCCTTCTTCTTGCTCTTCCAGCACACGGCCGCTCAACTTACCATATTCGGGAAATGAAGGGACATGAAAGTAGACGGAGCCGTCTTCTTCGTAAGCGTGACCTTTGTCAATCAGCGTTTGCACCATGGCGATTTGTTCGGGGATGTGACCGCTGGCGCGTGGGCTGATGTCGGGCCGATGGACGCCAAGCGCGTCCATGTCAGTTAAATATTCGCGCATATAGGTCTCAACGACCTGCATGGGGCCGGCCGAAAGCTGTCGCGCCTTTTTCAGGATACGATCTTCGCCAGTGTCGAGCATGTGGCCGACGTCGGTGATGTTTTGCACGTAAAGTACATCGTACCCCAGGTAGCGCAGGTAACGGGCAACGACATCGAAGCCAATATAGGTTTTGGCATGGCCGATGTGTGAGTAATCGTAAACAGTTGGCCCGCAGACGTACATATTGACTTTGCCGGGATTTAGCGGCTGAAATACTTCTTTTGCGCGGGTCAGAACATTGTAAATTCTTAGCGTCATGGTCTCTCCTAAAAGGTAGCCGTTCACGCCCCGTGGGTTGAGCCTGTCGCAACCGATTCCCCTGCAACAGGACTTCGGCGTGAGCTCAGTCGAACGCTCAGGGGCAGGGGTAAATGATTACCCTAAAAGTAAGGATGAAGAATGAAGGATGAACGGCGAGGATCATCTTTCAAAGCGGGCGTCGGCGGATACACGACGACACGGCCGTTAATTATATGAGAAATCAGGGGTTTGAACACACCAGGCAGGGCTTTTTCTGACAGCATTAAGCCCTGCTGCTAACAGATGCAGGCGCAAGAGGGAAAATATGAATGGGACAAAAGGTGCTTTTGATGATTCATGCCTTATACTTTATGCCATTTGCCAGGCGTTGTAAAGCGTTTTCTTTGCCCAAAATGCTCATGATGGCGGGTAAGGGCGGCCCATTGACATCACCGGTGAGGGCCGCGCGAATGGGCTGGTAAATGTCGGGGGCGCGCCAGCCATACTGCGCTTGTCCGCGTTGGCGTATGCCGTTAAGGATGCTGTGCGCGGTGGCTTCATCAAGCAGCACAATGGCCGCCAGTTCGGCAATAAGCCAGGCGAGGACGGGTTTGGCCGTGCTGCTGGTGAGGGCGGCCGCGCCGACGGCCGTCAGTTCATAACCATCGGGGAATGCCCACGCGGCCAGGTCAACGCCATCAGCGTAGGTTTTCAGGCCATCGCGTATGGTGGTTGTCAGGCGCAGCAGCCATTTGTCGTCAAGGGGGGTGTCATAGACGTCTTCGAGAAACGGCCGTATCCCTTCCGCTACCGCCGTATCCGACAACTTTTGCAGATACTGCCGATTCACCCATTGCAACTTGTCCCAGTCGAACGTGGCCGGGGATGCGGACAGCCGTTCCAGGCGAAGCTGTTTGCGCACCGTCCATTTGTCCACGATTTCTTGCTCGCCATCGGGTGTCCAGCCCAACAGCAGTAAATAATTCCACACCGCTTGAGGCAAATAGCCCGCTTCCTGAAAGTCGGTGATCAGATACCCCCCCTTGGGGTCGCCCCCTTCGGGGTCGCGCTTGCTCAATTTTTGCCCGTGCTTGTTCAAAATGAGCGGCAGGTGAATCCAAACCGGCTGCGGCCAACCCATTGCGGTGTAAAACTGGATGTGGATGGGGCTGCTGGCGATCCATTCCTCGCCGCGCGTGACGTGGGTGATGCCCATATCGTGGTCGTCAACCATGGCGGCCAGGTGGTACAGGGGACGACCGTCGCTGCGTACCAGGATCGCATCTTTGTTGAGGCTGTTGTCAAAGTGAATCGGACCGCGAATGGCGTCGCGCAGCACCGTTTCACCTGTTTGCGGCATATGCAGGCGCAGCGGGTTGTTTGCCGGGGATGCTGAATGCGCCGGGTTGTCGCCGTAATAGGCGTGCCCTTCATCCACAAGCTGCGTGATGACGCGCTGATGAGAGGGGCGCCGCTGCGATTGGACATAGGGACCATAATCGCCGCCAATGTCTGGTCCCTCATCCCAATCAATGCCCAGCCAGGTGAGCGCGTCCAGCATTTGTTGGGTGGCGGCAGGAGTGATGCGCGCCGAGTCGCTGTCTTCGATGCGTAAAACAAAATCGCCGCCCATCGTCCGCGCCAGAGACCAACTAAAGAGGGCGGTGTGCAGATTGCCGATATGAGGGATGCCGGTGGGGCTGGGGGCGAAGCGAAAACGAGCAACCATATGGATTGACGGATGCTAGGGTTTGGCAAAGACCATGCGTCCGGCGGAGGTTTGCAGTACCTTGGTGACGGTGACTCTGAGGGTCTGGTTGATGAGAGAACGGCCGTCTTCGACCACGACCATGGTCCCATCTTCCAGGTAACCAACGCCCTGGTCACCTTCACGCCCTTCTTGAATGATCTTGACTTGCAGTTCCTCACCAGGCAGGTAAGCGGCTTTCACCGCATTAGCCAGATCGTTGATATTAAGCACGGTGATGCCCTGAATTTCAGCTACCCGGTTCAGATTGTAATCGGTAGTCATGATGGGGCAATGTAAGTGACGCGCCAACGATACCAACTTGCTATCCACCTCGCGTATCTCGCTCACGTCCATATCGGTGATGCGCGTGATGATGCGTGGTTCTTCTTGCAAGTGCGCCAGCACTTCTAGCCCGCGCCGGCCGCGATTGCGACGAATAGACTCAGAACTGTCGGCAATGTATTGCAATTCGCGTAGGACAAAGTTTGGGATGAGCAGGGTACTTTGCAAAAAGCCGGTTTTACTGACATCGTGGATACGGCCGTCTATGATCACGCTTGTGTCCAATAAAATGAAATTTTCGAGTGGTTCGACCGGTTGCGTGGTCCCGGCGGCGCGAAAATTTGCCAGAAATGATTTCAGGTCATTTTGCCGCAGCGTCAAAATCAAAATACTGAGGTAGCAAAAGAGGACGGCCGCTGCCAATGGCAAAATATGGCGAAAGGGAGGGGGCAGCAGCGCTAATGGTAGTGAAAACAGAGCAGCGCCCACCAACCCCAGGAAGATACCGACAATGATAGCAACTAACCGTTCCGGTGGCATAACAGCCAGCCGTCGTCGCGTATTGCGCAGGGGGATGATGGTAACGTGCGGCGTTAGCACCAGCCCGGTCAACACCCCCAACAGCGCAAAGGTTACCACGTAAAGCTCCGGCGGCGCATGTAATAAATTGGCAAGGTAATCGCCGAATAAACCACCACCGATTGCGCCAGCGACAGCGCCTATGATTCGAGATAAAAACTCAGCACTAAACATAAGTATTTGAGTAAATGACTAAAAGGTGAACATAAAAACAGGACAATGTAATAATGAGAATGGTAACATAGGGTAGGTAGGAGGGCAAGGGAACGAGGCCACACTGATAGTTTACCAATGTGGCCTCATAAAGCTGGGTTCGAGCGGGGGAAGAAAAGGGGAGTGGAACTGATAGGGGTCGCACCTATCAGTTCCACATCAGGAAGAGGGAGAGGGGAAAGGTTTGCTGCCGCCAATATATTAGCACTGATGTTCTAAGAAGTCAAGGCGATTTTGGTATTTCGAGAGGGGATACCCCATTGCGTATTGCCTATTGCTCTCCAGGTACGGAACACGTAATAGGGGCATGAATTCAAACTGTCAAAATGTCCTTTACAAATGAAAAGCGTCATGCTGAACCCTTCGACAAGCTCAGGGCAGGCTGTCTTCGGAGTGAAGCATCCCGTTCACCT
>JACSRF010000121.1 GCA_014879875.1 Anaerolinea sp.
AACGGCCGTTCCCACCCTCCAACTCACCTGGCCCAATAACGAGGAAGCGGTAGACAGCCAGCCTATCCTGCAATGGCAGGCGTTCCCCGGTGCGGTCAATTACCATGTGATCGTGCTGGATGATGCGGTCTACCCGCCACAGGTTGTTATTGATCAGACCGTTACCGAGCCGATGCTGGCGGTGGATAAGCCGCTGGCTCCCGGTCATTACAGTTGGACGGTGCGGGCGCAAGATGGGGCAACGGCCGTTCTCGCCCAACTCAACAGCGCCTTCTCTGTCAAAGATACGCTGGGCCTGGTGGCGCCGGCGGCTGAGGCCACAGTTGGCTCAGAACCGCTGTTGCAATGGCAAGGTTATGCCGATGCCGTCAGGTATCAAGTCATCGTCATAGATGCTGCCGCTTACCCGCCCGTCGTTATCCTCGACCAGGTGACAACCGATACCTCGCTAAAGGTAACGTCTTCCTTGAAAGCAGGCAGCTACACCTGGACAGTGTGGGCATTTGATAGCAACGATAAGCTGGTGGCTGAATTAAACAGCAGTTTTGCGGTCGCCAATACACCGTAAACATTAGATTGTCATTCCGAGGCCTGTGCTGAAGTCTGCCGAAGTATCCGCCGAGGAATCCCTCTAAGTTCACAAATCCAGAGGGATTCCTCGCTCCGAAGACAGCCTGCCCTGAATGACAGTGAAGGATTCGGAATGACAAATACCAATTTGAGGCGCTGCTAATAGAGAGAATATGATGACCGAAACCATGGAGGTAATGATGAGTAAAACACCCTTGAAAATATACGTCGTTTGTGATCTCGAAGGCGTGGCTGGCGTGGTTGACCATTACCAGCAGTGTCAATGGCAGGTAGCTGGGGGCTGGTATGCCCCCTACCTGGCGCAGGCGCGTCGTCTGGCAACGCTTGAACTGAATGCCCTGGTAGAAGGCGCCCTGGCAGCGGGCGTCACAGAGGTGGTTGCCTGGGATGGGCACGGCAATTTTCCCGGTGGGCTGGATATTGAGCTGCTTCACCCTGCCTGCCGGCTGGTGATGGGCGCAGGCGATGGTGGCCCTATTGCGCTGGATGAGCGCTTTGCCGGCCTGTTTCAGCTTGGGCTGCACGCCATGGCGGGGTCGCCCAAAGCCGTTATGGCCCATTCCTTCTCTGGCAGTCTGGTCGGTTACTGGGTCAATGAGATGCCGGTGGGTGAAATCTGGATGAATTGTTACACGGCCGGATTGGTCAACGTGCCTTTTGTTTTTCTCAGCGGCGACCGGGCAGCGGCTGAAGAAGGCCGGCAGATTGTGCCGGAGATAATGGTGGCGGTGGTGAAAGAGGGGCTGGCGGAAACGGCGGTCGGCCTGGCTGTAGCGCCAGCGCTTTCGCTGGCGCCGGAAAAGGCGCGGGAGATTATCCGGGCAGCGGCGTACCAGGCTGTGGCCGGCATGGACCGCATCCCACCTTACCGACCGCAACAGCCGTTTCACCTGCGCGCTCAATTCAATGATGAACGGCTGGCAGAGCAGCGCGCCGGACGGCCGAACGTGATCCGCCTGGATGCAGTCACCGTTGCCATCGAACAGGCGGAGCATCCCTGGCTGCTGTTGTAGGTAGGCGGATGCCATAAAATGATTTACCCCTACCGGCGTTAATAACAAAGAAGGTTACCATGACGACTCAGCCCTTATCTGTGCCAACTGATGCAACGACGAAGCGGCGGCACGGCCGTTTCTGGCGAGTTTTAGCTTATATTGTGGCGGTGTGGGTGGCAGTGACGGCCGTTTACCTGCTCTTCCTTTGGCCCTGGATGCAAACATGGGGCGCCACCGCTGCTGAAAAGAACGCCACGCTGCCGGGTGACGACATCGTGTCAAATGCCAATCTACGCTCCACCAAAGGCATCACCATCCAGGCTCCACCCGAAGCCATTTACCCCTGGCTGCTGCAAATCGGCGTAGACCGGGGCGGCATGTACAGCTATGACTGGCTGGAAAACCTGTTCGGCCTTAACGTCCACACCGTTGATCGCATCGTGCCGGAATATCAAGAGGTACAAGTTGGCGACTTCTGGCGTTTTACACCCCAAGATTATGTGCTGAATCCGGGGCCAGGTTTGTATGTGCGCCAACTGATTGAAAATGAGGCCGTTTTGCTCTGCTTCGGCATGGAAGGCAAACCTGAAGATGCCTGCATTGATACCTGGCAGTTTGTCTTGCAATCGCAGGCCGACGGCACAACTCGTCTGCTGCTGCGCTCCAATATGGCGATTGAGCAGGAATTACCCATTAAACTCACTTACTTTGTGCAATTTACCATGGAACGCAAGATGCTGCTGACCCTTCGGGATCGCGCCGAACAGGTCACAGCTATTTTTTGTTTTGACATCAGCGTACCTCTGTATCAGTGTCCAAACCAACATCGATAATTTTTTGCCGATAGAGGCGCTAACAGCGCCTAATGGCTGATTACCTGCCGGAAACGCCGAAACAGCAGAACTACCAGGATTGACTGGTAAATCAAACCAACGACCATAAATCCCCCGTAATTCTGCCCTGCCAGCAGCAGCCAGAAAACCTTTACCGGCCAATAAGTCGGCAGCAGACCCAACAACAACTGCCAGGGCATAGGCACAAACCAGGCCGCCAGTGGCACAACCAGGAATATGCCCAATCCCTTCATCAGGGCAAAACCCTGCACCTTGTTGGCGGCGAAGGCAGCCAGCAGCAGCATATAAATGGGGGCCAGCGGAGCGGCGGCTACGGCCGTGACCCACATCCCCCACCACGACAACCCCGGCACACCCACCACCCAAAACGTCAGCGGCGTCAGCAGCAAACTGAGGAGGATGGGCACACCAATCCGGTAAGTGGCATACCCCGCCAGCGGCAGCGGCGTCACTTGCAGCGCCAGCAGGGTGCGGTCATCCCGTTCATCCAGCAGCAAGAAGCCAACCACCGCCCCATACAGCACCGGGATGAGCAGCGCCAGATAGGCATAGAGCATGGGCAGATACGGCCGTAAATCCAGACCAACATTCGCCTCCGCAATTTGCACCGCCCAGGGCAGCACAAACCGGAAAATAAGCGCCAGAAACAGCGGCGCCAACAACATCCAGCGCAGCATCGGATCACGCCGAGTATTACGGCCGTCAATCGGCCCCAATGTTTTAATGATTGTGAGAGCGTTCATCTCTATTCCTTCGTGTTGGGCCTTCGCGTTCTTCGCGGATCATGACACACGCGCCAACCCACGCGGCAAAATGACAAACCGGGTAAAAGCGCGTCTGGCTAACCGGTGCAGGATAGCTACCCACAGCAAGCCATAAAACACACCATACGCTATTGTCCAGGCCGGCATGGGCTGAAACGCGGCTGTCAATAACACCAACGGCGCCTGCACCGGGTGCAAATAGACGAGCGGCGTATTCACCAACCCAAAGTATTGCAAAAACGGCAGAGACAACAGCATCGTCCAAAACACCGAGGGGAAAATGAAGCTGTTCACCGACTCATAGCGGATGACCACCATAAAACCATACAGGGCATTGATGAAGCTCAGCAGCAAGATACCCGCCGCCAGCAGCAAAGGGTTGTACTGTGTGCCCACTACGGCCGTGACAATCACCCCATTCTCCACCAGCGTCAGCAGCGCCAGCGACAACAGTTTGGCCCACAGATATTCACCCTGGCGCAGCGGCGTCAGCACCAACCCTTCCAACACACCATCATCCTTTTCCAGCAGCACCAACGCCGCCATAAAGTAAAAGGTATTCATGGTCATATTGCCCATCACCAGCACCGGCATCGCCAGCGGCCAATAAACCGCAGGTAGATAGTGCAGCCCGATAATGAACAACACCGCCACAAACGCCGCCGCATAATAAAAGCCATGCCGAAATTGCAGCCGCATGTCCCATCGCATGGCCGACACCAATCGCTTCATTTGCCACCTCCTAGCACCACCCACCGCCCAACGATTACCGCTTATAGCAACCGCCGCCCGGTCACGGCAATAAAAATATCATCCAACGTCGCTTCCTGGGTGTGCATGGTCTGGATGGAACCAGATTGCAGCAGTTCCTGAAAACGGCCGTTGCCCCCCAACCCCGCCAGCGCAAACTGTTCCTGTTCCAGATGGCCGTTTAATTGAAACTCTACCTGCACCTGGGCACGGCCGTATTGCAACTTCAACGCGCGTGGTGAATCAATCAACCGAATTTGCCCATCCATAATAAACGCCACCCGGTCGCACAGTTCATCGGCCACAAACATATCATGCGTCGTCAAAAAGACCGTCGCCCCGCGCGCCTTTTGCGCCCGGATCAACTCCTTGATGTGCCGGGCATTCACCGGGTCCAGCCCAGAGGTGGGTTCGTCCAGAAAGAGCAAGTCAGGCCGGTGCAGCAGCGCCCGCGCCACGCCCAACCGGTTTTTCATCCCTTTGGAATACTGGGAAACCAGCATACCGCCATCTTCACCCAGCCCCACCATTGCCAACAACTCTTGCGGCTGAATCGTTTCGCCGCTGTACAGATTTCGGAAATAGGCCAAATTTTCCAGGCCGGTCAACTTTTGGTAATGGTTAGGCAGTTCAAAGGAAACGCCAATGTGTTCATAATAGGACGAATCCCAATCGCGCACCTCTTTGCCGCGTACACGGGCGCTGCCGGCATATTCTTTGTACAGACCGTTTAGCAATCGTTCGTTAATAACATAGTGATTTAGTACAATTCTCGGCACCAGGAAATATGTCAAAGAGG
>JACSRF010000412.1 GCA_014879875.1 Anaerolinea sp.
GTGTTCCTCCTATCTGTGTTTACACCTTCTTTTGCCAGCGTCGCCTGGCAAAAGATGTAGTACCTTTCCCGTGAGATGCTTGCATGGTGTACAAGAATTTTTGCCGCGAATTTCACGAATTACACAAATTTAGACCACTTTAATTCGTGAAATTCGTGTAATTCGTGGCAGGTTCTCTTCTGGTTTATCCAGGTTAGGATTTCATAGGATTGACACCGAATGTAGGAGCGTATGGCCTTACGCCCCTACTGAAGATGAGGGACATGATGAAACCGATCAAGAAAATTGGCATCAACACCGGCGGCGGCGATGCGCCAGGGCTAAATGCCGTCATTCGCGCCATTGTGCTGGCGGCGCTCAATCGCGGCTGGGAATGCCTCGGCATTCGTGAAGGGTATACCGGCCTGTTGCAACCAGAAGATTACCCCCAGGGAGGAGTCATCCCCCTGGATCGGCAATCTGTGCGCGGCATTACTCACCTGGGCGGAACCATCCTGGGCACGACCAATCGCGGCAGCCCGCTCAAATATCCGGTAGTCAGGGCCGATGGGCAGATAGAGGCGGTTGACCGCTGCGCCGAACTGGTCAGCCTGATCCACGCGCAAGGCATTGACGCGCTGATCGCCATTGGCGGCGACGGCTCGCTGGGCATTGCCAATGCGCTGCACCAATATGGGCTGCGCGTGGTGGGCGTGCCGAAGACGATTGACAATGATCTGGACCAGACGGTGATCACGTTTGGGTTTGACACGGCCGTTTCCTTCGCCACCGAATGTATGGACCGCCTGCACGCCACGGCCGCCGCCCATCGCCGCATTATGGTCGTCGAGGTGATGGGGCGCTACGCCGGCTGGATCGCCCTCAATGCCGGCGTCTCGTCCACCGCTGACGTCATCCTCATCCCCGAAATCCCATATGACATCAACAAAGTGGCGGAAAAAGCGCTGGAACGGGAGCGCAACGGCCGTCACTTCACGATGGTCATGGTCGCCGAAGGGGCCAAACCCATCGGCGGCGACTATACTTACCAGGGCGACCGCCTCGGCGGCGTTGGGCAAAAAGTGGCAGCGGCGCTGGAAACGCTCACCGGCAAACAGGCGCGCGTCGTCGTGTTGGGGCATCTGCTGCGCGGCGGCACGCCCACCACCTTCGACCGGCTGTTGTCTTTGCGCTTTGGCGCGGCGGCCGTGCGCGCGCTTGAAGAAGGGCAAAACGGCGTCATGGTCGCCCTCGACCCGCCCACCGTGCGTTACGTACCGCTGGCCCAGGCCACCAGCCGTCTGAAAACCGTGCCGCTCGACTGCGACACCATCCTCACCGCCCGCGATTTGGGCATCTGTTTTGGCGATTGACCAATCATCAGATTTGACAAATTTCCAAAATTTGTCAAATCTTGTAAGGAGCTTTTTTGTGAATAATAAAATGATCGTTGTCCGGCTCTTGGTGAGCCTCGTCTTGTTGGGGGCGCTGAGCGCCTGTGGCGCAGCAGAACCAACCCCCACGCCAACGGCCGTCACCACAGCCGTGCAGGAAACAACAGCAACGGCCGTTCCTCCCACGACAACGCCAACCATCCCGCCAACGGCAACGGCCGTGCCCAGCAGCACGCCCGCGCCAACCAACACCCTTGAACCAGAACCAACAGCCACCAGCGCGCCCACAGCGGATGCGCTCTTTACCTTCATCCCGACAAGCTGCCGCTTCGACGAGCCGCTCGGCTTCGACATCACCTGCGGCGACGTGACCATGCCAGAGACGCACGCCGACCCGGACAACGGCCGTACCGTGCGCCTGCACGTCGCCATCTTCCACAGTGACAGCGACGCGCCAGCCCCCGACCCCATCGTCTACCTGGAAGGCGGACCCGGCGGCGACGCCCTGGAATCTGTGCCGCTCATCTTTGCCGAACGCTTCGCCCCCTTCCTCGCTAATCATGACTTTATCATGTTCGACCAACGCGGAACCGGCTACTCGGAACCCTCGCTGGCCTGCCCCGAATATACGGAATTGGCCTACGACACGCTGTCGCTAGATGTCCCCCTGGAAGAAGAAATCGCCCTAACCGTAGACGTCTTGCAAACGTGCCACGCCCGTCTGGCCGCAGCCGGGGTTAATTTTGCCGCCTACAACAGCCTCGAAAACGCCGCCGACCTGGCCGCGCTGCGCACCGCCCTCGGCTACGACGAATGGAATCTATACGGCATTTCCTACGGCACGCGGCTGGCGCAAACCGTGATGCGCGACGACCCAACCGGCATTCGCAGCGTCATTCTCGACTCAACCTACCCCTTGCAAGCCGATCTGGTCACAGAAATTGTACCCAACGCCGACCGCGCTTTTGCCGCTTTCTTTGCCGGCTGCGCCGCCGACCCGGCGTGCAGCGCCGCCTACCCTGACCTGGAAACGGATTTCTTTGACCTGGTGGCGCAGCTCAACGACGCCCCCATCACCGTGCCCGTCACCAACTTTTTCACCGGCAGCCGCTACGAAGCGCTCATCGCTGGGGACGACCTGATCAGCGTCGTTTTCCAATCCCTGTATGCGGCCGAAATCATCCCGGTGCTGCCAAAGATGATCAATGACGTGCGCAACGGCCGTACCCAGGAATTAGGGCTGCTCATGTCCAGTTTCCTCCTCAACCTGGACTTCTTTAGCATTGGTATGCAATATTCGGTGCAATGTCACGAGGAGAATTCCTTCAGCGAGCCAGGCGCTGGCGTCGCCGCTGCCGCTGGCTTCCCCCTCATTGGCGACGCCTTTGCCTCCGGCGCGGCCGTAGATGACCAGATATGCGCCTTCTGGGGCGCCGGTACGGCCGCTCCCACGGAAAACGAAGCCATCCGCAGCGACCTGCCCACACTCATCCTGGCCGGGGAATATGATCCCATCACCCCACCCGCCTGGGGATTGCTTGTTGCCGAGACATTGCCCAACCATTACTTCTTCACCTTCCCCGGCCTGGGGCATGGCGTCAGCGTCTCTGATGACTGCCCCCGCAGCATCACGCTGGCCTTCCTGGACGACCCCACCGCCGCGCCCGACGCCGCCTGTATGGCGACAATGGGCGGCCCAGCCTTTGCCATAGCCGGAATAGGCGACCAGGAAATCAGCCTGATTCCCTTCACCGCCGACATCGGCATCGCCACGGTGGCCGGCGTCGTTCCCGAAGGATGGACGGAAGCGGGTCCTGGCGTCTTTGCGCGCGGGCAATCGGCTCTCGACCAGACAGTCATTTTACAGCAAGCCATCCCCGGCTTTGACGCCAACGCCCTGATTACATTACTGGGCGGGCAGCTTGGGTTGGAAGGGGCGCCGGAACCTAGCGGCGCTTACGAAACAGAAACACTCACCTGGACGTTGTATGAATCGGAGTTACAAGGGCTGCCGGTGGATATCGGCGTGGCCGAAGATGGCGCTTACGCTTATGTGGTATTGCTGATTAGCAGCAGTGAAGAGCGGGAGTTTTTGTATACGGCCGTTTTCCAACCAGCCATGTCCGCGCTGTACGTCCCGTAACCCTACTAACCCTACAGACCTGGCAGGTTTTGCCAACCTGCCAGGTCTCTGAATTCAACCATTTTTAGCCTATGGCAATAAATTCTCCGCCGGTGCATACCAAAAAGGGAAGCGCACCGGCTGTTCCGAAACAGTCAACTGGCGCAGGTTTGTACCGTCTATATTGACAGCCCAAATTTCACTTTTACCACTGCGAATAGACGTGAAAGCGATCTGCGAGCCATCAGGCGACCAGGCCGGGTCTATGTAGCCAATGCTGTCATCGGTGAGTAAGGGACGCTCCTCTCCTGTTTCTACGTCAACCAGGTGAATTGCCGTTCCCTTGAACACGTCAATGTCTTGTCCTTCCGGCAACAACTCCCGGTCTGTCAATGGGTTAGGACCATCGTAAGCGACGAAGGCGAGATAGCGACTGTCTGGCGACCAAACTGGATAAGAATCATAACCAACAGCGAAGTTTGTACTTAGCTCACGCAAACTACCGCTTTCTAATTCTATCACTGTTAAAACTCCGCTATTGACAAAAGAAATGTACCGTCCATTAGGGGACCAACCCATGCTAAATACATCTGAAAGCCCTTCAATCGGTAGTTGACGCTGGTCGCTACCGTCGGCATTCACCAACCACAATTCACCAGCATAAGAAAATCCCTTCTTCAACGAGTAGACAACAGTTTGTCCATCAGGCGAGATCGCACCCCCCTGAGCATATGGTGCGGGAAAAGCCATATGAAGCACAATGTATTTCCCACTACCATCTGCATCTACCAGCCAAATACCAACTTCAGGGCCGTGTTCGGTTTGTAACATTATTTGTCTATTATCAGGATGCCAATTGAAAAACTGCCCCCCAGGGTCTAATGTATCGCGAAAGAGAGGTTCAACTTTGCCGTTAGCAGGGTAGAACACGAAAAAACCGCCCATATGTTCAAAGACAATTCGACTACCGTCTGGGGCAGGAAATGCTTGTATCGGCCAGGATGACTTAGGTAACTCCTCTTTGAGGAGCGTTGAATCACCTGTCGCCGATCCATCCTCTCCTACTCGCAAAGCATATATTGCGGTTGGCTTTTGATCTCCCCAGGCAAAATACATAATAACTCCGGCAGCGCTTGACGCTGGAGTACGCAGCGGCAACGGTGTGGCTGTTGGCCCTGGGCGGAGCGTTGGCGTGGGGCGAGGTGTAAATGTGGGAAATGGGGTCGGACGGTCATCGCGCATCACACCTTCCTGC
>JACSRF010000119.1 GCA_014879875.1 Anaerolinea sp.
CATTTAGATTGGTTCAATCTCCGAAGATTGAACCAATCTTGACCAACTTATTTAAGTGCCATTCCTAAGGCAATCCCTGCTGTATCCACTGCGCCCGCTGCGCGTCATCCAGATAATCGTACCAGAAAGAGCGGGCAAGAAGCTGATTTTGTCTATTGCTCACCGTCGCCCACAGCGCCGCTCCCTCTGTCACCTGCCCATTGACAATGAGCGCCTCGCCATATAGCTGGCGCGTCGCATTGTCCCATGGCTGCGCCGCGTAAGCCACAGCCAGGTGCGCCAGCGCCGCTTCATATTCCGCCAGGGAGAGATAGATTTGCCCCAGGCGGCGGTGAGCCGAAACCAGCGTTGCATCCAGGCTGAGGGCGCGCCGGTAATTGGCGATGACAGGCGCTAAATCCAACTCGCGGCGGGTGGCGTCTTGCAGGGGCCACTCTGGCCAACTGTACAGCGCCAGCTCGGCGCGGCTTTGTTCGACGGCCGCCAGATTGGCAAACCAGCGGGCGCGCAGGGTTTGCTGCTGCCAGCCGGCCAGCAGCAGGGTTAATAGGGTTAACAGGGTTATGCCGAGAGGCCAACGGAGGGAGCGCCTGCCTGGTGGCGCCGTTTGTGCTGGGGTTGGTGGGGTCATTGTAAAGGCCAGGGGCACGAAAAGCAGCAGCAAGGCGCGGCTGCCGTAAAAGATGTCATCTAACATGCCGTGCAGCAAAATTGTCAGTAAGGCGAGGGCCGCAGCCAACAGCCAGGGATCGCGCGTTTGCTGACGCCCGGCGCTGCGCCACAGGTGCATGGCAAAGATTAGCCAGGCCGCCGCCAACAGCAGCAGAGCAGCGGTACCTTGCTCAATGGCTACGTCCAAAAAGAGGTTGTGGGTATGGACGATGTAGCCAACGTGCAGCAGCATGGCGTAGGTGACGTAAAGCATCATAAAGCCGCCTAACCCGGCGCCAATAAAGGGGTAATCTTGCACGAGAATCAGGCTGTTGCGCAAAACGTCAAGTCGCTCTTGCCCCCCGGCAACGCGGTGCAGCAGTGTGATGGCAGTGGGGTGACTGAAAAGGAAAGCCAGCGCTATGCTGCCGAGCAAGAGACAGGCCAGAAAATACCAGCGCCGCCGCGCCGGGTGGGGGGCGAGAAAGCGCAGGAGTTCCCAAACCGCGCCGAGGCTAAGAGCGACGAACAAGGCCAGCCAGGCGCCGCGCGAACTGCTAAGCAGCAGCCCGCCGACGATGAGCAGCAGCGCGCTGCCAGCGACAAACAGGGCAGCCCACCGGCGTGCCTGGGCAGTGGTGACGGCCGTCACCACCGCGAAAGGTGCGGCAAAGGCCAGCATTCCCCCGGCCACGTTGGGGTTAAGGCGGTGGCCTGGCAGCAGCGGCAGCGGCGCTTGTAGAGCCTGGCCAATGGTGGTGAGCGCGGGAATGTGGCTGGGCAGCGCGGCCCAGTCGTGAGTGGCAGCAAAGTAGAGGGTCAGAATTGCGCCAAATCCGGTGAACAGCCAGCCATATAAGCGGGGAGGAACGCCGGCGCGCAGCCCGTGGGCGACGGCGTAGAAAAGCAAAATGGCGCCGATAATTTGCCAAAACTTGGGCCAGGCAGCGGCGACGTCATGAGCGGCCCACAGGCTGAGGACGGCCGTTGCCGCAAAAAGCAGCAGGGGCAGCGTATACGGGGTGACAATGCCGGGGCGCTTGCTCTGCACGAATCGCCCCCCCCAGGGCAAAAGGGCAATGAGCAAAGGCCAGGGGCCGGCCGTAGGGAAGAGATACCACAACGCCGCGGCAAAAAGCGCGCAGGTCAGGTCAAAATAGGAAAACCAGAAGCGTGGTCTGACTGGTGGCATCCAGCTACCTCGTGTTTGTCTGCTTTTGCTTCTTTTTGGTCAGGAGCAGCGCGATGATGATGAGGGGGATGGCGGCTCCCAAAGCCAGCAGCGCCGGCGCTAACACCTGGTTGATTCTTTGGTCGGGTAACACGTTTAATCTCAGGCCCTCACTCTGCCCGGTGGGGAAGACAAGCGTGGCCGTTGGCTGCGGGCCAGGTGTGGCTGTTGGCTGCGGCAGCGGCGTGGCTGTTGGCGTCAGTGTGGGCAGCGGGGTAGGCAGCGTGTCCGGCAACAAAAATGTACGCCCTGACCAAAAGATGGCGTGCAGCAATGTGTCCGGGTCGTCAGCGGGCGCTGTCTGGCCAGGATAGAGAAGCGCTAACTGCCCGTCTGGGGCAACGGCCGCAGCGAGCGAAAGCGGATAGGGCAACCGTTGGCTGGCAGGCAAAAGCAGCGCTTCGCCTGCTTGCCACCGCTCTTCCTGCCACATGAAGGCGTGAACTTGCCACTGGTTGTTGGCCTGGGAGAGAGAAAGCAGGTGCATCTGCGTCGCAGTATCTGCCAGCAGAACAGCGGCAGATGTGTTGGCTTCAAGGCCGCTGACGCGAGCGGGTCGGCTCCAGGTACGGCCGTTGTCTCTGGAGTACTGCTGCCAGAGAACGCCTTCGGGGGCCGTCGTATTTGCGGCGGTGCGCCAAACCAGGTGCATGCCTTGTAGTCCGACGCCTACCAGATTGGCCCAAGTGACCGTTTCGACAGCAGTGGTTTGTCCTGTGCTAATGGTCTGTGGGGAGGACCAGTCACCGTCTCCATTATTGGTGTAATGCAGCGTGGCCGGGACACGGTTGCCAGGCAGCGGGCGGCGCAGCCAGAGGATGTGCAGGGTATCGTATGCGGTGTAGCTAAGGCGCGGCTGATCCACCATTTCCCAGCCTGCGGCAGCGGCGTCAAATACGGTCTCTGGCGCTTCCCAACTGTCGCCATTGTCGCGGGAGCGGATGACATAAATGCCGCGTTGTTCGTTGAGGGGGACGGCATAGGCCACGTGAAGGATACCGGCGGCGTCTACCAATATGTCCGGAACGCTGGCTGC
The DNA here is from genome assembly GCA_014879875.1 of Anaerolinea sp. Lineage (GTDB taxonomy): Bacteria > Chloroflexota > Anaerolineae > Promineifilales > Promineifilaceae > JACSRF01. Next base: position 2,919 of record JACSRF010000119.1, read on the forward strand.
CCGGTGCGGTAAAGGTAGGCGCTGGGGAGCGGACCAATCATTAGGATTTAGCGATTGCGCTACGTTCGCGCGGCTAAAGTACAAATCGCCAATTTCGTTTTCGCTCCAGACCAGCAGCAAGAGGCCGCTGGCGCTGAGGGTGGCACGGGGAGCGGTGTCTACGCTACCATTGGGTGAGGAGAGAGCGACGATGCGACTCCAACCGCTGTTAGCGTCGTAACGAGCGTAGTGAACGTCGCTGCTGCCGATCTGGGACCAAAAGGCGTGGAAACGGCCGTTGGCGTCGGCCAGGAGCTGCAAATTGTCAAAAGCGGGCTGGTGGGCAGGGGCGGCAGCAGTCACCAGGAGTGACGGCTCCCGCCAGGGGGGGGGAGCGATTACCTGCTGACGCAGCGCCAGCAAGGAGCGGCTTGTAAACCAGACGTCCTGGCCCACGCTCTCGCCACAGGCAGCTACGAGAAGCTGCCCAGCCTGGACGGCGGCGGCAATACCGCAAGTGTAGCTAACCCGCCTGCCGCCGTCGGTAGGGGTAAAGCCGCTAAGGGGGGGCTGGGGTTGAGGTGCGCTCCAGGTTGTTTCCTGCCAGACAAGCAGATTGGATCCCGCCAGCAAATAGATGGCGGCGCCAGCTTGCAGAAACTGTACCAGATCGGGGCAGCCCACGCGGAGCAGCGGTTGGGAAGGAGACCAGGTGACGCCGCCATCGGGCGACCATTGGTGATAAAGGGTGCAGTTGGTGCCACTCTGCCCGCTTCGCCATACCAGGTGCATCTGGCCGTTTTCGGCCAGGATGAGGGTTTGCACGCCGCTGTGTACGCCGGTGACGTCGCTGCCTATTTCCATGGGTTCGGTCCAGGAACCGCCAAAGTCCACCGAACGACGCAGCAGCAGGCGATCAAAAGGGCGATCATCCCAGGCCAGCAGCAGCGCTGCTCCCCTTGTCGTCAGCGAAAGATGCGCATCTACCTGGCTGAGCAGGCGGTAGTAAGAGGAGTCATAGAGCAAGTTGGGGGCGCTCCAGGTGGCGCCCTCGTCTGTGGACTGTTGGTAGAAGAGGCCGGCCTCATCAATGGCCGCGCGCAGCATAGCCAAATGGAGGACGCCACGGCCGTCTACAGTGGCGGCGACAGCCAGAACGCCGTTAGCCAGAGGTAGTGGTTCGCTCCAAAGGGCAGCGTTACTCACCGCGCCGGCCGGGGCGCTGCTGTGGAACAGGGTCGTGTCGCCATCGTCGAGCCAAAAAGCGTGAACACGCCCTCCAACTGCCAGCAGATGGGGCATGGTGTGCCCAAAGGGCAGGTCGGTTACGACTAACGGAGTCGTCCATGTCTCATTTTCCCTTCGGGTATAGATCAGGCCGCTGAAACTGTCGCGCCACAGGGCATGAAAACGGCCGTTGTTATCTACCAGGAGTTGTGGCCCGGCGGCCGTCCCCGAATGAGAGAGGTTTACCGGGGCCTTCCACTCCGTCTCCGCGGATTGGGCCAGCAGTGGCGCGCGGGACGTCGTACCCAATTGCCAGGAAACAGTTACCAGACAAAATAGCAGAAATAAACCTGATTTTACTTTATCCATAGGGTCTCCAAATGAGTTTTGAGTTTAGCATGAAATGCGCAGAATTGGTATCATGCTTTTTTACGCAGGCGGTGAGGGTTTGTAAATTTACCTGAGGAAGCAAACTGTTGTAAAATGTGCGCAGAATTCATCATTCCCGCAGGAGACAATATGCGCCGCAGCGCACCGGCGAATGAATGAAAATCTGTAGTCCGAACATCCTTGTGCGGACAGCGAACAGGGATGTTCGCTTTACAACTGTAGTCCGAACATC
>JACSRF010000335.1 GCA_014879875.1 Anaerolinea sp.
ATCGTGGATGGTGACGGTGATGAGGGCCGGGTCTGCCAGAATTGCGTTGATGGGTTGGCTCAGGTGGAGGAAGAAGGATTCGTCGGTTTCGGGCAGGGCGTCGTCGAGGATGGCGATGGTGAGGGCGTGGCTTGTTTGCCCTGGCAGGAAGGTGAGGGTTCCGCTGCTGGGCGTGTAGTCGCTGTGGGCAACGGCCGTGCCATCGGCGGTGGCATAGTTGACGGTGACGGTGAAGGGAGCGGGTTGATCCAGGGTGACGGTGATGGCGGCCATGCCGACGGCCGTGCCGCCGGTTTCGCTGATGACGGCGGTGGTGGACAGGAAAGAGACGGCGGGCAAATCGTCATCGTGGATGGTGACGGCGATGGCGGCAGCCGGGAGCTGATCGTACATGGGGTCGAGGCTGGTAAGGATGTGGCTGATGTGGGTTGTGGTTGGCAGTTCAGGGATGGCATCGTCTACGGCCGTAACCATGACCGTTTGCGCTGTGTGCCAGGTGAGTGGTGTAAACGTGAGGATAGATGGCGTCGTGGTGATGGCGTCATCATGTTGGATGGTCACGGTGACGGCGCGAGTTGGTTGGCTGCCCAGGATAACGGCATACCCAGCGCCCGGTTCACCTTCAACGAGGGTCAATGCTTGTGGGGTGATGGCGACGCCGGGCTGATCATCATCGCTGATGGTCAGGGTGGCGGTGTATGGGCTGCCCGGAGTGGCGCCAACCGGATCGCTGAGGTAGAGGAACAGATTTTCGTCCGCTTCCGCCTGCATATCGTTGATGATGGAGATGGTCACGCTGAGGTGGGTTTGCAGGGGGAGGAAGGTGATGGCGCTGGATAGGGGGCTGTAGTCGCTGCCGGCAACGGCCGTGCCATCAACAGTGGTAACGGTGACGCTGATGGGGAAAGCGGCGGGGTTGGTGAGGTGGGTGGTGATGACGGCCGTGCCAACGGCTTCGTTGGTCAGGTAAGTGGCGCTGCTGAACTGCACGGCCGTGCTGTCATCGTTGCTGATGGTGAGGGTGGCGGTGAGGGGCGCGGTCAGGATGGCTCCCTGGGCTTGCAGCAGGTGTACATTCACCGTTTCATCTGTTTCGACGAGCGTTTCATCCAGAATGGGAATGGTGACCGTGAAAGCTGTTTGCCCGGACGGGATGATGAAGGGGCCGGTGATAGGGATGTAGTCGCTGCCGGCAACGGCCGTACCATCACTGGTGGCCAGGGTCACGGTGACGGGGGCGATTGGCGCAGGCGTGAGTGTCAGCGTGATGACGCCAGGCCCGTTGTTTTCGGGCACGGTGTAGGCCGATTGGCTGAGACTGACTAGGGGTAGAATGATGGCGCTGCTGACCTGGGCAGTGTTGTTGGCCGGGTTGCTGTCTATGCTGGTAGTGGTGATGACGGCCGTGTTGGTGATGGTCTGGTGGGTATTCAAATCCGGGCTGATGATCCCGGTGAGGGTGATGACGCCACTGCTGCCCGGATCAAGGGCGGTGATGTTCCAGGTGAAACGGCTGCCGGGGACCAGGCTGATGGCTGCGCCGCTGTAACCGGTGGTGACGTGGCTGAGGGTAAGTGGAAATGGGTCATCGAGGGTGACGTTAACGGCCGTGCCTGGGCCAGCATTGCTGAAGTGTAAGGTATAGGTGATGGCCTGGCCGGGCAAGCGCGGGGTGGCCGGTGTGACGGTTTTGCTGAGGCCCAAATCAACGGCAGGTGGTGGCGGCCAGTTTTGCCAGTTGTCCCAACTCTGCCAGTTAACCGGATCATTGGCGTAGGCGGCGTTATCCAGGCGGCGCAGCGATGGCCCGTTGCCATCTGGTGCAATGGGCCAGGGCGCGACGTCATCGTATTCAACTTCATCAACAACAATGTAAGGGATGGAGCTGCCGGGTTGTCCGGGCATTTGCAGGGAGATCAACTCGCCGCCATTGCTGAGGCCACCGGGGTAGGGGCCAAAAATGGGGATGGCTGCGGGCACGTTGTAGATGGTGCGGAATAAGGATGGCGCTATCTCGGTGACAATGGCGTAGCTGTTGGCGTGGATGGCTGCGCCCTGGGGAAAGAAAAAGTCGCCCAGCCCGGTGATTTGCCAGGTGTTGTTGGGAACGGCCGTGTCATAGAGCGGCACAGTCTGGCTGGTAATGTTGGTCAGAACCAGGAACTCAAAATTGGCGGCATCGGGATGGTACATGATCTGGCTGATGACAATGGGGCCAACCAGCGGGCCAGCGTTGGCCGCGCCAGAGGTGGTTTCCCTTTGCGCCGGGTAGTGGGCGTCGCCGGTGCTGAGCACATACCGGCCAAAGGAGACGCCCTCTGCTGAAGGGCCGAAGATGAAGCCGTGGCTGTAGGAGAGATCATTGGAGAACAGGAACGCCGCTTCACCGTTGGTTTTGAAGGCGAAGCCCAGTTGGCTTTCATCAAAGACCAGATAACCACCGCCGGGTATGACGGTCCCGTTGGGGATTTGATAACGGGTGGGGTTGTCGAGATCATCGGTGAGATACCAATTGCTCAGATCCACCGTTGTGGTGAGTGGGTTGTGCAGTTCAATCCAGTCCAAGAGAGAGCCGCTGTTAGCCAGGAGTTCATTGATCAGCACAGGGGCGGCCGTGGGGATGGGGTCGTCGCTGCCGGGCGAACCGCCAACGTGGGCGCTGGCGCGCCAGTTGGCCGGATCGTCGGGGTTGGGGTTGCTGTTGGGGGCGATGGGCACAAGGGAGAAGCCGAGGCCGTCAGGAGAAACAGGCCAGGGAGAGGCGTCGTCGTAGGTAACGGCCGTGATCGGGTTTCCCAGGACGTCTTGCAGGGCGACCGTTTCGCCGCCGTTGCTCAGTTGGCCGATGTATCCAGCAGCATTGAACGGGGCAAACCCATATTTAGTCTGGAAGAAAAGGGGATCGGCGGCCAGGACGATAAACGCGCCGGGCGGCAGCAGCGTGCCGACGGTGAAGGTGTAGTGGATGCCTTCGCTGAGGCGCGCCAGGCCAAGATCGAGGGTGAGGACGCCCGTGTTTTTTAATTCCAGGAACTCATATTCTTCCCCTTCCGGCGGGTGGTACATGATCTCGCTGATCAGCAGATCCGCTGCCAGGTCGGTGGGGACGCGGAACAGGGCTTTGTGCAGGGCGCTCCATTCGCCGGTGGCGGAGTTGTAGATACGCGCTTTTACCAGGGTGGTATAGGGCAGGGATAGGGTGGTCAGGCTGCCACCGTTAACGGCCGCAGCCGATGGGCCGCCGTAAGGCAAATGAGGGTCGCTGCCGTCCAGGGTGTAATAAATGGCGCCGGTGAGTGTGTGCGGGTTGGTGATGGTCAGAACATAGCCCGGCATGATGTCGCCGCCATGTTGGCTAAACAAGGGCGTGGCAAGCGTCGGGAAGAGATTGGCGGCGATGAACTGCTGTTGGGCAACGGCCGTGCGCTGTGGAAAATAAGTGTCTAGCAGCCAGGCCTGGTGCGGCAGCCAATGGTCATCGCGCGTGTACAGTTCATAAGGGCCATATGACGCGGGGTGTACGTCGCGCCGATAGTCGCCCCAACGGGCTGATTCGGCAACGACGGCCGTTTGCAGTTCCAGCGCGGCCGTGGCAAAGCGGTCGGCCGCCGGGCCTGGGGTGAGCGCGCCGTCGTTGTAGAGGTGTTGGTAAATGCGGTCGGCAAAGCGGAGACGAAATTCAGAGTTGGCTCGCAGCCGCTGGAAGAGGTAAGACGGTTTGTCGTACAGGTAGACGCCGATGATGTTGTGGTTCACATCTTCCAGGATGCGTTCGCTGTCCCAGACAAAGAAACGGAACTTTTCGCCGGGCGCGCGCCGCCGGGCAGCATACCAGTTGTGATCGTCCCAATCCTGGTTGCCGGCGTAATGATTGAGCAGAATGAAATCAATGAAGTTATCCAGGTCAATGTAGTCCAACACGGCCTGGTAGTTGGCGTCAACAGACAGGTCGTTACCGGCCAGGCTGATCAAGGTGTCCCAGGCGATGCGGTCGCCATCTACCACTTCGCCGGAGTTAAGGACATCGTATTCTTCCTTGTCACCGCCGTAGTAGGCAGCCTGAAACGGGGCGCTGGGCCGTTCTTGCAGGTTGTAGACGCCCCAGTAGAGGCCGTTGATGTAGAGGTGGACATAGGTCCCATGGACGCCTGCCTGCCCCATGGCGAGTTGGGAATCATTGGCCCAGCGGTCGCGGATATATTGACTGCGACTGCGTTGGTCGTTGCCGGCGGGGTAATGGTTGCGATGGATCCAACTGTTGTTGTAACCGGCGCGCAGGACAAGGGTGTCAAATTCGTCGGTGGCGCTGTCATCGAAAAGGGGGAAGGTGAGTTTGGTGGGGCCGTAATCTGCCTTGAAGAGCAGACGGAAAGAGTGTTTGGGGGAATTTATCGGGCTGCGGCTGGCGCCGCCAAAGATGCGGATGCCGGCGTTGATCTGGAAGCCGGGTTGGCCATCAGGGAAAATGAGTTCGACGGATGACGGCCGTTCCCAGGCAGGCCCCTCGTCCAAAGGATGGGTGTAGATGCCCGTAGATGAACCAAACAAATCGTTCACATTCATGGCGATGGAAAGAGTGGGCAGCGCAAGGAGGGCATCGGTCATGATCGGGGCATAGGTGATGCTGCTGACGATTTCCGGGTCCATGTCGTAATCGGCGGGATAACTAGACCAAAGATTCGGGTAGCCGGGGGGAGCGCCTGCCTGGTTGAGGATGTGGTTGATGAAAAAGTAGGAATTGGCGGTAACCGGTGAAGGGGTGAAGCTGTTGTCTGGCGTGTAGACGATGGCGCGGACGACGGTGGTGGTGGTGATGGATAGGGGCGCCGTGTACACCGCGCCAGATGTTGCCGATGGCGCGCTGTGGTCGAGAGTGTAGCGGATAACAGCCCCAGGAATGGTCGTATTGAGGGCGAGGGTGAAGGGTGCGTCATAAAAGCCGTGCGGCTGGCTAAAAGTTGGCAGCGGCGCGGCCACGGCAAGGATCGCGGGATTGGCGACGGCGATTTTGTTTGTGGTGGCGAGGGGGGCGGTAACGGCCGTATCAGGCCGCAACAGAGTGAATGTAATGACAAGCAGGCAAAGGCTCAAAAAGCCGGAAAGTCCCAGGCGTGATGCAGCGTGTATAACTGGTCGAGTGTATGATTGATTCATAGCAGGATGTTTTCCACAATGATGATTTATGTATTCTCAGCCATAAGGCTGGCGACTGTTGTATGAGGCGTAATCAACTGCACCACACAGGTGTTTTGAGGTCATAGAATGGTTGCCATCATCTGGGCAACGGCCGTGTACACGGGTGAGCTGTCACTGAGGTTGATTAACGGCCGTCCACTAAACTCAAATGCCGCCATTTCCTCATCGGCCGGAATGATGCCCAGTAGGGGTATGTCCATGTGTCCAATACGCTGCTGCAAAGCTTCCGGCATTTCTCCGTGCAGCCGGTTCAGTACCAGATAGGTGTTCTCAATGCGAATATCCATCTCGTGGCGAAAGGAGGCGATGCGTTCGGCGGCGACAATGCCGCGCTGCGTGGGGTCGCTGACGACGATGAGGTGCTGCACGTCGCGCGTGGTACGGCGGCTGAGGTGCTCCATGCCTGCTTCGTTATCAATGATCACGTAGCGATAATTTTTGCTGATGGCGTCTACCACTTCGCGCAGGTTGTGGTTGACGGCGCAGTAGCAGCCCGGCCCCTCGGAGCGCCCCATGGCGATCAGGTCTACGCGGTCGCCCTCGGCAATGGCAGAACGAATTTCGTAATCTATGTACTCGCGCTTGGTGATGCCGCCATCTATGCTGCCCATGGCCGCGCCACCCGCCAGCAACGATTCCTTCACCTTGCTCAACATCCCTTCGCGGATGTCGCCGACCGTCCATTCCAGGTCTAGCCCCAGCACCATGTTCAGGTTGCTGCTGGGGTCGGCGTCAATCGCCAGGATTGCGCCGGGCTGGGTGTTTGCCAGGTATTTGACGATCATGGCGGCGACGGTGGTTTTGCCGACGCCGCCTTTGCCTGCTAAGGCGATGGTTGTGGTCATTTTCGTTATCCGTTATCCGTTGTCCGTTATCCGTTATCCGTTATCCGTTATCCGTAGTCCGTAGTCCGTTATCCGTTGTCCGTTACCGGCTTACGGTTCACGATTTACGGCTCACGGTTTACGGTTCACGGCTTACGGCTTACGGCTTACGGTTCACGGTTCACGGCTTACGCTAAATTTTCTGCCATTTGCGCGGTGGCGTGGCGCAGGACGGGTACATGGTCGTAGACGGCGATGCCGAGGCGGTCGGCTTCTTGCACGGCCAGGTCGGCGGGGAGGATGCCCAGGATGGGGAGGCCGGGCGTGTTGGCGCGCAGAAAAGCAGCTTCGTCGTCATTGCGCACCTTGTTGCCCACCAGCCAGAGCCGGGTGAGGCCGATGTCGTGGGCGAGTTTGCGGATTTGAACGGCCGTGCCCAAACTCCGCTTTGTCGGTTCCACCACAATGATCATGGCATCTACAAAATCTACCGTCGCCCGCCCCAGGTGTTCCACGCCGGCGTACATGTCTAAAATCAACATCTCGTCGTCGCGGAAAAGCAGGTGGGTGAAGAGCGTCTTGAGCATGGCGCTTTCCGGGCAGATACAGCCGCGCCCGCCCAAATCCACCGCGCCCATTTCCAGCAGCCGCACCCCGCGATGGGTGACGCTAAATCGTTCGGGGATGTCGTCCACGCGCGGGTTGAGGGTAAAAAAACCGCCCACCGTGCCCGGTTTGGCGCCGGTGCGCTCCTCAATCAGCGCGTCCATTTCCGAAATGGGGCTTAACTTTGCCCGCAGCGCTTCCGGGAAGCCCAACGCCCCCGCCAGGCAAGGCGACGGGTCGGCATCCACCGCCAACACGTCCCGCCCCTGGTCGGCGTACACCTGCGCCAACAGCGCCGCCAGCGTCGTTTTGCCCACGCCCCCTTTACCACTAATTGCTAGTTTCATACCGTGACTCTCATGAACTTACTGAACAGATGTTGCGGAACACATGAATCATGCAAAAACTAAACGGCCTTTTGGTTCTGGTATGGGGCGATTAAGTTCTTTTGCCGTTTCAATCCACTCGTCAATGATGGTTTCCAGGTTCTTTAAGACTTCCGAGTAAGTGGAACCGTCTGCGGCACAGCCGGGTAGTTCGGGCGCTTCCGCAATAAAGGCTTCATCCTCAGCGCTCCAATAGATAATCACTTCATATTTATACTTACTCATCGTAATCTTCTCCTGCCAATTTATAACGAAGGATGATATTGCGAACTTGTTTAACCTGATACGCTTTTGCCATTCCGTGTTTCGGCTGTAAGTTTAGAATTTCCTCGACGCCAGTTCTTGTAAAAATATGGTGGCTGCCGCGAATACGTTCGTCAAACTCTAAATAGCGTAGCAAAGAACATAGATCGCTAAAGGAAATGTTAGCGTCTGAAACGCCGCGCAGAACCTTGATCAGTAATTTTTCTTGCTTGCTCATGCCAGGAGTTTAGGAATGGCGCTTAAATAACTTATTCATTGGAGTCAATTAGGGCGAGGCAGCGGCGAGACAAGGCCGTTTGTTCCGGCAAACAGGATGCGCCACTGCCTCGCCCTTACCATGCCTATGGGTTCAAATTGTAAAGATGAATATTTCATCCTTGAACCATGCCAATATTCCAATTCAAGCATGAAACACCTCTTTCCCCGACATGAGTTGTGTTTTGTATGCAAGCATTATACCCTAACAGGCAACAATGTTTGCCGCTCTCAGCCATCGGTTAGCGTTTCTGCAAAACCTGTCGGGTCTTGAAGTGAGTGAACGCTTGCGTTTAGTTACACGGAGTCTTACGGAGAAGACACGGAGGTACACGGAGCGGAAGCAGTACAAAATCATGGCGAAAACCTGCTTTTTCTCTTCCTTCTCTCCGTGAATCCCGGTGATTTCTCCGTGCATCTCCGTGTTCCAAAACGACACCCGGATAGTTACTACTTTTGTCTGCCTTACAACTCAACCGCCAGGCAGGTGAGGGTTTCCGTAATGCCGGGGATGGGCTGGATGGCGTCGGCCAGAATGTGCCCCAGGTGGTTGACGTCGTCCGCTTGCAAAATGGCGACAGCGTCATATGGCCCGAAGGTCATATTGGCTTCCACCACATTTTCCACGCGCCGCAGATGGCGGATCACTTCCCCAACAGCGCCGACACGAATGTTAATCAAAATGTATGCTTTCATGGTTTTACTCTCCTGTCTTTAGTTTTGTACTCTTTGGCCTTTTGTTACTTTTTGCCGCGTAAGAAAATGGACCAATAAATGGCCGCCACAAACACGGTGCCACCGATGATATTGCCAATGGTGACAGGGATCAGGTTGTTGATCAAAAAGGCGCCCCAGGTGAGGTTAGATAAATCCAGCCCGGTTGTGGCGGTGAAAGTGGGATCGAACGCTTTGATGAATAGGCCAATGGGGATGAAATACATATTGGCGATGCTGTGCTCAAAGCCGGCGGCGACGAAGGCGGTGATGGGGAAGATGATCGCCGCGATTTTGTCCATGGTGCTGCGCGCGCTAAAGGTGAGCCAGACGGCCAGGCAGACCAGGGCATTACAGAGAATGCCAAGCACGAGCGCCTGGAAAAAGTCTAACTCGGCTTTGCTGTTAGCGATGCTGAGGGCCGTTTTGCCGACTGCCCCCCCGCCAAAGCTGTACTGTTTGCTGAGCAGGATGAGCACGGCCGTTCCCACCGACCCCACAAAGTTGCCCGCATACACAATCACCCAATTGCGCAGCATGGCGCGGGTGCTCACCTTGCCGCTGGCCCAGGCCATCACAATCAGGTTGTTGCCGGTGAACAGCTCCGCGCCACCGACGATGACCAGGATGAGTCCCAGGCAAAAGACGAGGCCGGCGAGCAGCCGGGTGACACCATAAGGCCAATCGCCGGCCGTGCCGGCGCTGACGGTGGTGGCAAAAATGGCGCCCATGGCAATGAAGGCGCCGGCCAAAACGGCCAGGGAAAACATGCTGAGAATAGGGGCTTCTGACTTGCTGACGCCAATATATTCCGCTTTTCGGGCCATGTCGGCCGGCAGCAGGGCGTCAATACGTGGTTCGTTGTTCATAGCTGATTGTTGATTTCTCCTTTTTCTTTGTTTTGTTGTCCATACTCCGTCACCGGATTATGGACTTGTGGACTTTGTTCCATATTTCACAAATTATACCCGCGAATCAGCCGTCGCGTTAGGGTGCTGCCAATAATGGCGCAGGCGTCGGTGGGCAGGTGGTGACGAGTGTTGGCGTCGAAGAGAATGCGGTAGGAAGGGGGAAAATCTTCGTCGCCCAGCCAGCAGGCGACCATGACGGCGACGTTGGGAAGCACACGAAAGGCAAAAGCGCGGTCGGCGAATGGCAAGGGCTGGCCGCCCAGGGTAACGGCCGTTTCCGCCAATCGCTCCACCTCATTGCCAAACACCTTTGCCAGTTCGTTGCCGGTGTAGCCTTGAAAAGCGGCCGTATAAAACTGCGCGTCGGGTAGTTCGGTGAAGGCAATCCACACGTCCGCCAGCAGTGTGCCGTCAGCTTGGGTAAAGTAATAGGCTAATAGTGCCTGAGAAAAACCATCCAGCGCTTCCCCAGTTTGGGCGTCGCAGGCGTTGAAATCAGGTGGAGCGATGGTCACGGCCGTACCCCAGATGGTCAGGTGGAAACGGCCGTCTTCATACCGCGCCCCCGTGTTGTGAGCCAGCTGCTCCAAATTTTGATGGCGCAGTGCGTCGTGCAGTTCGGCTACCCGGCGGGCCAGGTGATCGCGGGCATCTTTCATGTGCAGGGTAACCATGACTACAGCAGGCTGCGCTCGCGCAGCAGCGGCTGCGGATCAACCAGGTTCTTGCGCAAGGCGGCTTTCTCCGGCAGGCCCAGGGCCAGCGCCATCAGCTGCGTAAAGTACAGCACCGGCATTGGCTTATCCAACTTCATCTGCATTTGCCGCCCATCTAAATTCAGGTGGCACAGTGGACAGGCCACGGCAATCATGTCTGCGCCAGATTCTCGCGCATGGCTGATCAGATTACCGCTCAGCTGCAGCACGATATCTGGCCGCGTCAGGGAATGAGATGCACCGCAGCAGGTGGTTTTGTAGGACCAGTCCACCACTTCCGCACCTAAGGCTGCCAACAATTCATCCATATCTGTGGGGTTTTCTGGATGCTCCGCTTCAGTGATTTGGGGCGGACGGGTGAGCAGGCAGCCATAGTAGGAGACGACGCGCAGCCCCTGCAAAGGTTTCTGCACCCTGGCGGCCACAATTTCTGTGCCCACATTCCTCATGATGGATTGGATCAGGGTGGTTACCTGCACCGAATCCCGGTACGCGTAGTCGATAGCCTCATCAACCTCAGCCTTGTGCTGGGGGTTGTGGCGAATATCAAACTGGGCCGCTTTGTGGCGATTGAAGCAGGCGGCGCAGGGCATGGTTACTTCCCTGAAGCCGCTTTGCTCGATGATGGCCAAATTTTCCATGGGCAGGCGGGTGGCTTCGGCCGGGTCGGTGCGGTGGGCGGCGGTGCTGCCACAGCACACCCATCCTTTGGGTTCCACCAGGGTCATGCCTAACGTTTCGCAAACGGCCGTTGCTGATTCATTGAATTCGGTTGCCATGGAATGCAGTGAACAGCCCGGATAGTAAGCGACAGCGTCGGCGGCGCCGGGCACTGGCTTCACGCTTCGTGGAGGGCACCCCAATTTGGGTATCAAATGCACTTTGCGCTTTTTAAGCATGGCCATGTACAAATCCATGTCGTCAAAGAGGTGCTCGCGGTGGCGCAATTTCATTTCCGCCATCAGCCCCGGCTCGTAGGCCCGGCCCCAGAGATGGACTTCGCGCATGAAGGCTTCGTTGAAGGTTTTTGCTTCCGGTACCGGCGGTTCAACGCCGCGGTCCACGGCTTCCCGCGTGAGGAACTCCATGATGGCGTTGATGTTTAGTCCTTGGGGGCAGCGCGTGGTACAGACCTGGCAGGCGGCGCACAGCCAGGGGGTATGCGCTTCCAGGGCAATATCCTCCTGCCCTAACTGCACGGCGCGCATAATCTGATTGGGCTGCCAATCGAAGAAATCGCCCACAGGGCAGCCACTGGTGCACTTGACGCACTGATAGCACAGGTAGACATTTTCGCCTAATTCTTCAAAGATACGCTGTGCCAGTTTGCCATCTATTTGCATACTTTTGCTGACAGGGTCGGTTTCCTGGTTCATATCCTGTCTCTCCATTGGGTGATTATTGGTTTACGGCCGTTACGCTTGCCTCATCTATCACGGTGGGGCGCGGGTAGAGCCCGGCCCCCTCCACAATCGGTTTCACGGCCTCTTCCCATTCAATGGCCATGATGTGTACGCCAGCCACGCCTTCCACTTCGCGCAGTTGCTGAATTAGCTCCACACAAATCTTGATTCCCTCATCCTTCCAGGCATTAGCGCGGGCGCTCTTCTCTTCCTTGCTCATTTCTTTGACCGGCTTGCCCGCCCAAGGCGCGCCGGCTGCTTCCATGCGCTCAATCAGTTCGTCTGGTACCAGTATGCCGGGGACATTGTTCTTCATGTAGCGGGCCATACCCGGACTTTTCAGGGGGCCAACACCGGCCAGGATGTAGGTTTTCTCATGCAGCCCCAATTCCCGCGCCTTGGCCATGTACTTTTCAAAAGCGGGAATGTCATAAACCAGCTGGGTTTGGATAAAGTCAGCTCCCGCATTTACCTTTTTCGCGAGGCGATACGGCCGAAAATCAATGGGGTCGGCAAAGGGCGCCGCGGCGGCCCCGACAAAAAAACGCGGTTCTGGCCCCTTGAACTTTTCGCCACATTGGAAGATGCACTCGTCTCGCATCTCTGAGACCATTTGCACCAGCTGCAGCGAGTCGATGTCAAAGACATTTTTGGCTGTTTTATGATTGCCGAAACGCTGATGGTCACCGGTAAGGCATAGGAGGTTGCGCATGCCCAGAGCATAAGCGCCCAGCAAATCGGCCTGCATTGCCAGGCGGTTGCGGTCGCGGCAAGTCATTTGAATCACCGGTTCCAGCCCTTCCTGCACCACAATGGTCCCCGCGCCAATGCTCGACATGCGCACTATGGCAGTCTGGTTGTCGGTAATGTTAACGGCATCGCAGTACCCTTTGAGCAGCTGCGCTTTTTCCCGAATGACGTGACCGTCAGCGCTTTGCGGTGGGCCTAATTCACCCGTAACAGCAAAATGCCCGGCACGCAAAATGCGCTCCAGATTTGATCCGGCAAGATAGCCGTTGGTGCGTGTTTCGTTTGACATAGTCTTTTACCTCACGAAAGCCGTAAGTCGTTATCCGGATTCCGTAAGTTATCACGGATTACGGTTCACGGATTACGAATTACCGTTCACTCCTCATCCTCGATGAGCCGCAGGTCCTGACGCACAATCTTGCGCGGGCCGCCGTCGCGGGAAGTACTCCAATTTTTGGGCGGCTGCAAGTCCATCAGCACGTGCAGCTTATTCATGCTGCTCAGGCGGTCGTAGATGAGCTGCCAGGCGCAGGGAACGTCGGGGTCGATTTCACAGTGGCCGGCTTCCGAACCGCCGCAAGGCCCGTTTAGCAGGGATTTGGAGCAGCGGGCAATGGGGCAGATGCCGCCGGTGAGCCCCAGCACGCAGTCTCCGCAAGCCGCGCAGCGCTCCGCCCACACCCCTTGTTCGGTGGGTAGTCCCAGGAAAGTGGTGTTCAATCCGGGAACGACCCACACGTCAGGATAATGTTCGGCAATCGCCTGCACGCCGATACCACAACCCAGCGACAAAACCACGTCGGCTTCCTTGATTTCGTCTTTAATCTGGTCCAGGTATTCCCACTCGCACTGGCGCTGCACGGTGACATCCCGCACCTGTTTGGGCTGCCCTTCCAGCTTGGAGGACATGCGCAGGGAGGTGGCGGTGATGGCGGCCTCGCGCGCGCCCCCGGCAAAGCAGACCGTGACGCAGGTGCCGCAGCCAACCACCAGCACCTTCTCCGCTTCACCAATAAGCGTTTTCATCTCCTCAAGTTTTTTCTGTTCAGCAACTATCATGTTTCACTCTCCTTTGAGAGATTGGGATCAGAGATTGGAGATTGGCTCCCGCAAACAATCTCCAATCTCCAATCACGATTTATCCTCTCCTTGCCGCAGCGGGCTGGGGCCTAGCGCGGCAATTTGCTGAGTCATTTCGGTGGCTGCGGCCGCAAATTGACCGGCCATGGCCGAGGACATGTTAAACATGCGCATGCGCTCTGGCTCCAGGCCAACCTGGCCGAGCAGCTCTTGCACCCGTTCCACCCGCCTTTTGGCATTCACATTACCTTCCAGGTAATGGCAGTCGCCGGGTAGTCAACCGGCGACCATGGCGCCGTCTACGCCATCTTCAAAGGCCCGCAGCGCCAGCAGCACGTCCAGCTTGCCGGTGCAGGGCAGTTGGACAATTTTGACGTCTGGCGGGTACTGCATGCGCAGCCCTCCAGCCAGGTCGGCGGCAGCGTAAGCACAGTGCTCGCAACAAAAGGCCACGATTTGTAATGTTTCTGTGCTCATAGCTTTCTTCCTATGGTCGATATGGGTTGTTTCATTTCAACCACTAATTTCCGCCAACGGCACAAAACCGGCTGGCGGGTGAACAAGGGCGCTTACTTTGGCCATCATTTGCTCGTCGGTGTAGTGCATGAGCTGGATGGCGCGGGCGGGGCATTCGCTGACGCAGATGCCACAGCCCTGGCAAACGGCCGTTTCAATGTAAGCTGCCCCCATGATATTCCCCACGCCCATCAGGTTGGGGCGAATGATAGGGACGCCAAAGGGGCAAATGCGCACGCAGGTCAGGCAGCCGGTGCAGTTGGCTTCGTCGACAACGGCAACGCGCCCGCCGGCGGTCAATGTCTTCTTGCTCAGCACCCGGGCGGCGCGGGCGGCGGCGGCCTGGGCCTGGATCATGGTTTCTTCCATGAGCTTGGGGTAGTGCGCCATACCGGCCATGAACACGCCGTTGGTGCTGAAATCGACGGGCCGCAGCTTGACGTGAGCTTCTAGATAGAAGCCGTCATTGTCCAACGGCACCTTGAACAGCGCGGCCGTTTCTTTGGCTTCTGGCTGGGGCATGATGGGCATGCTCAACACCAGCAGGTCGGCATCCAGGGATAACGGCCGTTGCAGCAGCGGCTCCCAGGCATGAATGCGCAGCGGAGTTTGCGCGTCGCCAATTTCCACGTCTGGCTTGTGCGCATCGTCGTAGCGCACAAACAGCACGCCCTGCTCCCGCGCCCGGGTGTATAAACGCTCGCCAAAGCCGTAGGTGCGAATATCCCGATACAAAATTGTGACCTGGGTCTGGGGGCTGCGCCGTTTGAGGGCCAGGGCATTCTTCAAGGCCACTGTGCAGCATATGCGGCTGCAAAACTTCTCCGCCGGGCCGATGCATTGAATCATGACGACGGATTTTGGATGTTTGATTGGGGATTGCAGATTGTTTAAATGGGCTTCCATCTCTTGCTGGGTCAGAATGCGCGGGTTTGTACCATAGCCATAATCGCTGCCGCGATATTCTTGCCCACCGGTGGCCAGAATGGTCGCCCCATGCTGAATCTCCCAGCTGGTGCCATCCTCGCGCACCACGATGCTGGTAAAGTTGCCCATGAAACCGCTGCTTTTGCGCACACAACTGCGACGATAGACGGTAATGCTGGGATGCTGCTCAACCTGGGTGATGAGTTGCTGCAGCACTTCCTGCGGCTCCTTGCCGTTGCTGCGGGTAAAGACGCGGCGCAGGTTGCCGCCCAACTCTTTTTCTTTTTCCACCAGATGCACGGGAAATCCTTGCTGAGCCAGGGAAACGGCCGTTGTCATACCCGCCACGCCACCCCCAACCACCAGGGCCGCCGGCTGCACCGGCACTTCAATGGTGTGCTGCGGCTTGAGCAGCGCCGCCCGGGCCACCGCCATGCGCACCAGGTCGCGTGCTTTGCTCGTGGCTGTTTCCCGGTCATTGGAATGTACCCACGAACAATGGTTGCGGATGTTGGCCATCTCGAAGAGGTACGGATTCAGCCCCGCTTGCCGCAGGCTGTCGCGGAAGAGGGGTTCGTGGGTGAGGGGGGTGCAACTGGCCACAACGATGCGGTTCAGGTTTTGCTCTTTGACCACCTCGGCAATGTGCTTGATGCTGTCTTGAGAGCAGGTGTAAAGATTTGTTTCCGCGTGGGCCACGTGGGGCAGCCCTGCAGCATGTTCGGCCACGTTGGTGACGTCCAGAAATCCGGCAATGTTCGAACCGCAGTGGCAAACAAACACCCCAACGCGCGATTCGGCGTCACCAAAATCAATTTCGGGCGGGTATTCCACCGTTTTAGTCAGGGTGAACCGCTGGCTGCTGATCTGGCTGGCCGCCGCCGCCGCCGCGCCGCTGGCTTCCACTACCGATTCGGGGATGTCTTTTGGTTCGCGGAAGGGGCCGACGGCAAAAATACCGGGGCGGCTGGTCTCCACCGGGTTGAACTGCACCGTATGGCAAAATCCATAATCGTCGAGAGAGATGTTGAGCCGCTGGCCAAGCTGGCGCACGGATGCGGAAATTTCCATGCCTACGGAGAGGACCACCAAATCGAAAGTTTCCACCTGAGTACGGCCGTCTTCATCTTGATAGCGCACAAGCAAATTATTGCTTAGCGGGTCTTCGTGCAGGTTGCTGATGCGGCAGCGGGTGTAGCGAATGCCGTAGCGGTCCCGCGCCCGTTCGAAATAGCTCAAATACCCCTTGGAGAAGGCGCGCATGTCCATGAAAAAGACGTGGATGTCCAGGTCGGGCTGATGCTCCTTGGCGATGACGGCTTCTTTGGTGGCGTACATGCAGCACACGGCCGAGCAGTAATCGTGGCTCTGGTCGCGGCTGCCCACGCATTGCAAAAAAGCAATGCGCTGCGGCTCCCGGCCATCGGAGGGTCGCTGCACGTGGCCCAGGGTTGGGCCGGAGGCAGAAAGCAGCCGCTCAAATTGCAGGGAAGTGATGACGTTGGGGAAACGGCCGTAACCATACTCTTCCGAAAGTTCGGAGCGGTAAATCTGGTAGCCGGGCGCGAGAATAACCGCCCCTACCTGCACCGTTTCTTCCATGGCCACCATATCGTGGTCGATGGCATTGACCCCGCAGGCAAAAGTGCAGCTCATGCACTCCGAGCAGATGCCGCAGGCCAGGCAGCGCGCGGCTTCGGCCTGGGCGCTCTCGTCGTCGTAGCCGCCCTCCACTTCGGCAAAGTTTTGCACCCGGTCGCTGACCGGCAGTTCAGGCAGGGGCACGCGGGGCTGCCGCCGAATCTCTCCAGCAGCCAGCCGGTCGCTGATTTCCGCTTGGTCCAGGTGCACTACCGGCAGTTTGGGCTTGCGCGGCGGCTCCAGGTGCGCCCCTTGCAAATAGCGCACGATGGATTCGGCCGCCGTGTGGCCGCTGGCCACCGCTTCAATAACGAAGGCCGTGCCGGAAACGCTGTCACCGGCAGCAAAGACGCCGGGACGGGTAGCCGCCAGAGTGTTGGGGTTGATGGCGATGGTTTGCTGCCTGGTTACGCCCACCCCGGCATCATCAGGGATGAAGGCGAGACCGGCCCGCTGGCCCACGGAGAAGATGACGGTGTCGCAGTCGAGAACGTGCTCGCTGTCTGGCACTTTTTCCACCTGCAGGCGACCGGTTTCGTCGAAGTAGAAGGCGCTGACGTGCATACAGGCGACCCCAGCTACCTGGCCAGTCCCGTCGTCAACGATGCGCTCAAAGGAACGGCCGTTATGCAAAACCACCCCTTCCTCTACGGCTGCTGTCACTTCCCATTGGTGAGCAGGCATTTCTGCCCGGCTTTCCAGGCAGGCCAGGTGTACTTCTGCCCCCAGGCGCACGGCGCTGCGGGCACAGTCGATGGCCACGTTGCCCCCGCCCAGCACCAAAACCCGCTTACCGAAAATGCTGCCGTTTGATGCGCCTACCGTGCCGTTTTCGTCCGGCTCAAAGCGGCCCAGGCGCACGTCGCGCAGGAAGTGGGTGTTGATCAGCACCCCATCCAGGTTTGCCCCCGGAATGGGCAGGCGAATGCCCTCGTGGGCGCCTACCGAAATCAGGACGGCGTCGTACCCGGCCGTGAAGAGGTCGTCGAGATTGTCAACCTGGTGGTTGAGCCTTAAGTCCACGCCCAGATCGACGATGTCCTGCACTTCTCGTTCGATGATGTCTGTGGGTAGCCGATACTCCGGCACGCCCAGCCGCAGCATGCCGCCAGCCACCGGCATCGCTTCAAATACGGTTACGCCAAATCCGGCACGCACCAGGTCTTGGGCGGCCGTCAGACCACAAGGCCCCGCGCCAATGATGGCCACGCGCTGGCTGTATGTGGGAGAAATGGGTTCCACAGGTTCGCGGGAGTCGGCGTAAACCTTGTCGGTGACGAAGCGTTTCAAGGCGCGAATGTTGATGGGCTCGTCAACCAGCCCCCGATTGCAGGCTGTTTCGCAGCGATGGTTGCAAATTCGGCCGCAAATGCCAGGGAAGGGGTTGTCCATCTTGATTACCCGCAGGGCGTCGTGCCAGCGTCCTTCGCGGATCAAGGCAATGTACCCCTGGGCCCGCTGCCCCGTAGGGCAGGCATCCCGGCAAGGGGCGATGCCCCGTTTGGCAATGGCGAAGGCGTTGGGCACAGCCTGAGGGTAGAGTTTAAAAGCAGCACGGCGCTGGGACAGCCCTTCGTTAAAGGTGTCTGGCAATATGACCGGGCACACTTTGGCACAATCTCCGCAGGCAATGCATTTTTCAATGTCGATGTAGCGAGGTTGGTGATTGATGCGAATGGAAAAATTACCCGCCTGGCCGCGGATGTCCTGAACTTCTGTATCCGTCATGATGGTGATGTTAGGATGGCGTCCGGTTTCCACCAGCTTGGGGGAGATGGTACACATGGCACAATCATTTGTCGGAAAAGTTTTATCTAGCTGGGCCATTTTGCCGCCGATGGCGGATTGTTTTTCAATCAGATACACCTTGAAACCCTGGTCTGCCAGGTCCAACGCAGCCTGCATACCGGCAATCCCACCCCCAACAACCATCACGGCTCCAATGGTTTGTGTGTTTCCGTTTCCGGTTTGCCGGTTCATTTCATCCTCACCTTCACGGTGATCGGCCGACTTGTCAGCTCTCGCCGTGGAAAAGTCAATCTGTTCTACCTCTGAACCCTATGTCTTCATCAATGTCCTTTTCTAAAACTGCGTCTGGTAAATTGAAACGGCCGTTCTTAAGCGGGTTGGGCCCCAATTTGCGAATTCGTTCTGTCATGGTTTGGGCGGCGGCGGCAAAGGTTTGCGCCTGGCTGCCGGACATGAAGAACATGCCCAGGCGTTCTCCTTCCAAGCCAATTTCTGTCAAAATCTGCCGTGCTCGTTCCACCCGCGCTCGCCCGCGCTCGTTGCCCCGCACGTGGTGGCAGTTGCCAATGGGGCAGGCTACCAGGTACACGCCATCGGCTCCCTGCTCAAAAGCTTCCAAAATGTAGCGCACGTCCGTTTTTCCCGTACACGGCAGGCGCAAAAATTTGACGTTAGGGGGATACTGCACCCCCAAAGCGCCGGCCGTGTCGGCCGCCATGTAGCCGCAGTAAATGCAGTAAAAAGCAGTGATTTCCGGTTCGAACTCTTTATCTGTACTCATTATATATCGGGGAAAGGTTCCGACGTCCTTCCCAATCTCCCAATTTCAATCTCCCACCGGCAGCCAGTTGCCCAGGCCGCCAATTTCGCGCAGCATCATCTGTTCGTCGGTGTAGTTAATTAACTGAATGGCGTTGGCCGGACATTCGCCCGTACAGGTGCCGCAGCCCTGGCATTGGGCGGGGTCGATGAAGGCCGCGCCGCCCAAATTGCCGACCCCATTGCGCCCTGCTTGCTGAATAACCTGGGGGATGGCAAAGGGGCAAACGCGGGTGCAGGTCAGGCAGCCGACGCATTTGTCAGGGTCAACTTCCGCAATAATGCCACCCAAGTGTATGGTGCCCTGGGAAAGCAGGGTTAAGGCGCGGGCTGCCGCCGCCAGGGCGTGGCTAATGCTTTCTTCGATAAATTTGGGGTAGTGGGCCATGCCGGCCAGGAAAATCCCTTCGCGCAAGAAGTCCATGGGCCGCAGCTTGAGCTGGGCTTCTTCGAAGAAGCCTTCAGAGGAAAGGGGGACGCGCAGCTTCTGGGCCAGTTCGGCCGTGCCCTGGGCGGGGGCAATTGGCATGCTGAGGGGGATCAGGTCGGCCGGCAGTGTCAGGCGGCGGTCGAGGGATAGATCTTGCACGTGGACTTGTAAACGGCCGTTTGCCCCCAACATAATCTCCGGCGGCATCTCCTCGGTATAGCGCACAAAGACGACTCCCAAGCGGCGCGCCTCGGTGTAATACTTTTCGCGGAAGCCGTAGGTCACAATGTTTTTGTACAACACGGTGACGTGGCAGTTGGGGTTGAACAACTTGATACGAATAGCGTTTTTCATAGTGTTGGTGCAGCAAACCCGGGAGCAATATTCCGGCACGCCCTCGGCCTGCACGCACTGCACCATGACTACGTCTTTTAGCGCCGCTATCTCCTCTGGATGGTGAACCACTTTCTCTTCCAACTCTTCCTGGGTGATGACGCCGGGGAGGTTCAGCCAGGGATGCTCGCGGGCTTCGTGCCCACCGGTAGCCACGATAGTTACGCCATGTTCCACGCGGAAATTTTCCACCATACCATCAGGGTATTGGGTGCGCAGTTCAGCCCAGAAACGGCCGACATGCCCACCATGAGCGACCAGCTCCGTGTTCACAAAGGCCTGTATCCGTTGGTGCGCTCGCACCCGGTTCACCAGGTCGCGGCCCAAACGACGGGGGTTGTCTCCTTCAGCGACGTAATACATTTCTTGCAAATGCCCGCCCAGCACGTCTGAGCGCTCCACCAGGTAAACGTCGTACCCGCCGTCGGCAATGGCCAGGGCCGATGTCATACCGGATAACCCGCCGCCGATAATCAAGGCAGCGCCCTGGGTGGTGAAGGCAATTTTCTGCACAGGTTTGGCCGCGCTTACCCGGCCGATGGCAATGCGAATGAGTTCGGCTGCTTTGCGATTTGCGACATCAGGGAATTTGGTGTGTACCCGGCTGCATTGGTCGCGCAGGTTAACCAGCTCCATGAGGTACGGGTTTAGCCCAGCCTGGCGTACGGTGCGCTGGAAAAGAGATTCGTGGGTGCGGTTGCTGCACCCGGCGATGACCACGCGGTTGATATGTTGCTCCTTGATATGGTTTTGCAGGTAAGCCAGGGTGTCGGGAAAACAAGCCAAATCAATCAGTTCCGACGTGACGACATTGGGGAAGTTCCTAACTTGCTGCGCCAAAGTGGGTAAGGCCAAAGATTGGCTCATGGTGCCGCCGCAGGTGCAAATATACACCCCTACCCGGGGCGGTTCGCCGCTAGTATCTCGCTCTGGTGGTAGCCCAGCCTTGGCCAGAAAAGGGTATTCGCGAGTGTAAGAATAGGTGTTGAGCTGCTTGTTCAGTAAGCGCATCACTTCGGCGGCGGCGCCGCTGGCGTCGATGATGGTTTCCGAGATTTCTTTGGGAGAGGAAAATGCGCCGCAAACGAATACACCAGAGTGGGTGGTTTGCAAGGGGGTGAATTTGTGAGTTTCGCAGAAACCATGCTCGTTCAGGTCAAGATCAAGCATGTCGGTGAAGTGACGGGCTGAATCTGGGGGCTGAAGCCCTGTGGCCAGCACCACCATTTCAAAGCGCTCTTGTTTGAGCGCGCCATTGGGCGTGGCGTAATGCAGGATCAGATCGCCGGTTACCGGATCTTCGTGAATTTCCGAAACACGGCAGCGTTCGTAGTGGATTCCGTGGCTTTCCCGCGCCTTGGCGAAGTAGCTGCTGTACTCTTTGTTAAAGGCGCGTTCGTCCATGATGAACACGGAGCAGGCGATGTCTTCACCCAGGCGCTGCTTGGCCAGCATGGCTTCTTTGGTGGCGTACATGCAGCAAATGGAGGAGCAGTAGCTGTTTTGTTGGTCACGAGAGCCAATGCATTGCAGCCAGGCGATGGAGCGCGGCGTTTTGTTGTCGGACGGGCGGGTAACGACGCCTTCTGTGGGGCCGGAACGGCTGGCCAGCCGTTCGTATTTCATGGCGTCAATCACGTTGGGGAAACGGCCGTAACCCAATTCAGCCAATCCGCTGGGGTCGTAAGTCTTAAAACCCAAAGCCAGAATAATGGCTCCCACATGCACGGAGAGAAGCTGCGGTTGGGCATCTAAATCGATGGCCTGGGTTGGGCAAACTTCGACGCACTTGCCACAATCGTTACAATATGGGCCACGATCGATCATGTAGGAGTCTGGCGTGGCGCGGGCAGCCACTTTATAGGCTGCTTTGCGAGTGGTCATGCCCCTTTGGTAGGTGTCTAACAGCGTTACCGGGCACGCCTGGGCGCAATAATCGCAGTTGATACAGCGCGATTCATCTACGTAGCGTGGCTCTTGCCGCAGTGCCACTGTAAAATCACCGGCCTGCCCGAGGATGTCTACCACGTGGGTGCTGGTCAGGATTTCCACGTTGGGATGCTGGTTGTGGTGGATGTAGGCTGGGGAGATAGACGGCCGTGTACACCCATAACCGTGATCCGGCGTGCCGCGGCAGAGGACGCAGTCGTGCTGTGGAAACATAAACCCCAACTGCGCCACGCGACCACCCAGGCAGGGCGTGTGCTCCACGAGATATACCTTCAGGCCCGAATCAGCCAGGTCCAATGCAGCCCGCATGCCGGCGATTCCGCCGCCAACGACGAGGGCTGCTGCAGGCTTGGGTTTTTTGCTTACCATAGTTAATTAGATCGCTTAAACCACTGCCTCTGGCAGTGGAACAATAAAAGGTTCTACCAGTGTAGTGAATA
>JACSRF010000308.1 GCA_014879875.1 Anaerolinea sp.
GGGTCAATGGGGTGGCGGCGGCAGCTATGAGGCAAAGTTGAAGCGGCGCGCCCAGGCCAAAGCGGCCGGTAAGGTTCTGTTTGTTGGGCGCGTCCCCGCGCAAGAGGCCATAAAGATGTGGCATGATTTTGACTGCGCCATTCACGTGCCCCATTCCGAGAATTGTGGCGGCGTTGTCGAGCCTTTAGCCGCCCAGGTGCCCACCATCGCCAGCAACGTTGGCGGTTTGCCGGAAGTGGTTTTGGATGGGCTGACCGGCTGGATTGTGCCTGTCGGCCAACCGCGTATTCTGGCAGACCGCATTCAAGCCGTGTTGGCAGACCCAGGGACGGCGCAAAAACGGGCACAGGCCGGCCAGAAATTGGTGACTCATATGTTTGACGTCAACCGGACCGGCGCGGAGATCGCCCAAATTTACGCCTATCTCTTGGGGCTGTCGGCGGAGAAGCCGCAGCCGTTTAACGCCCAGGCTTTCGTCACGCCAACCGGATAGTTGGCTGCTGCCATCACCATGCACCAGGATGACTCGCCCCAACCGGTTGTGGCCCATATCGCTACAGTCCCAATGTCTTTGCAATACCTACTCTTCAATCAGCTCAAGGACATCGCGGCTGATGGGTATCAGGTTATGGCCGTTTCGTCAGCCGGGCCGGAAACGATAGCGCTTGCCGACCTGGGCATTCCTCATATTGCCATCCCTATTAGCCGGAAGATCACGCCATTCCAGGATTTGCTTTCGCTGTGGCGGCTTTACCGGTTTATGCGCCGCCATCCGTTGCACATCGTTCACACCCATAATCCTAAACCAGGGCTATTAGGCCAACTGGCGGCGCGGCTGGCCGGTGTGCCGATTGTGATCAATACGATTCATGGTTTCTATTTCACCAACCATACCCACCCGGCGCTGCGCCAGGTTTTTGTGGCGATGGAGAAGGTTGCGGCCTCCTGTTCTGACCTGATCTGGTCGCAAAATATGGAAGATATTGAAACTGCGATTCAAGAGCGCATCTGCCCGCCGGATAAGATTCGCTATTTGGGCAACGGCATTGACCTGAATCGGTTTGACTGGAAGCGCATCAGCCAGGAGATGATTCAGGAAAAGCGAGCAGAATTGCGGTTGCCGCCGGACGCTCAAGTTGTGGGCTTTGTCGGCCGATTGGTGACGGAAAAAGGGGTCCATGAACTGTTGCAGGCGGCTTTGGTGGTACGGCAACGATTCCCTGACGTCCGGTTTTTGATTGTGGGCAGCACGGATTCAGACAAGCGCGATGCGATCACGGATCAGGTTGTGCATCATTATCGTCTTGAAGCCAACTGCCTGTTCACGGGGCAGCGGGAGGATACGCCGGAGTTGTTTGCCTTGATGGATGTGTTTGTGCTGCCGAGCCATCGGGAAGGTTTGCCCCGCGCGCCGATGGAGGCGTCGGCAATGGGCGTGCCGTGCGTGGTGACCGATGTGCGGGGCTGCCGGGAAGTAGTCGCCCATGAACAAAATGGCTTGCTTGTGCCGTTGCAGGACGTGGCGGCGTTAGCCCAGGCGATTATTCGCTTGCTGGAGGATAAGCCGCTGGCGCAGCGTCTAGGGCAAACCGGGCGACGAATGGCGGAGGAGCGGTTTGATGAGCGGCTGGTCTTCGCCAAAGTGAAGGAAGAGTATGCCCGGCTGCTGCGGGAGAAGGGGCTGCCTGGGCCGGGCGCACACTTCAGTAGAAATGGATGATTCGGGTTAGAGGTATGATGAACGGCCGTTCCCCCCACCCCAAACGCCTCTTCGACCTCACCGTCGCCGCACTGGCCTTGCTCCTCCTTTCCCCGTTGCTTGGCCTGTTGGCCCTGCTGGTACGTTTCAAGTTAGGGTCGCCTGTCCTCTTTCGCCAGCAGCGGCCGGGGCTAAACGGCAAGCCCTTCACCCTCGTCAAATTCCGCACCATGAATGACAAACGGGACGCACAGAGCAACCTGCTGCCCGACGCCGAGCGGTTGACAAAATTCGGTGAATTCCTGCGCGCCAGCAGCCTGGACGAACTGCCAGAACTGTGGAATGTCCTCAAAGGGGAAATGAGTCTAGTGGGGCCGCGCCCCCTCCTCATGCAATACCTGCCCCTTTACACCCCGGAACAGGCGCGGCGGCATGAAGTGCGGCCGGGGATAACGGGTTGGGCGCAGGTCAACGGCCGTAACGCCCTCAGTTGGGAAGAAAAATTCGCCCTTGATGTCTGGTACGTGGATAACCATACCCTCTGGCTGGATTTGAAAATTATCTGGCTAACACTCCTTAAAATTGTGAAACGGGAAGACATCAGCCAGCCCGGTCAGGCCACAATGACACCGTTTGAGGGCAGTTGATAGCATGAGTCGTGTCGTAATCATAGGGGCGGGCGGCCATGCTCAGGTTATAGCCGATATTCTATGGCGAATGCGTGATGCCGGTTTGGATGTTTTACCAGTTGCCTACCTGGATGATAACGCTGCTTTACACGGGCAAGCGTTCTTAGATGTGCCGGTTGTGGGTGCTGTAGACCAGTTAGGCCAGGTTGAACATGAGGCTGTGATTGTGGCAATTGGCAACGGCCGTATCCGGCAAAAACTGTTTCTTGGTTTGCAAGCGCAGGGCGTCCAGTTTGCTGTTGCTCGCCACCCTACGGCCGTGATTGCCCCCGATGTGCAAATTGGGCCGGGAACTATGATTTGCGCCAATGTTGTTGTCAATACTGGGGCTGTCATTGGGCAAAACGTGATTTTGAATACAGCTTGCACGGTGGACCACCACAACTGCATTGGCAACCATGCCCATATCGCGCCTGGGGCGCATTTAGGGGGCGATGTTCAAGTGGGTGAAGGTACATTGGTGGGTATTGGCGCTGTTGTTTTGCCGCAGCGCCGCCTTGGGGATTGGTCAACTGTAGGCGGTGGCGCGGTCGTGGTGAAAGATGTAGTCGCAGGTACAACGGCCGTGCGCTACCACACCGGTTGAGAGATGCCCTCCAGCCAGGCCATTATCGGCGAGGTAGGTGGTGGGGGAACGGCCGTTTTCCTTCTTTTTGCCCTGACCCTTGGCGGATCGTGGTATAATTTGCGCTATCTAAACGATGGGGGTAAATAGATAGAGGAAAAATGTTATGCTCACACAATACCTTCAAGTTGCGCTTGACAACGCTCATTATGAGATAATTGAGGATGAAGAACCATTTTATGGCGAGATTCCTCAACTACCTGGCGTTTGGGCTACGGGGGCTACATTAGAAGCTTGCCGGCGTAACCTGGCCGCAACGGTAGAAGACTGGCTGCTTTTTAGCTTAGCTAAAGGTTTGCCAATTCCCACAATTGATGGCGTCACATTGCCTCAACCCGAATTAGTTGCCGCCGGATAACCAAACTAGCCCCTGTAGCCCGGCGCGAATTCATACGCCGCCTGCAAAAATTAGGGTTTACCGGACCTTATTCCGGTGGTAATCATGAATTTATGCTGCGCGACAATCTGCGCCTTATTCTGCCAAACCCCCACCATCATGACATTGGCGTTGCTTTACTGACACGCTTATTACGCCAGGCAGCCATTAACCGCCAGGAATGGGAAGCGGCCAAGGAAGGTTGACGATTATTGGCTATTACATGGGGTAGAAAACGGCCGTTCTGCGCCCCCTCCCAACTTCATCATTCATCATTCCTTATGTCCCGAATTTATCTCTCTCCACCCCACATGTCCGGCCTGGAACAGCAGTACGTCCAGGAAGTGTTTGCCTCCAACTGGATCGCCCCTCTCGGCCCACAAGTAGACGCCTTCGAGCAAGAATTTTGCGCCGTCACTGGGGCGAAATATGCCCTGGCCCTGAGTTCAGGAACGGCCGCTCTCCATCTTGCCCTGCGCTTAACCGGCGTCGGGCCAGGGGACGAGGTGCTCGTCTCCACCCTCACCTTCAGCGCCAGCGTCAACCCAATTATTTACGAAGGCGGTCGCCCCATCTTCATAGACAGCGAGCAGGAAAGCTGGAACATGGACCCAGGCCTGCTAGAGGAGACATTGGCGGCGCGCGCCAGAGCGGGCAAACTGCCCAAAGCCGTCGTGGTCGTTCACCTCTACGGCCAAAGCGCCAACCTGGAGCCAATTATGGCCGCGTGCCAACGGTATGGCGTACCCCTCATTGAAGACGCCGCCGAAGCGCTGGGCGCAACTTACCGGGGAAAAGCGCCAGGCGCCTTTGGCAAAGCGGGCATCTTTTCCTTCAATGGCAACAAAATCATCACCACTTCAGGCGGTGGCATGTTGGTTTCCGACGACAAAGCATTCATTGATCATGCGCGCAAACTGGCCACCCAGGCGCGCGACCCGGCGCCCCATTACCAGCATTCGGAAATTGGCTACAACTACCGCCTGAGCAACATTTTAGCAGGCGTGGGACGCGGCCAATTAGCTGTGTTGGCAGACCGCGTGCAGGCGCGGCGGGATAACTTTGCCTATTACGAAGAGATGCTCGGCCATTTGCCGGGTATCCAGTTCATGCCGGAAGCCCCCTGGGGCCGGCACACGCGCTGGTTGACGGTGCTGACGATTGACCCGGCGCAGTTTGGTGTAGACCGGGAAGTGGTGCGCCTGGCGCTGGAAGCCGAGAACATTGAAGCGCGCCCGGTATGGAAACCGATGCACTTGCAGCCGGTTTTTGGGTCCTATGAATGCGTTGGCGGTCAGGTGGCGGAGGCGTTTTTCCGCGATGGGCTGTGCCTGCCCTCTGGCTCTAGCCTGACCGCAGAGGAGAGGGGGCGTGTGGCGCAGATTGTGCGGCAAGCGCATAAATAGCCTCACGCCCTACACCTTAAGGAAAATTGCAGGTTATGACCATTAACCTATTGCTATTCAACGTGGGAAATGAGACATTATTTGAAGCGGTGCAGCCTCTTCATAACTTGAGTTTAGAGTCTTGAGTTTAGAGTTCAGAGCGAGAGCTAGGGGAATGACCCGATTGTTCGCTTTCACTCTATCTTCTACTTCTGATCCCCAAAGTTAAAGGAATATCTGATAATAGCTGTAACTGATCGTCGTGGGAACTTTGAATAAGCATGTGGAAAAAAATAAGAAACAGACACTTTCTACTCTTCGATGCCTTTCTGTTATCATTAGCTGCTTATGTTAGCTTTGTCCTGCGGTTAGACCGCCTGGCGCTTGGTAATCATTTTCTGGTCGTCTTTATTTTCGGCAGCCTGGCTCTGATCATTTTGCTGCTTGTTTTTCGCAGCATGGGCATTTACTCACGCTATTGGCAATATGCCTCGGTAGATGAACTGCTGCTGCTCATCGGCGCCGTTACCGTAGGGACGTTATTAGCCACAGTGTCAACCTTTTTGCTCGATTTCATCCTGCAAGCAGAGTGGAACTTACCCCGGTCCATCCCTTTTATCTATTTGCTGCTGGCGTTGACCGTGACAGCCGGGCCGCGCATGATGATACGGACACTGGCGCTGTATGAACGGCGCGGGCGGGCGATGCTGCCCATGCGCCGTGTGTTGATTATGGGCGCCGGCGATGCCGGGGAGATGATCGCACGCGAGATGCAGAAAAACGCACATCTGGGGATGCTGCCGGTGGGCTTTGTGGATGATGACCCCCGCAAACATGGTATGCACATTCACGGGATACCTGTGCTGGGCAATCGCAGCGAGATTCCACGCCTGGCGGCGCAGCAGGAGGCGCGCCAGGTGGTCATTGCCATGCCGGCCGCGCCGGGCAAAACGATCCGCGAAATTGTAGCGATCTGTGAGCAGGCGCGGGTGGATACAAAAATTATGCCCGGCATTTATGAACTGCTCGGCGGGCAAGCTAGCATCAACCAACTGCGCGATGTAGACATTGAAGATTTACTACGACGAGAGGCCGTGCAAACGGATACAACGGCCGTGCGCGCTTTGCTGAAAGGAAAACGGGTGTTGATCACCGGTGGGGGCGGCTCTATTGGCGGCGAATTGTGCCGCCAGGTATTGCAATGCCAACCGGCAGAGATCCTCCTGCTGGGGCATGGCGAAAATTCGCTCTTTGCCATGCAGCACGAATTGCACAGACTGCGCACAGACGCAGATATCAAAATCACGCCCATCGTTGCCGATGTGCGCTTTACCGGACGCATCCAGACCATTTTCCGCGCTCATCGCCCAGACATTGTGTTCCACGCGGCCGCGCACAAACACGTGCCCTTAATGGAACTAAACCCGGTAGAGGCGATTACCAACAACGTGCGCGGCACCCAAAATGTGCTACACGCGGCAATAGCCGCCAACGTGCCCCATTTTGTGATGATTTCCACCGACAAGGCGGTGAATCCAACCAGCGTGATGGGCGCCAGCAAGCGCGCGGCCGAACTGCTGGTGCATCAGGCAGCGAAACAAACGGGTAAGCCATATGTAACGGTGCGTTTCGGCAACGTCTTGGGCAGCCGCGGCAGCGTCGTCCTCACCTTTAAGCAGCAAATTGCCAACGGCGGCCCGGTGACGGTGACACACCCGGAGATGAAACGCTTCTTCATGACGATCCCAGAAGCAGTGCAGTTGGTGCTGCAAGCGGCGACCATCGGCCACGGCGGCGAGGTGTTTGTGCTCGATATGGGCGAACCGATGAAGATTGTAGACCTGGCGCGCGATCTGATCGAACTATCTGGCCTGGAGGTGGGACGGGATATTGACATCGTTTTTACAGGCATGAGGCCAGGGGAAAAGCTGTTTGAAGAATTATTTATACCTGGCGAAAATTATCGGCGCACCCTGCATGAGAAGATTTTCCTGGCGGCAAACGCCAGCAGCTTTGTGCTGCCAGATCTGGACGAGATGGTAGACGCGCTCGTGGGCGCGGCAGAACGGGAAGATGAAACGGCCGTTTACCGTGGCTTACAAAATCTTATTCCCGAATTTGAACCGGTACAACATTCAGTGGTGGGAAATGGCAAACGCACCTATCCCCCGCTCAACAACACGGACTTGCCATCCATAACGCCAAACCAACTGCCCACACCGAGCTATCCGGCCAGCAGATGAGTAGACGTGAAGTGACCGCCAATGAAAAAAGCGCAAAATATGGGCCGTGGCCGGATGTGGCCACGGCACGTTTGTTTTTAGGGGGGCTGGCGCGAGAGGATGTGCCGCAAACGGCCGTTGCTTCCTGGGCACAAACGCTAAACATCTCGACCCTGACCCCCTGGCTAATCCGCGGCGAACTGGCAGGGGCAGCTCTGGGTCGTTATGGACAGCAGTGGCCGGAACTGCGCCACGCTTTGCAAACAGACCAATTCATGGCCGCAGCCGAATGGGAGCTGCATACAAAAACATTAGAGCAGTTGGCGTCGGCGCTGCAAACGGCGCGAGTAACGGCCGTCCTTCTCAAAGGGGCGGCGTTAGCCCTCACCGTTTACCCGCAGCACGTCTGGCGCACCATGTCAGACGTTGACCTGTGGGTGCAGGGGGAGGAAATGGCCGCAGCCGTAGCGGCAATAACAGCGCTGGGGTTTGCTATCCATAGTAAAGAAGATCGCCCCATCTTCTTACAACGATTGTTGCAGGGAGAGATTCAACTATATCGCACAGATTGGGCACAAGGGTTAGTAGAACTGCATTGGTCTCCTTTCTCAGGGTGGTGGCTGCGGCGAGTGGCCCAGGCAGCGACAGATACAGTGTGGGCGCGTAAAGAAGCGCTGCCGGTTACAGCGGCGCCGGGTGCATTTTACCAGTTGACGGCAGAGGATATGGTTTTGCACGTGGCTGTGCATATGTCCGTTAACCACCAGCTAGGAATGAAGGCTTGTCAAGAACTGCTAGACATCGCCCTGACGGCTGAAAGACGCGGCGTGGACTGGAACGTGGTAGCGGCGCGGGCGCAGGAATGGCGGGTGGGCACGGCCGTTTACACCGTCCTCCAGCTGCTCAACGAACTCATTGGCGCGACCGGGGTCGAAGTGGCGCTGGTAAAATTACGGCCGTCCCGCCTGCGTCGCTGGCTGCTCGCCCGTTTTGTCTTGCCGGAGTCCGTGCTGGCCGGGCAGGATTTGCGGGGGGGCCAGGCGCGTTACCTGCTGCTGCTTTTATTGGTAGATCGTCCGCGTGACATGCTTTACCTGGTCTTCCGCACCCTTTGGCCGGAGGAGGAGTGGCTGGCGGCGCGGTACGGCGCCCAGAGCGTAAGTCGCTGGCGGCACATATGGCGCGTGCTGCGTCATGGGCAGGTTTAAAAAAGCGTGACGGCCGTTACCCCGTCACGCTTTTTTGTTCCCTACAGAAATTCACCGCCATCAATGGGAATGGTGACGCCGGTGAGGAAATCCTGGCGCAGCAGATGCAGCACGTTAGCGGCCACCATCTGCGCATTGCCGTGCCGTCTGAGAGGGATGCGCTGGTCAGCGATACGTTGGAGATACTCCCAGTCCTGGCCGGGCGGTGGCAAAATCGCCCCCAGCGCCACCTGGTTGACGGTAATGCGCGGGGCCAATTCCTGTGCCAACATCTCCGTCATTTGCCACAATCCCCCCTTGCTAAAGCGGTAGACAAAATGGTCGGGGGCGGGGCGGCGAATACGGCCGTCATTCACATTCACAATGCGCCCCTGCCCATCCGCCGGGATTTGCGCGGCAAAGGCGCGGCTCAACAAAAACGGGGCGCGCAAATTGATGGCAAAAAGCTGCTCCCACAACGCCAGGTCTGTACCCTCAAAACTATCCTCTTCCGGAAAAATGGCGGCGCTGTTCACCAAAATATCCACCCGACCAAACTGCGCCTGCGCCGCCGGCACAATCGCCTGCACAGCAGCCACGTCAGACAAATCGGCGCTGTAGATATGCGCCATGACGCCGAACTCCTGAGCAGCGCGTTGGGTTGCTATCGCTTCGTCCGCCGAACGGCCGTAATGAACAAATAAGTTGCAGCCCGCCTCCGCCAACGCCAACGCAATCGCTCGCCCCACGCGGATCGCTCCCCCCGTCACCAATGCTGTCTTCCCACGTAATTCCATATTGCTGTTCCCTAACCTGGACAAGCCAGAGAAGAATTTAATACAAAGACACAAAGATAGAAAGAGACAAGGAAAAAGAAAACCCTTTGTTTCTTTGTCTCTTTGTGTTAAAAATTCTTGTACATCATGCAAACATCTCATTGGAAAGGTACTACATCTTTTGCCAGGCGACGCTGGCAAAAGAAGGTGTAAACACAGATAGGGGGAACACGGATAAAGCCCCAAAAAACCGTGTTTACAAGATCGACAATTTCTTGTTGATCTTGGCGCTGTTAGCGCCTAATTCCCGCTTGGCAGCCAGACCGTAAACTGGCTGCCTTCCCCCGGCGCGCTGGCTACCTCCAAACGGCCGCCATGCGCCGCCACCAAATCGCGCGCAATCGCCAATCCCAACCCCATCCCCTGCGGGAAACGGCTGCCATTTTGCCCGCGATACAACGGCTCAAAAATACGCGCTAGTTCCGCCTCCGCAATGCCAGGGCCGCTGTCGCTGATACTGATGCGCACCGCATCCCCCCCGTTGACCGCACGCAGCAGCAGCGCGCCGCCGCCGGGCGTATACTTGACGCCATTGCTGAGCAAATTACCCACCGCCTGCGCCAGTTTATCAGGGTCAATCGCCACCGCCGGCAGTTCGGCGGGGATCTCGGCGTACCAGGCAATGCCCTTTTCCTGCGCCGCCACCTGCCAGGGGATGGCAACCTGCCGCAGCCAATCGCCCAATGGCGTTGGCTCTCGTTTTAGCTCGATTTTCCCCAAGACCTGCCCATGCAGTTCCACGAAATTATTGAGCAACGGCTGTAACCGCTCCACCTGCGCATCCATGCCCGCCAGCAGCTCGGCGCGGAAAGCAGGGTCGGCATCGGCCCCGTAACGCAGCGCCTGGATGGCTGAACGCATAGCCCCCAACGGCCGTGCCAATTCATGCACCGTATTCGCCAACAGGTGACGGCGCGACGCCTCTAACTCTTGCAAACGCTCCACCAAGGCGTTGTACGCGCGGAAGAGCGCCTGGAATTCACGCGGGCCGGTTTCGGGGAGTGTGTGGGGGTGTTCGCTGTCAATGTGCGCGACGGCCGTCGCCACCAGCGCCAAATCTCGTTCAAACCGCAGCGCCAGCCACAACCCTAAGGCAATTCCCAGCAGCACTTCGCCGGCCAGCGCCGCCAGCAGCAGATAACGCAGCCGCAGCACGCCGGCCGTCACTGCGTCCAATTCTTGCGACAGGTTCACCAACCCCACCACCTGATCATCGCGCATCACCGGCACATACATGTTGGCGACTTCCGCTTGCAGGCGCAAATACCCATCTTGCTGCGACAACACCAGGCGCATTTCCGGCAAATCAATCGGCTGTCCCACCTGGTCACTGTTGCGCGGATTGCTCGTCGCCAACACCTGCCCGCTGGGACGAATGAGCATGATGTGTAGGCGTCTGTTGTCCGGCAGTTCCTGGCTCACCACGTCAATGACAAACAACTGCGCGACCTGCGTATCAGACCAGACGCCAGGCTGGTTGTTGCTCCATTGGGCGATTTGCTGTGCTTGTTGGGCAAGCTGGACAGAAACGGCCGTTAACCGCTGCTGCGCCTGCAACAAATAAAACAGCGTCACCGCCACCAACGGCGCCACCACCACAAAGGGCAAAACATGACTGAAAATGAGACGACCGCGAATACTCTTCATCCCGCTCACCACTCGCCAATTACCGGCCACCGATTACCGATTACTGACCACTGATTACCGCCCACCGCTCACTATCCCACCAACTTATACCCCACCCCCCGCACCGTCACAATCCGCTGCGGGTTATTGGGATCATCTTCTAATTTTTGCCGCAGCCAGCGAATGTGGACGTACACCACCTGCGGCTCGCCGTTGTACTCCGCCCCCCACACCTGCGCCAACAGGTCATCTACGGAAATGACACGGCCGTTCGCCAATGCCAGCGCGTGCAGCAGGGCAAACTCCTTCGCCGCCAACGCCACCGGCTGCCCGCGCAATGTCACCACATGGGCCGGCGGGTCTATCATCAACTCGCCAACGGTGATGGCCTGCGCATTGGCCGGCGGCTCCTGGGTGCGGCGGCTGCGGCGCAGCACCGCCCGCGCACGCGCCAGCAAAATATCAAAGTCAAACGGTTTGGTGACGTAATCATCTGCGCCCAATTCCAGGCCGAGGATTTCATCCAATTCGCGGCGACGGGCGGTGAGGAAGATGACCGGCGCGCCCAAATCATTCTGGAAATGGCGCAACGCCATCAGGCCATCCATGCCGGGTAGTCCGATGTCCAGCAAAACCAGGTCCGGGATGTCTCGCTGCGCCAGCGCCAGGCCAGATTCGGCCGTTTCGGCCGTGCTCACGCGATACCCCGCCTTCTCCAGGTTAAAAGCCAGGCTGCGGCGCAGCAAGGCGTCGTCGTCTACAATGAGGATGTGGGTCATGGGAGTCGTTGGTCGTTGATAATTGTCCAGAATTAAGTTTGTAGTAACGACTTTAGTCGTCCAGGCCACTGAAGTGGTTACTACAAACAGAAACTACAAACAGAAACCGCTAAGGTATTAGGGCGGCAAGCTGCTGCCGGTATTGCTGCGTCAGCGGATCGGCGTCACCCAGCAGGGTAAAAATGGCGTGCATGATGGCGCGGGGACGCTGTTTGTGCGCTGGTTCTTCCTGATGCAGGGCAACGAGTAATTGATACAGCGCGGCCGCCGGTTCGCGGCGCGTGGCGTCGGCCGCCTGGCGGTAGAGGATGTCCAGGTCGGTTTTGCCGCTTATTTGTTGGCCGCGGCTGACCTGGCACAGCAGGTCGGCAAGCGGGCGCAGCTGCCGCGCCGTGTCTGCCAGCGCGCCGGCGGGGAAATTGGCGAGCAGCGTCTGGGCTTCACATCCCTTACCCTGACGCAGGTGTTGTTTGGCGAGGCGCAAACGGCCGTCGGCGTTCTGGCCGGCGGCGCCCTGTGGCGCGTCTTGTGGCGGCGTTGATGAGGCAGGGCGGGGCGCGCTGGCCGGTACATATCGCTGCAAAAATTGGCGCACCATCCCTTCCGGCTGCGCGCCGACAAATTCATCCACAACCTGCCCATTTTTGAACAGCTTCACATTGGGAATACCGCGCACGCCATATTGCATGGAGATGGTTGGGTTTTGGTCGGTGTTGATTTTGGCGAGGAGGAAACGGCCGTTAAATTCATGCGCCATCTTCTCCAACGTCGGCGTCAACATGCGGCAAGGGCCGCACCAGGGGGCCCAAAAGTCCACCAGCACCGGCTGCTGCTGCGAACGTTGAATCACTTGTTGTTGAAAATCTGCTTGTGTTACGTTGATGATGCTCATAAGATGCTCCTTGTCAGGCGTCGGACGTTGTTCGTCAGGCGCGGTCGCATTTTAGCACAGGAACATTAGAGGGAAATCAGCAAAACGGCCGTTATACAGGTAAAGAAAGAATCTCAACCAAACTTCTCTATCTCTATCTCTGTGTTCTAAACTCAAGTACAATTGATTGCGCCGTTAGCAGGCAAAACTATTAGACAAGGAGTGCGAGATGTTGAAGAAATCAGGTTTAATTTTGCTGTTCACGCTGCTGTTAATGAGTTGCAGCCCAGAGGCGTCACAAGAATATGTCGCCGGGGACGTCATCCTCAGGGAAAGTTTTAATGCGCCCGAAGCGTGGGAAACGTTCATCGGCGAGACAGTGGCCTTGCAAGTCGTGGATGGCTCCTACCGCGTGCAGACGCAGGACGAAGGGTACATTTGGGGCCTAAATGAGCAAAATCACAGCGATGTGGTCATTGAAGTTGAAGCCAGCCAGCTTTCCGCCCATGACAACAATGCGTATGGCGTCATGTGCCGCGCCGACACCAGCAACAATGGCGATGGCTATTACTTCCTCGTCAGCGGCGATGGCTATTATTCCATTGGCAAAGGAGAAGGGGACGACGTCGTTCCCCTGGTCGAATGGACGCAAAACGGCGCGGTGAAAAAAGGGCAGGCCAACAACAAGATTCGCGCCGTGTGCGTGGGCAGTTACCTGGCGATATACGTGAATGACACCTTTTTGGCCGAGGCGAGCGATACATCTTACGCCAATGGGTATGCCGGATTTGCGGCGACGGCGTTTGAAGGCGGCGACACGGACATCGCGTTTGATAATCTGACCATCACGGCCGCTTCGTTGCCCTAAAAGCCAACGTGGTGCAAACCCACTAAAAGCATGTAGCACGGGTTGTTAACCTGTGCTACGCTTCTAACTCGTTGATCAGATCTTCTGTTGCCGCCAATAAATCGCCATCACCCTTCTGGCTGTTGGGCGCAAACCGGGCCAGGTCACTCTGGTCGAGCAGCGCGAGCAGCCGCGCCGCCAACGACTCATCAAACCCCACCTGGGCCAACAGCACCGCCAACGCCGGCCGCGTCAATCCCCCCACCGGACGCTCCAATTTATCGCTGAGATAGGTGAGAATCACCTGCGCGCTGGTCGCCGCGGGGTCGGCGCCCGTTTGCTGCGCTTGCTGCAACACGCACCGCGCCCGTTTGCCCGCCTGCGCGCGGCGCATGGCGGCCAGATCAGCCATCACGCGCCGCCGCCGCCACAACCAACTACCAGCCAACAGCGCCAGCAGCAGCAACAACGCCAGATAAACAGCGCCAACGGGCAAGCGTCGCCCCGACAGCGACGCCGGCAAAACAGTTTCCACGCCGTCAGCAGCGTCGGCGGCCGCAGAGGTCACGGCCGTTGCCGCCGCAGCCACGCCGGTAACAGTCACCGGGATGGGATCGGTAGCGGCCGTCTCATACGCCCCGGTCGCCGGGTTAAAATAGGTGTACGTGATCGCCGGGATGGTGAACTGCCCTGGCTGCCCCGGTATGAGAAGGCGCTGATATACCCGATTGCCGGTAAAAACGGGACGGCCGTCCAGCGGGCTGCTTTCCGCGCGCGTGTTCGTCGTCACCCCATCGGCAAAAGCGCGCCAACCTGCCAGTTCCGGCCAGACGGGGTCGGGAATCGTTTCCAGGCTGCCCACGCCGCTGAGGGTGACACGCAAAGCCAGGGAATCGTTCACGGCCGTATCTTGCCTGTCCAACTCTGCTACCAACGTAAACTGGCCGACGGCGCCGCTAAAGTCAGTCGGAGCGGGCTGCGGTAACGGCCGTACCGTCACCGTCATTTCCTCCGTCAGCAGCGTCACGCCTGTCTGCCCAAACGAGCCGGGCAGTTGCAGCCGCGCCGCTTTGATGGTTTGCGCGCCAGGGATGGTGGGGAACAAAATCGTTTGCAGCGTCGCTACACGATAGGTGCGCGCCACGCCATCCACACCGGTCACTTGCGCCAACTGCGGCTCCTGCTGCGCCGTTTCCTGGCTCCAAAAACCGGTGAACTCCGGCCGTTCGTACAACGGCTGCCCAAACAATTGATCCCCCTGGTAAAAGCGAAACGTATACGTCACCTGTTCTCCCAGGTACGGTTCCGTTTTATCCACTTCCGCCGTCACGAAAAAAGCCTCGCCCATCTGGTCAGCCAGGGGCATAACGGCGGGTGGCGGCGCGGCCGGTGGCGCGCTGCCCGCCGCCACCTGTACGGTGATAGGCTGCGTGGTGTATGTCTGCCCGTCTATCGTCGCCAACACGGCGCCAATGGTCAGGTCGCCCACGCGCAAAGGGCGCAAGGTGTAGCGATAGGTTGCCTGGCTGCTTGCCACGCCATTGATGATGCTGATTTGCGTGGCGCTGCCGCTGCCCACAATCTGGAAATCATCCAGTGGGGGCAAAATGGGGGCGACGTTGCTGCCGTTGACGGTGATCGTCAAGGTGAGGGTCTCATCGGTGGAGAGGCGGCTGCGGTCGGTGACGGCCGTTAACGGGGCCGTTAACGGTTCTTGCCCCCACACCGGTCGCGCCGCCAGCAGCAACAGCAAAAGGCAAAAAAGGGTACGGACAATAGGTTTCATCGCTTACAATTTGATGTGAAACGTGCGGCATCTGGCTGCCTTTCACGCTTCACGCATCACCTACAACGCCGGCCGCGTCCGCTCAATCCACAGGCGAATCAAGTCCACCTTAAAGCGGTAAATCTGGCTGCGCGGCGAGCGGCGGGTTAAAATATCACGCCCTTCCAGGCTGGTCAACGCCTGCGCCCAATGATCGGCCGTGTCGCGCCCGCGTTGATGCAGCAAGGTACACAAATCCTCCACGTTGGCCGGTTTCTCGCCGACCATCAATTCCGCAAAACCGAGCAGCACGGCGCGTTCCGCCTCGCTCGACTCCGACCAGATGTATTTGAAATGCGCTTCGCCGCGTTCCACAATGCGCATCAACACCTGGTTCACGTCGGCCACCGTCAGGTAATTGCGCTGCGTCTCGTTGTGGTAGACGATCATCTCGTGCAGCACCAATTGCGTGAAGTAAGGATGCCCGGCCGTGACGTGCAAAATACGGTCAATAGCCAACGGGTCGTATTCCACGTTGTAGGCCAGCACCGGTTCTAAAATCAGCCGCTCCACTTCACCGGGGCTGAGGAAGGTGATCGGCTTATAGACAGCGATGTTGAACAGGATAGACCAATATTCCGCGCCCAAATCTTCCAGTTTGTGCGTGCCGGAAAACACGAAGTCTATGCGCTGCTCATGCTGCATCAGGTTGCGCAAGAATTGGAAGATTTCTGGCTGGAGACGGCCGTCTTCCACCCGCCGCTGCAACTCTTCAAACTCATCAAACATCAACAACAAATTCTTCTGCCCCAATTTTGGGTACAGGCTGCGCAAAAAGCGGGAGCGAAAATAAAATTCTGGCCCTTCCGCCACAAACGCCTCACGCTCCGGCAAATCCACCAACACGTCGTGGTCCTCCAGGGCAAACACAATATCGTCGGCAATCGAGTAGAGAAAATCCACCTCGCCGCGCGCCGGTTTACCCTGCATATCAATCAACACACCGTAATGCGTATCCGTCATCACCTGTCCCAGGCGATACAGCACCGAGGTCTTGCCCGTGCGCCGCTGCCCATGCAAAATAATGGCGTTATTCTGGTGCGCCCCTAGCAAATTCTCGCGGATAAAGGCGAATACATCGTCACGCCCCACAAACACGTCATCGGTCTTCAAGGGCGTGCCGGTGACATACGGGATGGGGAAAATGTGTTGAAAGGGCTTGTCCGGTTCAATAAATTCGAGAATATCGGCAAAATCAATCTCGCGCGCCGCATCTACTGCATCATCATACACAAGCTGCCACGCCACGCGCATCCGGCGCGCGCCATCGCGGGGCACAACTGGTATCATCACCTGCTGCGCCTCGCCGGGGGGTAAAATATCAATCTGCGCCTCGTGGTCATTGTGGTGATAATCGGGACCGGGCAAAATACGCAGTCGCACCTGCTGCGCCACGTTTAAGCCCTGATTGACAACTTGCCACACCAACGGCAGCGAAGCGGCGCGTGGAGACTGTTTGCTTTGCAGCCGCGACACAACGTCGGCGCGCCCTTTCAAGCGCTTAATCGCCGCCAGCACAATGCCCTGCCAATGATCCAACACGTTGGTCAGCGCCATATGTTCTGGCAAAGGGGTTTCGGTTGTACCATGCCCACTCAATTCATGGCTGACATATCGCTGTACCTCGTGAATGACTTCCAGCGAATTTTCGAGAAAGATGGCCTGCGTCGCTAAATCTTCGGTCTGCGTCGTTTTATGCAGTTCGTGAATAATACGGCCGATACCCTGCACACATTTGACGATAGCCGGGGGCAGCGAAGTGGTTTGCTGTTCAGACGGCCGTTCAATACGCAAAATTTGCTCCAACGTGCGCGCCGCCAACACCTGATGCAGCGCCCGATACACCGCGCCCAGGTCGGCCGCCCAGCGCCAATCGGGGTGCGCCGTCAGCACATCTTGAACCGCGCCAATCGTTTGCAAATGATCATCCACTTGCTCGCTGCTGCCCAGCGTATGGTAAGCGGCCGCCAGCCGGGCCACGTCCGGCTGCGCCTGATACGCGCGCGCCGCCAGGTGCGCCAGCACGTCATACACATCCGGGGAGCGGAATAAGGCATACAGATCCGGCAGCAGTTGTTGCGGGTTGCGGTTGAGGCGATAATGCAGTAAGGCCGCTTTATCTACCGGGCGGCGCAGCAGCACAGACACCAACGGGATGTAGATGATGCTCTGCACGCTCCCCCACACCACGCCCAAAACAGCGACCAGCAGCAGCACCACCCAGGGCAAAATCAACACGCTGCCTAACAATGTCTCCGGTTTTTGCAAGAAAAAAATGGTCTGCATCAGCAGCAGCACATCTTCGGGCATTTCGGCTGCCATGCCTGGGTTTGCCTGCATCCAATGAAACAGGCCAAACGGCGCTAATCCCAAGAGAAAATACATATTGCGCAACAGCACGGCAAACAAGGCCAGCAAAATGGTGTTAGTCGCCAGCAAAATGGCGCGATAGCGCGCCTTGAATAAATCGGGCGGGTTGCGCGTCAGGGCAACGACGGCCCCACCATAGACCAACAGGCCAATGACAATAAACGGCCACAACAGGGGCAAGGCTTCTTGCAGCGGGCCGGTGGCAAACTTGCCCGCCTGATGCTGCATGATCTCCATCAGTTCCGGCCAATCGGCGGTAAACCCGACGTAGAATTCGCCAAAAATGGTGGCGAAAACAATCGCGCCCAAAAAAGCGCCTACCAACAGACCGGCTTTAACGGCCGTCTCATTCCCCACAAACCAGGCGCGTGGATGTTCTTTACGCTCTATCAGGTGGAACAGTGGCGGGGTCGCGGGCAACGGTTCATGCCGCTGCCGCCAGCCGACAATCGCCCCGGTCAGCGCCCCCCACAGCGCCACCGCCAAAATCGTCGCATCCACGAGATGCACGGACCCGTGAAACGCCTGCACATAAGCCAGGACAGCCGGCATGGGCGGGAGGGGCATGGCAAACGTCGGGTGGTACGGGGACATGTGGCGGAAGGCAGCCAACGCCGCCAACGGCGAAATCAGGTTCATGTACACGAACAAGCCAACGACAGCCCCGGCCAGCGCGCCCGCTTTTGCCCCGTCTGGGCCACAGCGCGCGGTACTGTTACGGGCCGCCAACGCGCCAAAACTGAACAGCAGCGGCACACTCACCGCCGCCGACAACATCAGCAAGACGCCATGCAGCAGTTCGTTCGCCACCGGGCGCGGCCAGGTGGGCAGCAAAATGGGTGCGACCAACCCTACCGCCGGGTACAAACCCGCCAGGCTCAACAGCACCCCTACAACCAGACCAATTGTCAGGGCGCGACGAATCATAGGGGGAATCCTGTAACCTCCAGCAGCGCCTGCGCCATTTGCCCGGCAGTGGCGTAGCGCGCGGCAGGGTCTTTCGCCAGGGAGCGCATCAATACCGTTTCCATTTCGGCGGAAAGATCAGGGGCCTTTGCCAACAACGGTGGAGGATCCGCCTGCATGTGTTTGAGCAGCACAGCAATGGGGGTATCGGCCGTAAACGGTAGTTCGCCGGTCAGCATTTCATAGAGCAGCACGCCGAGGGCATAAACGTCGGAGGCTGGCCCGGCCGGTTCGCCGCGCGCCTGCTCTGGGGACATGTAATCGGGCGTGCCAATGGTGGCCCCCGTTCCGGTCAACTGCATCCCTTCTAACATGCGCGCTACGCCAAAATCGGTGAGCACGCCCACAAAGGGGGCGGCGCCGGTCAATTGCGCCAGGCGCTCTTCGCGGCGCAGCAAAATGTTGGCCGGCTTGACGTCACGATGCACAATGCTGTACGCATGGGCATAATCGAGGGCGGCGGCAATGTCACGCACAATTTGCACCGCTTCCGCCAGGGGCAGCCGCTGCTGCTGCTGACGCAGCTCAAGCAGCCGCTCTTTTAATGTTTTCCCTTCGATGTATTCCATCACCATATAGGAGATGTCTTCGTGGATGTCGAAGTCATACATTTGCACGATGTTTTGGTGGCGCAGTTGGGCGACGCTGGCAGCTTCGCGTTGGAAGCGTTCAATAAAGGTACGGTCGCCGGCTAAAACGTGTGACATGACCTTGATGGCGACGTACCGATCTAACGAGGGTTGGTACCCTTTGTAGACAACAGCCATGCCGCCACGGCCAACAGCGGTGAGAACGCGATAGCTGCCCAGGGTTGTGCCGGAAAGGTCGGTGGTGTGGTTGTTTTGCGCGTGGCGCTGTGTAGTCGGCCGTTCCAATGGATCTGTTCGAGAGAGAAAATCGGCAAAAGCGGCGCTAAACGGCCGTATCCCTTCCCCCGCATCTTCGTCAAGCAAAGCGCGAGACAGCAGCCGCCGGCGCATCTCTGGCGAGCAGGTGGACAGGTGCAGCAGCCCATCTTGTTCAGGCTCTGTTAACTGGCTCCACAGGTAGCGAAAATGGTCTTCAGCTTCCAGCTTGAAACGATGCACCACGCGCTCTGGCACGCTGCCCAGGGCCGCCTGTTCATCTGTGCAGGCATACAAATAGTAACCGACCAATTGCAAGAAAAAGGGATGTGGCCCCGCCAGATGGATGAGGGTTTCGATTTGGGTGGGGGTAAACGGCCGTTTTGTCACCCCACGCAGCGAGAGCTTGCCCAGCAACAGCACCGCTTCCTGATGCGGCAGCAAGCGCAGCGGCTCCTCAGAAAAGATGTTGAAAAAAGGGGATGACAAGGTATCGGCGTGCTGGTACGTCAGGTCATACAAACTGCGTCGGGAGGCGGTAATGTACACAATCCCCATTTCCCCGGCCAGGCTGCGCAGTTCGCCATAAAAGCTGGAACTAAACGCCTCGTTTGCCGCCAGGCTTTCAAATTCATCCAACATGAGTACCATCGTCAGCCCGGCGCGATCCACCCGACGCAGCAGCCGCCGCACTTGCATGAAGCGCACGTCGGGCTGCATCGAGAGATCAGATACCATAGCGCGCAGTTCGCTCGCTTGCTTTGGCAATGCCGTTTCCATGCGATCCAGCAGTTCCGGCCAAAACTCCTCATAGGTAATGTTCGCCATCCCTTCCAGATCAATGTAGACGAACACGTACTTATCAGGGTCAAAGCCATGTTGGCGCAAGCTGTTGGGGTCCGCCAGATGCGACAGCAAGGAGCTTTTGCCCATTTTACGTTCACCGACAATGGAACGGCATTGGCGCGTGGCAATGGCGCTGTACAGCGCTTCAATTTCACGCTCGCGGCCAAAAAAGTAGGCGGGATCCGTAATGCGATGTCGGTTAAAGAATGGATTATCGTGGTGATGGTGAATGTGTGTCATAACCGTTGGGCATTATAACTTGCGTCCACGCCCTTTGACAATAAGACAAAAGGCAGGCATGAACTTTCAATTGCCATTGGGTTGTACGGGGGTTTGTGAAAATAGTTGCAAGCGAAACGGAAAGCGTGAGCGCCAATTCAGGTTACGCAGAGGTACACAAAGAAGGCACGGAGGCACACGGAGAGGGGGAAAACTCGATTTCCTCCCTCTTCTCCGAAAATGTAGGGCAAACTTTCCAGTTTGCCCTACAGACACTCAAATTTCCCAGCGGAAATGTACCAGGTAGCTGAGGTAATAACGGCCGTTCCACCGCTCCACCCCCACAACC
This sequence comes from Anaerolinea sp., assembly GCA_014879875.1. GTDB lineage: Bacteria > Chloroflexota > Anaerolineae > Promineifilales > Promineifilaceae > JACSRF01. The sequence continues at coordinate 20,563 of JACSRF010000308.1, forward strand.
CAACTGCCCCAATCGAAGCCACTTTCATCGGTCGCCGGGCGGTAGAGGGAGTAAAAGTTGAGCGCGTCGTATCCTTCGGGAAGCTGCACCAACCCTGCCGTGGCTCCGGACAGAATGTTGTTGCAGCCTGTTTGCGCCGCGTTGAGCAAATCTTTTTGCAGTAAGGGTAAAATTTCACGGGCAAAGGGGCCGACATAGGGTTCACCGCTGCCATCGCGCGTCCCCCAGTTGTAGCTGGCGCCGCTGGTGAAGAGCGCCAGGCGCGCCGCCCCGTTGATCAACACTTCCGGGTTCCACCAATGGGTGCGAATGCGCAAACCCCGTTCCGGGTGAATGAGCTGCGCCAGCATGGCGTCGTCTGCCCGGCTAACGGCCGTACGCAAATCCGCCAACAACGCCAGCACGTCTGCATCCTGGCAAAACTGCGCCGGGGCGACGACTTCGGTGAGGAAACGGCCGTTGACCCACCCCGCCACACGGCCGTCTGTAACCGGGACCCAGGTGGAGCCAGCAACCAGTTCGCCGCTGCCGGTGATGGTCACGTTCGCCGCGTCGGGGTTGAATGCGCCGACAATACCATTACCGACACCGGCCCCACTGCGCGCGTTCAGCACGTCGTCCTCCTCGACAAAGGCCACCCGGTAGCGCGGCGCGCCGGTGGTAAGAGGGGGTGTCGGTGTGGGGGAAACGGCCGTCGCCATTGGTTCGGGCGAAGCCGCCGTCAGCGGTAGGGTCATCGTTGGGACGGGGATGGTTGTCGGCGCAGAAGTCAGCGTCACCGGTGGGGGCAGCGTGGGCAGCACATCAGCGACCGGCTCCGCCGGGGTAATGGTAACAATCGCCGTCGGAATCATCAACGTTGGGGTAGGTACAGGCGCTTCCGTGCGGCACGCAGCTAATAAAACGACAAATCCTAAACAAAGCCATCTGACCCATTTACCGTCCATCAACACACACTCCTTCGTCAATGTAGGGCAAACTTTCTATAGAAGTTAAGAAAAAGATTTGGGGTTTTCCCATAACTTGCCAGGGGCAGGTCAATCGTAAATCGCAAATCGTTAATCGTAAATTCTATGGTTTGCCCACACAAACCTCTCATAATAGACGTCCAGACTCGTTTGTTGGTTCCCATCCATCATTAAAAAGAGAAGTTCAACTTCTGCGGAGAAGTTGAACTTCTAAAAAGGTACAAACAGGCGACCTTTGAGTTGAGGAACCGCGTTCCTGTTGAGGAACGCGGTTCCTGGTCCTTGCCTTATGGTTTGATGATAAAGGGCAGGTACAGGTAGTGGTAAGGAAGCCCAGCTACCGTCACCGTCGCCGTGGCTGTCGCTGAGGCGGTTACGGCCGCGTCGTTGTAGGCTGTCCACACGGCCGTATTCACCGTCGTTGTCGCAATCGTG
>JACSRF010000118.1 GCA_014879875.1 Anaerolinea sp.
GTCACCAGCCCCGCCTGGCCCACCTTCGTCACCGGCTGCAACCCCGGCAAACACGGCGTCTTCGACTTCATCCAGCCACACGGCGCGCACTTCACCCTGGTCAATTCGACGCAAATCAAACAGCCAACCATCTGGCAGCGGTTGTCACAGTTAAACTACCACGTGGGCGTCATGAACGTCCCCGTCACCTACCCGCCACAGCCGGTCAACGGCTTCCAGATCGGCTGCCTGCTCACCCCCAAAGGGGCCGAAGCCAGCTATCCCGCCGGCCTCATCGCTCGCTACGAAGCCGAACGCGGCGATGAAATCGGCCCGTACCGCATTGTGCCCAACGTGCAGTACAAGCCGGGCAACGAGACGGAATTCCGCGATGACCTCTACGACCTGATCCACACGCGCGGCAAATGGGCGCTGCACCTCATCGAGCATGAACCCTGGGACGTTTTCATGGTGCATTTCCTGGCGATGGATTTGATGAAACATGCCCTGTGGCGCTTCATGGACCATACCCACCCGCGCCACGAAGCCAGCCCATTTGAACACGCCATTCGTGATGGGTACGCGCTGGTGGATGAGTATATCGGCCGTCTCATGGCAAAATTACCGCCCGACGCCGGCGTCATGGTCATGTCCGATCACGGCTTCGGCCCACTGCGCAACATGGTCAACCTCAACGTCTTTTTCATGCAAAAAGGGCTGCTGAAGCTGAAACGCGACCCCTGGACGCAGCTCAAAGCGTTTGCCTTTCGTCATGGCCTCACCCCCTCCGCCGCTTACCAATGGATCGCCCATCTTGGCTTGCAAAATGTGATCGCCCGCGTCTCCAAAAACACGCGCAACAACATTGTCGGTAAATTTCTCAGCTTTGAAAACGTGGATTGGCGCCGCACCATCGCCTACAGCATGGGGCACGTGGGGCAGGTGTACCTGAACCTGGCCGGCCGCGAGCCGCAAGGGATTGTGCCGCCAGCCCAATATGAACAACGGCTGCAAGAGGTGATGGCTGTTTTGCGCGAGCTGTGCGATGACGACGGCCGTGCCATCCTCTCCCAACTCATTCGCGGCGACCAGACCTACCAGGGGCCGTATGCCCACAAAGGGGCCGACCTGCACCTCATCCTCGACGACTACAACATGATCGCCTGCCCCCTCTTCGCTACCGAAGGCAAGGTGATGACGCACCAGATTCGCGGCGACTCCGGCTGCCACCGCAGCGAAGGCATCTTCATCGCCTACGGGCCGGGCATCAAGCAGGGCGTTGCCCTGCCCGCGCACAGCATCACCGACCTGGCCCCGACCATCATGCACCTGTTAGGCGCGCCGGTTCCGATGGAGATGGACGGCCGTGTCCTCAGCGACATCTTCACCCATCCGGCCCCCGTCACCTACAGCGCCGACAACGCCCCGGCGACGGCCGTGTCCGACCAACAATACAACGCCGACGAATCGGCCCAGGTCGAAGAGCGGCTGCGCAGCCTCGGCTACCTCTAAATCTGGTCTGATTCAATGGCGTCGGGGAATTTATGCTACAATACGCAAACGTTTTTGCCTTAACAACTGCTTATCCGCAAATCCTGCCAATCCCTGTTCTCTAGCCTAAGAACACAACTTGCGCAGCGTTAAACAAAATCATGCTCCAAGAAACCTTCTCTTTCATTTCTGCCTGGTACAACCTGCCGTTTACCATCATGCTCGCTCTCTGCATCCTCATGGCTGCCTTGCAACTGCTGGGCCTCGGCGGTGACGGCGAGACCGACGTAGACACCGACCTCGACGTTGACGTTGACTTCGACGCGGATATTGACCTGGACGTTGACGTTGACTTCGACGCAGATATTGACCTGGATGGCGACCTGGATGTTGACAGCGACGTAGACGCCGATGTCCATCTCGAAGCGCCAGGGGTGTTGTCCCTCTTGGCCTTTTTGGGCGTCGGCAAAGCGCCATTGCTGGTAGTCTTGCTCATCCTGTTGGGCAGCGGCGGCATTTTGGGGTGGATTCTGAACAGCTTTGTCCAAACGCTCTTCAACAACTACCCCGGTTGGGCCTTCGCCCTTGTCTTGCCGCTCGCTTTCATTGGCAGCGGTTTCATCAGTTCGCGCACAGCCAGGTTCATCGGCCGGGCATTGCCCCCCATCAGCACCACAGCCACCTCCGTCGCCAACCTGGTCGGCCGGCGCGGCGTTGTCATCAGCCCTTCTGTTAACCAAAAATATGGCCTGGTGCGTGTGCGGGATCGCGGTGGCACACAGATCAACGTCTTTGCTATCACCCAGGACGATCAAGAAATTTCCAGGCAAACAGAAGTGGCGCTCGTTGATTACGATCCGGCGCAAAAACGGTACGCCGTGACACCCATTTCACAAAAAGATCGTACATAGTGCATACAGGCGGCGCATTTTAGCCACCTTAAACAAACACAGGGCAAACCCGTTATCGGGTCGCCCACCTATTGGAGGGAATCATGCCAACTACCCTGATTATCACGCTTACCATCATCTTCATCGTCTTGCTAATCGGCAGCGTCCTCTTGCTGTCCATCATGCGCGCCTACGTCAAAACGCCGCCCAACCGGGCATTTGTGCGCACCGGCGGATTTTTCCGCAAGCCGGACGAACCGCCGAAAGTGGTGATGAACGGCGGCGCCTGGGTTTTTCGCACCATCCACGAACTCACCTGGGTTGAACTCAACACCATGGCTATCGAAATTGAGCGCACCGGCGATACCGCCTTGCTGACCATCGATCCCCAATATGCCGACATCAAGGTCATCTTCTACATCAAGGTCAGCCCCACGATTGAAGGCATTGTGGATGCCGCGCGCACCATTGGCGGGAAACAGGTGGATGGCATGACGGTTAAAGAATTAGTAGACGCCAAATTAGATGGCGCTCTGCGCGATGTCGCCGCCACCTTCACCCTCATGAGCCTGCACCAGGAACGCGAGAAATTCATTGAAGAAGTGCAAAGCCGCATGAAAACAGACCTGGAAGAAAACGGCCTCGTGCTAGAATCCGTCTCCATCCTCACCCTACGCGCTGCCCGGCAAGGTTCATTTGGCACAGATGACGTGTTTGGGGCACAAGTGGCCCGCGCCAATGCGCAAGTCATTCAACAAGCACAGCGCGAGCGCAATGACATTGAGCGCCGCACCGAAATCGAAATCAAACAACGCGACACCGACACGGCCCGCATGAGGCTCGACCTCGACCGCGACCTGGCCCTGGCTGCGGCCACCCAAGAACGCGAGATACGTACCCTCCAGGCCAGCGAAAAAGCCGTCGCCGACCAAAAAGTGTACGAAGAACTGCAAAAGTCAGAACTGGCGCGCGTCTCTAAAGAACGCGCCATATCCATTGCCGAAATGCAAACAGAGCAAGATCTGGCCGTGCAAAACGAACACAAACAGCAAGAAGTCATGGCCGCCGAATTGAACCGCCGCCAGGCCATTGAACTGGCCGATCAACAACGCCAAATCGCCCTCGTCCTGGCCGAGCAAGACCGTGAACGAGCCGAACAAGAACGCCTGCTGGTGCTTGCCAAACGCGAAGAGGCCGATCAGGCCGTCAAGACAGTACAAGCCACGCAAGAAGCGCAGCGCCATGCCAAAATCAGCGCCATTGAGGCCGAAAAAGAAGCGCAAAAAACGCTGATTGAACAGAAAAACCGCATCGAACTAGACGCTTTGCGCAAACAGCGCGAAGCGGAAGCGCAGGCGGCTGCGCTCAAAGCTATTGCCGCCGCCGAGGCCGAAGCAGCCTTGCAGCAAGCAGAAACAACCCGCACCCAGGCCAAAGCGGAAACAGACGCGGAAAAGATGCGCGCAGAAGCGGCAAAGGCACAGGCGTCGGCCAGCGGCCTGGCAGAAGTGGAAGTGATCACGGCGCGGGCAGAGGCCGCGATGCGTGAAGCAGAAGCGATTCGCGCCCGCGCCCTGGCCGAAGCCGAGGGCGACAAAGCCAAAGCCGAGGCGCTGGCTGCCTTCAATGGCGTGGCCCAGCGCGTGGAAGTGTTGCGACTACAACTAGATGCGCAGGTACGCATTGAAACCGTCAAGGCTGAAGCGCTCGGCAAGGCGTTGGCTTCCATGAACATCAAGATGATCGGCGACCCCCATGCGGCCGCGGCGCTGCTGCGCATGGTCACGCTGGCTGATGGCATGGGCGAGATATTGAATGCCACGCCAGCGCCACTGCGTGAACTGGGACAGCAAATGATCAACAAAGTCACCGGCACAGAAGGGGACAGTTTGTTGCCCACTGCTGACGCCCAACCAAATGGAACCAGCGTCACCGAATTGGCGCTGTTGGTGCCGGAAATCATTCATCTGGTGGAGCAGCATTTGAATGTGAATAAACTCAAGAGCAAGACGGTCGGCGATGTACTGGAAATGCTGCGCAAGGAAGCGCCGGAAACGCCTTCATTGCACAAAGCGCAGCAGGCGTTGACCGCGCTGCCGATCATCCGCGATCTGCCGTTTGAAGATTTTTACCTGCGGGCGACGATGCGATAGGATCGGTAATCGGTATTTCATCCATGAACCATGCCGAAAATCCGCAGATTACGCCGATTACACAGGTTTAATCTGCGCCATCTGCGCAATCTGGGGTTACACGGAGTTGTACGGAGACTACACGGAGTGACACGGAGATCAGGAGAAATCAAGCGCAAAAACTCCCCAATCTCTCTGTGAATCTCCGTGTCTCC
>JACSRF010000390.1 GCA_014879875.1 Anaerolinea sp.
GAATGAAAATCTGTAGTCCGAACATCCTTGTTCGGACATCGAACAGGGATGTTCGATTTACAAAGGAGATTTACATATGCACTACGAAATTGAAGGCACAACCATGCAAACCCTGGACATTTTCCTCAGCGCCGGTGAAAGCATCTTTACCGAGTCGGGCGGCATGGCCTGGATGCGTGGCAATGTGGACATGGAAACAAATACTCGTGGCGGGTTACTGAAAGGGTTAGCCCGTTCCCTATCCGGGGAATCAATATTCCTCACCACCTACACCTGTAAAGATAGCAAAGCAATGATCACCTTTACGCCAGAGGCCCCCGGCTCCATTATTCCGGTCGAACTCGGCCCTAACGAAAGTCGCATCTGTCAAAAGGACGCCTTCATGGTTGCCGTTGATTCCGTCACGCTGGAAATACACTTCCGCAAGAAGTTAGGCGCCGGTCTTTTTGGCGGCGAGGGCTTTATCTTGCAAAAGCTGACCGGGCCGGGCATGGCCTGGGTCGAGATCGCCGGTGAAGTACGCGAGTACGCACTGCAAGCCGGTGAAACGATGAAAGTGGATCCCGGTCATCTGGCAATGTATGAACCATCCATCAATTATGACATCACCCGCGTCAAGGGCGTGAAGAACATCCTCTTTGGCGGCGAAGGGCTGTTCCTGGCAACGTTGACCGGCCCAGGAAAAGTGTGGCTGCAAAGTTTGCCCTTGTCGAATCTGGCCTCCAAGTTGATGCAGTACATGCCGGTGAAGAGCAGTTAATTATAGGCATAAACGCAAAAACGGCCGTTTCCGACATGAAGCAGACAGGAAACGGCCGTTTTCTTCTCCTCAATTTAACGAGATAGTTCTATTCGTCAGTTCAACGAATCACGCAGCGCGCTCATGCGGTTGGCCACGCTGTCGTCAACCACACGGTCGCCCACACGGATCACCAGACCACCCAAAATACTTGGATCCACGCGGAAAGTGACCGTATCCGCTTTGAGTGCCTTGCGCACATTCGCCTGTTCGGCGTCCGTCAGCGGCAGTGCGCTCGTCACGGTGGCGCTTGCCCCGCTCATCTGCGTCACTGACGCCGGCACCTTGGCGAAGAAATCAGCGATCAATTGACGTTGGCGAGCTTCATCTAAAGAGTCGCCAACCAACTTATTGGCCGCAGCAATGGCAATTGCCGCTACCTGGCTGCGCAAATCAGCCAGAATCCGATCGCGTTCTTGTTCAGCTTCGGCCGCTGCATCAGTTTTGATATTTCTCGCTTCATCTTCTGCCTGGACAATAATCCCTTTGCGCGTTTCCTCGCCCTGAGCAGCCGCATCCTGACGAATTTTGGCCGACTCCTGGCGTGCCAGGTCTAAAATTTTCTTGGCATCCGCATCTGCATTATCCCGTGCAATCGCTGCCTGCCGCGCATCTTCTAAGCCTTTAGCAATTTTCGCCTGCCGCTCTTCCAAAACACGCAGCACCGGGCCATACAACAAGCCCTTCAGCAGCAGCAGCAAAATTAAAATGCCCAGAACCTGCATGATCAGGTAACCAAGGTTAATCCCTAATGCTTCCATACTTGTACCCCTATTTGCCTAATCGTTCCTCAACATCTTCGTTTTAGAACACAAACAGAATGATCAGGGCCACCACGAGGGCGTAGATAGCCACCGCTTCTGCGAATGCGATACCTAAAATCATGTTTGTTTGAATGTTGCCGCTGGCATCAGGGTTGCGGGCAATCCCTTGCACCGCGCCACCAACCAGAATACCAATACCGGCCCCGGCGCCAATAGCTCCTAACATCGCTAAACCCGCGCCTATTGCCTTCAAACCTTGTGCCAAAGCTGCAGCTGCTGCTTGATCCATAATCCTAAATCCTCCGCTTAAAATTTTGCTGAATGTGATTTTGTTACCAAAACAAACAGTGACAAGTAGCCAGCTAATCCGCCAGACTTACCTGTAATACATACCTGATTCTGATTAATGATGCTCTTCCTCACCGTGATGCCCTTCCGTCGCACTCACCATGAAAATAAGCATCAACAGCCCAAAGACCAGCGCCTGAATCAACCCGACAAAGAATTCCAGCCCGAAAAAGGCCACGTTCGCCACCGGGATCAGGAACGCCATGACAAACAAGAGAACCATACCGGCGAAGATATTACCGAGAAGACGAAAGGCAAACGAGATAATTTTGGAAATCTCGCTGATCAATTCCAACAACCCAACGGCCGGATCAATCGCCTTGATCGGGTTCTTTGCCACCTGCTGCCCAAATCCCTTGCCAATGAACGGAAAAAACTTGGAGAAGTAACCGCGCGCGCCCAAATATTTAATGCCATAGTATTGCACCGCGGTCATGGCAATGAGGGCAAAAGCGAGCGTGAAATTCAAGTCGGTGGCCCCAGGGCGGAAAATGGGCACAATCGTATAATCGGCGCCATCTGGCTTCACTTTTGTCCCATCTTCATTCGTCGTTTCCGCCGCCCGAATCAGGAACATACCCTGTTTCAAATCGCCCAGGTTTTGCAGATCAAACCCATGTTCCAACTCGTGGAATATTTCCTCTTCGGCAGCCGCCGTCAAATGACCATCTGTCACTTCGACATGAACCCCCAAGCGGGTTTCTAAGCCGGTGACATAGGTCGCCAACGCCTCTTCCCCCTGCAGGTGCGCCGCTTCCAATTCCGCCTCGATGAGCTTGATTTCTTTCTCCGCATAAAAATGGGGCTTACTCTCCCAGAAACCAATGCTATCCCACCCAGGAATCAATCCCATCCAATTCGTGAACAGAATGTAAAGGAGGAACGTCATGAAAAAGGGGAAAAAGTCTTTGACTTTAGCGCCAGCGATGTTCCTGGCAAAGTTATAGGCGACTTCAATGATCATCTCGAAAAAGTTATAGAAGCCGGTGGGCACTTCATCGGCCGTGCGCGAACGGGCTTTCAGGCTGACAGCCAGCCCCAAGACAGCAACCCAGGCGACGAGTGAGGACATAAAGGTATTGGTTAAACCACCAAACACCGTGCCAATGATCGGCCATTTCGCGGAGCCAGGATAAATTTCACCGGGCAATTGGATAAACGGCCGTACCGGTTTTGTATACTGCACAAACGAACCGAAAACGATCATCAGCACAACAGCAATCAGTATGACATATCGTTTCTTCATATATCTGCCTATTCACCTCTGTTGAACTCTATTCCTTCTGTTGATTCACTTCTTGCTGGTGTTGTTGATTCAATTGGTTCACACGGTTCTGCGCCTGCTCCACCATCCGTAAGCTAATGCGTACCATGGCATACAGCGTCACAGGAAAACTCCCCACCATCAAAAGAACCGTGAAAACGCCTTTGACATCAAACTGTGCATCCAAAAAACGGCCTAAACCAAAAGCGAGCGCAATAATCACAATCGCGACCAGACCGGTTACACACCCCACCTGGCCGACCATGCCTGCTAAGACTGCTGTTTGATTAACTTGCGAATTTTGAGACACAACTCACTTTTTTAAGGCGCGGATTTTGCGCATTATATCACAAACAAAATCAGCGACAATTATTGTTAACCTGTAAAGAAGAACGCGGCTGCTTGCCGTGTCAATTCAAACACCGGTTCCGGCAGCACACCCAACAAAATCACAGCAAACGTCGCCAGCGCCAACCCAACCTGCGTCCCGCGTGACACGGGGATCGCCACATCTTCCTGGTCTGAACGGTACAAATACATGTATTTAAGCACCGATAAGTAGTAGTACAGCGCCACGAACGCATTCAAGATGCCAATCAACGCCAACCACCACAAACCAGACTCAATAGCTGCCTTAAACAAGAAGAACTTGCCAATGAAACCGGCCGTTGGCGGAATACCACCCAGCGACAAAATCGCAAATAACATCACTAACGCCAGGTAAGGCGAGCGACGGCTAAGGCCATTAAAGTCTTCTAATTTCTCCGAACCGGTCAAATTACTGACCAGGACGATCCCACCAAAAGCGGCGATATTTGTGAAGACGTACATCAGCAAGTAATACATGGTCGCGCCAGACCCATCAGGCGACAGCGATACCAGCCCAATCAAAGCGTAACCAGCCTGAGCAATGCTGGAATAGGCGAGCAGCCGCTTGATATTATTTTGGAAGATGGCCGCAAAATTACCCAACGTCATCGTCACAATCGCCATCGCCACCAACATCGCCCACCACCCACTGCCGGCGGTCGGCGCGCCCATCACTCCAGACTGGAACAGGCGTAAAAAAACGGCGAAACCGGCCGCCTTCGACGCGGTAGACACAAAGGCAGTAAATGGCGTCGGCGCGCCCTCGTACACGTCAGGCGTCCAGAAGTGGAACGGCACGGCCGAAATCTTAAAGCCAAACCCAACCACAATCATCACGGCCGCTAACAAAAAGACAGCTTGCGCCTCGGCCGGCGCCGGGCCGGCCATCGCCAGGAAACTGACAATACCATAATAATTCGTCTGTCCGGTAATGCCGTATAGCAAACTCATGCCATACAACATCACCCCGGTAGCAAATGCGCCATAGACGAAATACTTCATGCCCGCTTCCGCCGAACGGCCGTTCTTGGTCATAAAACCAGCGAGAACGTAAGAGGAAATACTGGCCGTCTCTAAGGCCACATAAACCATGATCAGGTCTGTCGCCGCCGCCATCATACTAAAGCCAATGGTCGCCGTAATCAGCAGCGCATAAAACTCGCCTTTCTGTAATGGCTTGACGTCCAGGGCAATCAGGCTGGTTATCATCAACGCCACCAGAAACATGATGCGAAAGACCAACGTCACCAGATCGTGCCGGATCATCCCGCCCCACATGAGGCTCTGCGACAGCGTCGCCTGAGTATCCGGTTCGGCCAAAAGCAACCACTGCCCCACTGTCAGCAGCAGTACCACAAACGCGCCCCAGGCCGTTACCAACCCAACCCGACGCCGCTCTTGTGGTTTGAGGCCACGATCATAGGCCAGGACAATAAGCAACAACACGATCAACCCAATTTCTGGCAGCAGCGCCAACACCCATGAGGGGGTAATATTCGAGGTCACTTATGCACCTCCTAACCAGTGAAGGAAATGGGTCGCAGCCGACTGCACTGTATCCATGAAGGTGGCTGTTTGCTGCGCTTCAATAAGACGATTGACAACAGGCGTCATGCCAGACTCCACAATTGGCGCGATCACGGAGGGAAGGACGCCAATCAAGATCAAGATGATGCTAAACATCGCCAGGGTAAATTTATCAATGGGCAAAATGGGGCGCATATCGTGCCATTTGTGACCATCGTACTCGCCAAAGAAGACCGTCCCGATGGCGCGTATGATGTAAGCGGCCGTAATCACAATCCCCAACGAGGAGATAATCGCCAGCGCCGGGTAGTACGTGGCCGGGTTCAGACCAAACACCGTACCGCCCAAACTCATGCTGCCCCCCTGCCACACGCCCAGGAAAATGGGGAACTCGGCGATGAACCCGGACAAGCCCGGCATCCCCATGGAGACGAGACCGCCAATGATAAAGGCAACGGCCGTCCACGGCAGCGCCTTCATCATCCCGCTCAGTTTGTCCATGTCGCGGGTGTGCGCCCGGTCATAAATCATGCCGACGACGGAGAAGAAGAGCGCCGTCATCACCCCATGGCTCACCATCTGAATGCCCGCGCCGGTGAACCCTTTCAGGTTCATGGCCGCGAAACCCATGGAGACCAGCCCCATGTGGCTGACGCTGGAATAGCCGATCAGGTATTTCATGTCGCGCTGACGCATGGCGATGAGCGAGCCATAGACGACGTTGATGGTAGTGAGCAAGATGATGAACGGCATCCAGTAGACCGTGCCTTCGGGCAAAATCTGGATACCGACGCGCATGGAAGCATACGCGCCGAGCTTCATCAACACACCGGCATGGATCATGGAAACGGCCGTTGGCGCCGCCACGTGACCATCCGGAGACCAGTTATGGAACGGCCACAAGCCCGCCAGCACCGCAAACCCCAGGAACAGCGGCATGTACCAGATTTGTTGGATTTGGAACGGGAACTGCGCTTCCGACCACACCCGCAGGTCAAACGTCAATGGAAGTCCCTGCTCCGGTAGTTGGAAGTACAGCACCAGGAAAGCGATAAACGAGAAGAAACTGCCAATCAACAGATAAAGTGTCAGTTTCATAGACGCATATTCGCGCCGTTCCTTCCAGCCCCAGATGACGATCATGACGTACATCGGCAGCACAGCCAGTTCGTAGAAGAAGAAGAGCAAAAAGCCATCTACCGCCACGAACACGCCCTGCACACCGGCCACCAGCAGCATGAAAAAAGCGAAGAACTCACGCGGGCGATCCTCGATACTCCAGGAAATCAACACGCCCCCCAGGCCGACGATAGACGTGAGCAAGACCAACGTCGCGCTCAAGCCATCCACGCCCAGAATGTAATTCACGCCAATGCTGGAAATCCAGCCGTGCTCCTCAACAAACATCAGCGTGTCGGCCCAGCGCGCATCTGCGGGAGGCAAATTTTGGTTGTACGCAATATACATGTACAACGACAAAATCAACCCGATGATCATGGCGGCCAGGGCCAACATACGCGAGTTTTCCCCACGCTCCTTGGGCATCAGCAAGATGATGACCGCGGTCGCTATTGGCGAAAGTGCAATGATTGATAGATAGGGAAAATCCATAAATTCCTCTTCCCAAAGCGTTTACCAGGCTGCAAATCTGCAAGCAAATGACCTGCCAATTTGCCAACCTGCTGCTATCCAAACAATTTTGTAACCGTATCGTTAATGAAGACCAACAACCACTGCGGCCAGATGCCCAACGAGAGCATCAGCGCCATCAGCGGCCAGATTACCAGATGTTCGCGCAGCGTCATATCCGGCAGCCGCGCCCAACGGGGGTTCACCGGCCCGTGCAGCGTTTGCCGCAGCGCCTTGAGGATGTAGGCCCCGGTCATCAACAAACCGAGCATCGCCATCGCCAACTGCGGCGCAAAAATTTGCCAACTGCCGCGCACCACCAGGAATTCGCTGACAAAGCCATTCAGTCCAGGCAGCCCCAACGAAGCCATGCTGGTAAAGATGAGAATCGTGCCGTAGACGGGCAAAATGGTCCAGATGCCGCCGAAATCCTTCAAGTCGCGGGTGTGAGCGCGATCATAAATGACGCCCACCAGGAAGAACATCCCGGCCGCCGACAACCCATGATTGAACATTTGCAGCACCGCGCCATTGGTCGCCATGATCGCGTCTTGCGCCACGCCAGGGTCGGCGAAGTTGCCCGCGCGCCCATACGCATAAGCCATCACGGCAATGCCCATGACGACAAAGCCCATGTGGTTAATGGAAGAGTAAGCCACCAACCGTTTGAAGTCCCACTGCCCATACGCGGCAAACCCACCCAACACCACGCTCAACATGCCAAAGGTCGCCAGGATACCGGCCGTCATGTTCGCCTGTTCGGGGAAAAGGGGGATCACCAGGCGGATGAAGCCATACGCGCCCAATTTCAGCAGCACGCCGGCCAGGATCATAGACCCGGCCGTTGGCGCTTGCGTGTGCGCATCCGGCAGCCAGGTGTGAAAGGGCCACACGGGCACTTTAATGGCAAAGGCAATGACAAAGGCCCAAAAAGCCACGCCCTTGACCAACCCCACCGATAAGCCCGTTCCCGCCAGGCGCGCCCCATCCAGATTGACCCACACGTCCATCAACTGGATGATGTCAAACGTGCCGGTCGCCAACCCCATCACCTGGATGGAAAGCAGCAAACCGATGCTGCCGGCCATGGTGTAGATCATAAACTTAAAGGACGCATATTCCCGGTCGGCGCCTCCCCACAAACGAATGAGGAAATACATGGGAACCAGGCTAAACTCCCAGAAAATGAAGAAGATGATCAGGTCGAGCGACGCAAACAGGCCCAACATCGCCGTCTCTAGCATGAGGAAGAGAACCATGTACATTTTCACTTTGTCCTCAATGCTGAAAGAAGCGAGGATGGAGATGGGCGTGAGGATGGCGGTCAGTAAAAACATCGGCAAACTGATGCCATCAATGCCCATGTGAAAGCTGGAGCGAATAGCCGGAAACCATTCCGCCACAACTTCAAACTGGAGGTTGGCGGTGTAGCGGTCGTAAGTGAACCACATCACCAGCGTCAACGCCAACGGTATCAGGCTCAAGATCAGGGTAAGACGCCGTATCAGGTTCTTCTCGTCATCGGGCAGCAGCAGCAGGATCAGGGCGGCCAGCGCCGGGAAGAACACGGTCAGGGGGAGGAGATTGTCTTGAATAAAGTTCATTTGGTCTCCCAAAAGCTTAGAATAAACTCGTTAAATTCGTTAACCAACCGTAGTTGATTGCCAGGACAACGGCCACCAGCGCGGAAGCGATGAGCATGGATACCACCACGTATTCCTGGATCTTGCCCGTTTGCAGTTGGCGGAATTCTTTGGTCATCGCCAGGAATTGATCTTTGACCCAATCCACGCCGTCGCCAAAGACCAGTTCTTCGGTGCGTTTCATGTAACGGCCGATCGTATAGAACACATTGGCGACCAGGTGCAAAAAGCCGTCAATGATGCCCTTGTCCATCACCTCGTACACGATCTTTTCCGAGAAGTAAATGGTCGGGGCGATGAACACTTTCTCGTACAGCTCATCCCAATACCATTTATTGTTGAGGAAGTTGTGCAAACCCGGCCCCAAAATGGCGATGAGCGGATCTTTTTGCTCCTTCTGCAACGGTTTGCGCCCATAAAGCGCCCAGCCCACAGCCAGCCCGCCCAGAGCCACCGTCAACGAGGTCAGCAGCGGAACCCAACTCCAGGGCAACGTGAAGATTTTATGATGCACCAGGTGCAGCTCGTACAATTCCGCCATCGGTTCGTAAATGGTCGCGCCAACGTAATGATGGAACTGGTTGATCTTGCCCCACTCAATGCCCAGGAAGTTGTCGGGAATGCCAAACCAGCCGGCCGCCACCGCAAACACGGACAGGCCGATGAGCGGAATGGTCATGAAATTACTGCTCTCATGGGCATGTTCAGCTAAGGGGGTGCGCGGTTGGCCGAAGAAGGTCATGCTGATCTGGCGCATGGTGTAGAACGCAGTGAGGAAAGCGGCCAGACCGAGCATAATGAAGACAAACAAGCCGAGAGCGCTGCCATCGTGGCTGAATTGGTACCAGGCGTCGGCAAAGATTTCATCTTTTGACCAGAACCCGGCGGTGATGAAGGGCAGGCCGGACAGCGCCATGCCGCCGATGAGGAAGGTCCAGAATGTGCGCGGCATCTTATGGCGCAGCCCGCCCATGTAGCGCATATCCTGCGGGTCAGTGTGATGGTCATGTACTTCCCCGGCACCGTGCTCCATGCCATGAATGACCGAGCCGGAAGCGAGGAAGAGCAGCGCCTTGAAGAAACCATGTGTGATCAGGTGAAAGGCGGCGGCGACGTAAGCGCCCATGCCGATGGCGGCGACCATGAAGCCCAGCTGCGAGATGGTGGAGTATGCGAGCACCCCTTTCACGTCATACTGCGCTACGGCAATGGTCGCGGACATCAACGCGGTGAAGGCGCCAATGCCGGCGATGATCCAGCCAACGGCCGCGCTCCCTTCTGGCCCCGATCCCACAGCAATGAGCGGGAAAATGCGCACGATCATGAAGACGCCGGCGGAGACCATGGCCGCCGCATGGATGGTGGCGCTGACGGGCGTCGGGCCTTCCATCGCATCTGGCAGCCAGACGTGCAGCGGCCACTGCGCCGATTTGCCAACCGTGCCGGCAAAGAGCAGGAGGGCAATCGCGCCCAAGCCTAAAACAGCGCCACCATTTTCTGCAATATGATAAATACCAGCACCGAAAGTATGGGCAGCCGCCTCCAGACTGTGCGCCGACAACGCCTCACTGAAGTTAAGTGTGCCAAATGTTCGGTAGAAAAAGACAATACCCAACAGCATGATCACGTCCGCCACGCGCGTCGTCATAAACGCTTTCACGGCCGCGCGATAGGGCGGGATGTGCGGGATCGCCTCTGGTTCCAGATGATACTCGCGCGCATACCAGAAACCGATCAGCGAGTAGGAGCAGAAACCCATGATTTCCCAGCCGATGAAGAGCATCAGCAAGTTATCCGACACCACCAGCAGCAGCATCGCCCCGGCAAAAAGGCTCATCAGAGCGAAGAAGCGGGCGATCAGCGGGTCTTCCTGACCATGATTCGGTTCGCCGATGTGGCTGCCGCGCGGCTTGCCGTAGTTGTGGTAGCCCACGCTATAAATGAAGATCATGACGATGGCGAAGGAGACCATGATGAGCATAACGGCCGTTAACGGATTCGCCGCCACGCCCATCTGCAACCACGTCCCTTGCGCATAATCGCCAATCGGCAGCCAATCAATGGCGCTGGACACCACATTCGGGTGTTCTTCCAGGTGATGATACCCTTCCGCGAACACGTTAAAGGCCACCGTCCAGGCCAACACCAGCGAACTTATTGTTGCCGCCCATGCCAGCAGCCAGCTTAACGTCCGGTTATGCTTGGTAAAAAGCATAATCAAAAAGAACGTCAACAGCGGCCCGACCGGAATGAGCCAGGTCATCGTTTGCAATGTTTGTTCACCCATATACTGTCATCCGTAGTCCGTAGTCCGTAATCCGTAATCCGTACTACAAACGGTTCACGGTTCACGGTTCACGTCAATTTTTCAGCAAATCCATTTCCTCGGCAACGACCGAATCACGATTGCGATAAATGGAAATCACCAGCGCCAGGCCGACGGCCGCTTCCGCCGCGGCGACAACCAGCACGAAAATTGCCCAGGCCATCCCGGCCGAGGATTCAGGTGTGCGGTAGCGCCAAAAGGCCACCAGGTTAATGTTGACCGCATTCAAAATCAGCTCAACGGCCATGAGAATGGCGACGGCATTGCGCCGGGCAAACACGCCATAGAGGCCAATGCTGAACAAAACGGCCGCTACCAACAAATACCAGGATAAAGGAATCACGCTTCACCCTCCTCTTGCGGCGGCCAGGCTACCACAATCGCCCCCACCAGCGCACCCAGCAACAAAATAGAGGCCAACTCAAAGGGCAGCACATACGCATCCGGGCTGACAAACGCCTTCCCCAACTCCACCACACTATTTTGAATCACGGCATCACTAACCTGCGTGCGGGTTTGCAGATACACACTGGCATCCGGCGGCAGCGGCCAATACCCAACCACAACAAAGACCAGAATTGCCAATACCAGCCCCGCAGCGATCAGGCCCAATCCCCACTGCGTGTTATATGGCGCCTCGGTCGTTTGCATCATACGCCGGGTCATCATGATGGCGAAGATGATCAAGATGGAAATGGCGCCAATATAGACCAACAACTGCGCCGCCGCCAGGAAGCCAGCCTCTAACAACACATAAAAGCCGGCCACCCCCAAAAAGGAGACCATCAAAGCCAGCGCCGCATGAAACAAATTGCGATTTGTCACCACAACCAGCGCCGAACCAATGGTGAGAACTGCTATTATGATAAAAATGATTTGCTCAACCATATGCCAGAAAACTCCTTACGAATGCGCCGCGGCCACATCAACGCCATGCGCCTGGCCGTGATCGTGGTCATCGTGGCTGTGGTCGTCGTGGTGGTGGGCGACGGCCGTTTCCGGTTCCTCTAATAAGGTTCGTTTCCGCCGTGCATTTTGGCGCAAAAGCTCAATCGTCCCAAAGCTAACGACCAGATTCGAGATCAAATGAATCGCCGCGCGACCCAACGTACCCACCTGCGCCGGGATCAGCTTGTCAACCACCGCAACCACAAAAACCAACACCAGTGTCAGCGGTACCAAAAATTTCCAGTTGAAGTTCAAAAGCTGGTCAACACGCACACGGGGCAAGGTTCCGCGAATCCAAATAAATACGAAGTACACGACAAACATCTTCGTAAAGAAGACAAGCAGGCCAATGGGACGGCCGAACGCAATCGCCGACAGGTCAATTGGGTTCACGCCAAAGATCGCTAAAACCATATTGACAATCGGCAAGTTCCAACCACCCCAATACACCACCGCAAACAGCCCCGACATGAACAACGTGTTCATGAACTCAGCCAGGAAAAACATGCCAAACTTCATCCCGCTGTACTCGGTATGGAACCCGGCGACGATCTCCGATTCCGCTTCTAGCAAATCAAAAGGCGTGCGCCCCGTCTCTGCCAGCGCCGAAATAAAGAAGATGATTGCCGACAAGGGAACCACAAACATGTAAGGAGCAACCATTTGCGCCACGATAATGTCTTGCGTAGACATCGAACGCGCCAGCAAAATCGGTACCAGCAAAGACAAAATCATGGGCACTTCATAGCTCACCAACTGCGCCACCGAACGGAATGCGCCCAGCAGCGCATATTTGTTGTTCGATCCCCATCCGGCCAACAGCAGCGAAACAACCGAGATGGAGCTAACCGACAACACATAAAAAAGCCCGATGTTCAGGTCAACTCCCACAACACCGGGCGCAAAGGGCAGCACCGCCCACATCAGTAAGGCGCTGATGACAATGAGAAATGGCGCGGCATTGTACGCCGGCTTATCCGCATTGGCCGGGGTAAAACTCTCCTTGCTCAACAGCTTGAGCACGTCGGCCACCGTCTGCAACAGACCATATTTACCGCCAACGCGGTTAGGTCCAATACGATCTTGTATACGGGCAATGACTTTGCGCTCTAGCCAGATCAAAAAGACAACAATGAGCAAACAAAATGTGGAGACGACGACAACGCCGATCACGTCAAGCACCACCTCTACCCAGGCAGCATTCCCCCAGACCTGGCGCAAGTAGTCAAAGATGGTTAAATCAACCAGGCTTCTTAGAAATTCCATAAATTGCTCTCCAGTAACGTCACCAAGAGTATGACAAATTCTCTTTACTTGCGGATGGCATCACAAACGGCTATACCCACTCCAGGACGCCCCGCCCCCAGGCATAAAGCAGCCCGTCTGCCAGCAGAAAAATGAACAAAACGGCCGCGCCCACAGCAAACAGATCTAACTGCCCATAGGCCGCAGCAATCGGGAACAAGAATACAGCTTCAATATCAAACACCACAAAGACCAGGGCATAAATGTAATATTGCACCTTGAACTGAATCCAACTGCTGCCAATGGTTTCAATACCACATTCATATGTCTCTTGCTTGATAGGGTTCGGCTTTTTAGGGCCGAGAAAATAATTCAAAATAACCGGCGCTGCAGGGAAAATGGGCGCCAGGACAACAAAAATTGCGATGAATTGCCAATCACTTAACACGTGGGGTCCTTTTCCTCCTGATGGAGATTGTGAAATCTGTCTCTTTTTCAGTTATAACACATGCGTAAACCAAGGGCAAAAGCATCCGAGATGGAATTCTAACAGAAACAGCACCGCTGACAATCTCAGAAATCATATCCGCCAGGGTTAAGCGCTTACCCTTTTCAAATGCGCTGCTTCTTGTATACTTTAGTCTTTGCAGTACGTAGTCATAAACTCATAATTCTTGTACAGAATCAATAAAACAAAATTAAGACAGTGAAACGGTTTTATGCTAGACCCATCATTAGAAACCCCCAAAATATTGGTCGTAGACGACAATACGTACACGCTCCGCATTGTACAGCACACCCTTGAGCAGGCCGGTTTTCAGGTGCTTACGGCCGTTTCCGGCAAAGAAGCGCTCAACTTAATCACCCGCCATGGTATGCCCCATTTAGCCATTGTGGACTGGCACATGCCTGGCATGAGCGGCATTGAATTCTGCCATGCAGTGCGTGAATTCAGTGATATGCCTGTTATCATGTTAACGGCCGTTGCCGCCGAAGAAGACATCGTGCGCACCATCGAAACCTACGCCGAAGATTACATCGTCAAACCATTCAGCCCGGCCGAACTCGTCGCCCGCGTCAAACGTGTGCTGCGGCGCATGGGCGATTACAGCTACACGCTCGACTCTACCACCCGTATTGACGATCATCTACTGATCAATTTCCCGAAACGCGAAGCGCTTGTCGCCGGTGAGACCATCTCCCTCACCCCAACCGAAACGAAACTCCTCTACATTCTGGTGCGTAACATGGGACGAATCGTCACCACAGAATTCATCCTGAACCGGCTGTGGCCTATGGAAAACGCCCTGGAAGACAGGCTGCACGTTCACATCCACCGCCTGCGACGCAAAATAGAAACGAATCCAGAAGAACCTGCTTACATTGTCGCCGAACGCGGTACCGGGTACACATTCCGCCCACAACCCGCATAAAAAAAGGGGCGCACGGCTGCCCCTTTTTCTTTGTCGTACACGACCATTTCCACAGATACAAAATAAGCACATATCAATCATTGCGAAATCAGCGAGCGAAAGAGGCGCCCTTGTCGAGAAGAAGCAACGAACAGTGGTTAAGCGACTTACGGTCAGACGGGACAGCGCGTACAGAGGCGCTAACGGACCTGCGTAGAATCCTGGTGTCAGGTCTGCGCCGTGGCTTGTTAGCGCAAGTGAATACATCTGCCCCCGAATTTGACAGCCAGGCCGAAGATTTTGCCCAAGAAGCGCTCATCCGCATCCTGGATAAGCTAGATGACTTTGCCGGACGCAGCCAGTTCACCACCTGGACGCACAAAATCGCCCTGTCCGTGGCGCTGACAGAACTGCGGCGCAAACGCTGGCGTGACTCACCCTTAGACGCCGACACACATAACGATGCCACCGACCACACGCCCCGCTTCATTGCCGCTGCGGCGCCTACCCCAGAAAGCGCCACAATACAGACAGATATGCTGCGGCACGTCAATAAATTGATCAACGAAGGACTTACCGAAAAACAACGAACCGTCATCACGCTCAGCCTGATTCAGGATAAATCAACCGACGAAGTGGCCCGGCAAATGGAGATGAAGCCCAATGCCATCTATAAGCTGCTGCACGATGCCCGGCTGCGGCTGAAAAAGCTGTTAGAAGAAACAGGATTAACGCCAGCCGATGTCCTGAACGTGTTTGAGTGATGGTCGGTAAGAGCAGCGCCGTTCAGCATGTCTAAATCTCACATGAAACAAACTGATACTGTCTCACCACCCGCTACTAGTGATGTTGCCACCGCAAGCAACATCCAGGCATTAATGCGTCTACTCGAAAACCCACAAACGGAAGCATACTCCTGTGAGCAAACATTTATCCTGCTGGACGAATATGTGGAGGCGCTGATACAAAGCAAGTTGGATACCAAAGCTGTCATGCCTCTGGTCAAGCATCACCTTGACAATTGCCCTGACTGCCACGAACAATTTACAGGTTTGCTGCGCATATTGGAAGCAGAAAAGGAAACATAACAAAAGAGGAACTGTCATGACAAAAGCATATTGGAAGGATCGAATTTTAGCAGAGAGCAACGAAACAATTGTGATCGAAGGGAATCATTATTTCCCGCCCGATTCCATTAACAAAGCATACTTCAAACCCAACAAAACGCATACAACCTGCCCCTGGAAAGGGATTGCCAGTTACTATGACATTGTTGTTGGCGATGCAGTCAATGCCGGGGCAGCCTGGTATTACCCCAACCCCAAACCAGAGGCGTCAGAGATAAAAGATTATGTCGCTTTTTGGCGTGGCGTGCGCGTGGAATCATAACAACAAGGGGTGAAAATTCATGATTTTAGCCGGTGACATCGGTGGGACGAAAACGGTTTTAGCGCTGTTTACCGATGATGAGGATGTGCGACGGCCGTTACGCACCACCACCTTCCCCAGTAACAAATACAACACCTTAGAAACCATCATCGCTGAATTTTTAGAGGGTGAAGCAGACGCGCCCACGACCGCCGCCTTTGGGGTGGCCGGCCCGGTGGTCAACGGCCGTGCCGCCATTACCAACCTCCCCTGGGTCATTGACGCCCAGGCCATCAGCGCCACCTTCCACATCCCGCGCGTCCATTTGCTCAACGACCTGGAAGCCATTGCGACGGCCGTGCCCCATCTTGTCGGCGCTGAACTCGTCACGCTAAACACGGGCATCCCCAACCCCACCGGGGCTATCGCCGTCATCGCCCCCGGCACCGGCCTCGGTGAAGCCTTCCTGGTGTGGGATGGTCAGCGCTACCGCGCCTACCCCACCGAAGGGGGTCACGTCTCCTTTGCTCCCAACAACAAAGAAGAACTCGACCTGCTCGTCTACTTGCAGCGCAAATATGGACACGTCAGCTACGAACGAGTCTGCTCCGGCAGTGGCATTCCCAACATCTTCGATTTCCTCAACGACAGCCACCATTACAAGAACCCCGGCTGGCTGCGCCGCGAGCTATCCCTGGCCGAAGACCGCACGCCCATCATTTTCCACGCCGCCCTGGAAAAGAGTGAACCCATTGCCGTGGCCACATTAGAACTGTTCGTCAAAATTCTGGGGGGTGAAATCGGCAATATGGCCCTCAAAGTGCTGGCAACCGGTGGCGTGTACATCGGTGGGGGCATCCCTCCACGCATTCTGCCCCTGTTGCAGCGCCCCGAGTTCCTGGGATTTGTCGCCCACAAAGGGCGTTTCAGCGAACTTTTATCACGCATTCCCCTGCACGTCATCCAAAACCCACAGGTCGCTTTGCATGGCGCAGCTTATGATGGTTTTGCGGAATTTGCCTGATAGCATAGGACACATATGGCTGCAATTATCGAAACACAAGGTCTGACCAAAGAGTACGGCGAGTTAATCGCCCTCAACGAACTCAACCTGCAAATTGACGAGGGGGCCGTATTCGGCTTCATCGGACCCAACGGCGCCGGCAAAACCACCACCATGCGCATCCTCACCACCTTACTCAAGCCCACCAGTGGCAAAGCATGGGTCGCCGGGTGCTCCGTCAGCGACGATCCGCGCGGCGTGCGCCGCGCCATCGGCTACATGCCTGACTTTTTTGGCGTTTATGAAGATATGAAGGTGTGGGAATACCTTGACTTCTTTGCCGCCTGCTACGAAGTGCCGACCGCCGCTCGCTCTGGCATGGTAGATGATCTGCTCACCCTGGTAGATTTGCAGCA
This sequence comes from Anaerolinea sp., assembly GCA_014879875.1. Taxonomy (GTDB): domain Bacteria; phylum Chloroflexota; class Anaerolineae; order Promineifilales; family Promineifilaceae; genus JACSRF01. Next base: position 17,062 of record JACSRF010000390.1, read on the forward strand.
CAAAAAGGAAGCCTTCGTCGAAACCCTCAGCCGGGGCATGAAGCAGCGCCTCTGCCTGGCGCGCACCCTCACCCACGATCCACAGATTCTCATTCTGGACGAACCGGCCAGCGGCCTCGACCCGCGCGCCCGCATCGAAATACGCGAACTGCTGCGCGAGCTAAAAAATATGGGTAAAACCATCTTCTTCTCCTCGCACATCCTCTCCGAAGTCGCCGACATCTGCACCAGCATTGGCATCATCGAAGCCGGCCGCCTGATTGCCTACGGTGACATGGAAGAGATGAAAAAGCAGTTGCGCGCACACCGGCTGATCCAGATTCAAGTTCTGGGCGAGATCACGCCGCTGCAAGAATTTTTGCTCAGCCAGCCACACGTGCAAAGCATCGCCACCGGCGCCGACGTAGACCTGCCGCCGAACGCCGTGCGCATTGATTTCAGCGGTGACGATGCTGCCCTCAGCCAACTGCTGGCAAACATAGTCGGGCACAGACTGCCAGTGCTTTCCTTCAACGAGGAGACCGGCGACCTGGAAGATGTCTTCCTGCAAGTGACACAGGGTATCGTTCATTGAACCTGGCTGCCTGGAACCCATTCGCCTGGTGGCGCACCCTCTCCCAAAATCCTGTTTATCTACGCGAGAAGGGAAATTGGGGCAAAGCGAATCCGTTTTATGAAACGGTGCGTCGTTTTTCCCCATTTGTGATCATGGGCGTCATTGTCCTGGGCATCTGCACCGGTTCCACGAATCCGGCGCTGTTCAGTGGCAACGATGGTCTCATCGCTTTCTGGTGTTTTATGTGCCTGCCCGGCATTTTATTGTCGGCGCTGACTCTGTTTGGCTCATTTATGGCGCCGGCGCTGACGGCCCCGACCATCAGCCTGGAACTCGCCAACGGTACCTGGGATATTTTGCGGGCGACGCCCATGCCCACGCGCACCATTTTGCTGGCAAAATTGTTCGGTGGATTGGCCCGGCTGCGGCTGTTTTGGTGGCTGTTGTTTGTCGTCAGCATGTTTCAGGGGTTGTTAATGACGTGCAGCACGTCGTTGGCAGCCGGGAAATATGCCATCTGGGGCTGGCTAATTGGCTTGTGTACGGTCACTCGCCCCTGGCTGGAGGTGTTGTTTGCCGCCTTTGTAGGGATGCTCATCTCTACCTGGACACGGTCAGGGACGATGGCGCTGGTGGGGAGTTATACGGCCGTTGTCTTCTTCAAAATCTTCAATAGCGCCGTGTTGTGGCTGGCTGTCTCCGCCCTGTTGGGCGCCAATGAGATCATGCTCCTCACCAGCACGCTTGGCCCTACACTTGTTTATGGCATCGCCACCCTAGGGGTAATGGTCGGACTGGTGATTCGGGCGAATGGGCTAGAGTCGTGATACGGAAAACCGACGCCCGGCAAATCACGACGCCCAGCAAAAGGAAACAACATGAGTGAATTAACGGAAACCATGATCGCGAAACGGCCGCTGCACATGCTGCGCGACAATCCCATTACTCGCAAAGAGTTACGCAGCCGTATGCGCGGTCGGCGCGCTTTTGTCGTTCTCACCACCTACCTGGTTGTCATGGGGCTGCTCATCTCCTTGATCTACCTGGCCTACGCCTCTGCCGCCAACCAGCCCTACGGTCCTGATCCGCGGCAGGCCGGCAAGGCCATTTTCGCCGCTGTCGTCGGGGTACAGATTTTTCTCGTCATTTTCATGGCCCCCGCCTTCACGGCCGGCGCCATTACCGGTGAAAAAGAGCGACAAACGTTCGATTTATTGCGCACCACCCTGCTGCCCGCCAACTGGTTTGTCATGGGTAAGCTGCTCTCCTCCTTAAGCTATGTTCTGCTGCTCATCATCGCCTCCATCCCCTTACAAAGCATCGCCTTCCTGTTGGGCGGCTTGTCGGTAGAAGAGTTACTCATTTCCCAGGTTTTAATCATCATCGGCGCCATCACCTTTGCCATGTACGGCCTGTTTTGCTCGGCGCACCTGGGCAGCACCCTGGCCGCCAGCGTCGCCACCTTTGGCGGGGCCATCTTTTGGACAATGGGACTGCCCATTCTCCTGTTCATGTTTATCGGGTTCCTCGGCCCGCTGCTCTTTAGCAGCAGCGCCATTAGCTGGGTGGGAGAAGCAATCCTGGCGCTAGGGGCGCTGCTGCTGGCGTCTACCAACCTGCCGGCGTCATTGATTGTCAGCGAGGTCTTTCTCATCGAGGAAAACACCTTGTTTTTCTATAAACAGAACTTCAGCGGGCATCAGGTGTGGCTCTTTTCACCCTGGCTGCTCACCGTCCCCCTTTACTTATTGGCAGCCTGGCTTTTATACTGGTTAGCAGTACGGAAAGTACGCAAGATTGCGGAGAAATAGGGTCGTATTGCGTCGTGCGTATTACAGATTTTGCGAACACGCACATGCAATCAATCACGCTCATGAATGATGATACCAGTTTTGCACAGTTGACCGGTTCTTTACAGGCATGGCACGGCCGTAAACAGATCCGTGACGCCCTCATTTGGGGGCCGCGTGGGACGTTGGCGGGGTTGATGGTTGCGGCCGTCCTGGCGGCAGTGTCACGCTTACGGCCGTTGCTCGACAACGATCAGATCGCCTATGCAGCGATTGGCTGCGGGCTGTGCGGGCTGCTGCTCACCCTCAGCGCCCTGCTGCTGCGCCGCGCCACCCTCATCCAGCAGGCGCGCTTCGCCGACCGGCAATTTAGCTTACAAGAACGGGCGAGTACGGCCGTCGAAATTTACCAGGGCGCGTTGACCGCCCCCCACAACCTGGCGCAGCAGCAGTTAGCCGACACAATACGAGCCATCGCCACCGTAGACGCGCGCGCCCGGCTGCCCTTCCAGGTACAACGACGCGACTGGCTGCTGCTGCTCATCACGGCGCTGCTGCTGGTAACGGCCGTGCTCCTGCCCAATCCCCAGGAAACCGCCCTCAAACAGAGCCGCGCCGTGCGCCAGAGCATCGCCGAGCAAATCAGCGGCCTGGAAGCGCTGGAACAGGAAATTCTGAACAACCCCGACCTGACAGAAGAACAGCGCGAAGCGTTATTACAACCCATTGAGAGCGCCCTGGCCGACCTGAACGCCGCCGACAGCCAGGAGCAGGCCGTCGCCACCCTGTCCGAGGCGGAAGCAGAAATGCGCGCGCTCAGCGACCAGTTCAGCCGCGACGATTTGCAAGAGCGGTTAACCAGCGCCGCGCAGCCATTGGCGGACAACGCCGCCGGCCAATCATTGGGCGCGGCGCTGCAAAATGGGCAGCTTTCCCAGGCCGGGGCCGCGGCGGCGCAGTTAGCCGACAGCTTGCCAAACCTGTCTAGTGAGGAATTGGCGCAGCTCGCGCAAAGTCTGGCGCAAACGGCCGCGGCCCTACAAGACGTAGACAGCGAATTGGCGCAGCAGCTCGCCGACGCTGCCGCTGCTTTACAAAATGGGGATATAACGGCCGCGCAGCAAGCGCTGCGCCAGGCAGCGGGAACGTTGCAGCAGCGCGCTCAGGAAACGGCCGCGGCGCAGCAAGCGCAGGCCGCCGCCGGGCAGTTACAACAAGGCCGCCAGGAAGTCGCCCAGTCCGGGCAAAGCGGCCAGCAAGGGACAGGTCAAGGAGAAGGTGAAGGCCAGGGACAAGGCCAGGGACAAGGACAAGGCCAGGGACAAGGGGAAGGACAAGGCCAGGGACAAGGCGCCGGCAGCGAGCAGGGAACGGGGACCGGGGGTCCTGGCCCCGGTGGTGGACACGTCGAAAACATCTTCGTTCCCAACAACTGGGCAGATTTGAGCGACATAACCGGCGTAGACGTCGAACTGCCCGCAGAGTGCATTGCCAACCCGGCCCTTTGCGGTGGCCTGCTCAGCGAAACCCCCACCGAGTTCGCCACCCAGGGCAGCACCGTACCCTACAGCCAGGTCTTCGGCGACTACCGCAACGCCGCCTACGAAGCCCTGTCCAGCAATTACATCCCTCTGGGGTTAAAAGGGTACATTCGGGATTACTTCTCCTCGCTCGAACCGTAACATCACGACAACAACGAGGATATTAAACTTTTATCACATGAGCGCAGGAAGAAAGTCGCTGAACTGGGATAATTATGTATCCTGAAGACCGTGTTTTAGTCGCCTATATGCCCAATCCGGCCGATTTTGCCATCTTGCAGCAAGAAGGGTGGTATCGCGTTCCACAGCAGCACGCGCCCAAAGGCCTGTATGCGGAATACATTGCTTTTTATTTTGGACGGCCGTTTGGCGCAGAAAAATGGTCTATCCACTATTACGCGCCGCGGCTGGGACATGAATTGGTGACGCGGGCCGCGCTTTTTCCCCACGAGCCAGACCATCCGCGCGCCCAATCCCTCTACTACAAAGTGCAGCTGGGGCCGCTGCAAAAGCTGGCGCGCCCGATCACCAGTCTGCGCTGGCGGCGCATCACCTTCCTTCACACCACCTGGGACCGTTTTCAAGATGCGGTAGAAATCAACGATCTGTTTGTGGAAGGGGACCCTTACGTAGACCGGCTGTTTGCTACCCTCAAGGAGCGTGGCGGGCAGCCGGAACAAGGGTACAAGATGAAAGAGGCGGATACGTAAAAATATGGACCAGATGCCACCACGCTTCCTCATGCTCCCCTTCGGGCGTTTGGAACGCATTCAGAAGTAGCTTTTGTTTGCCAAAGCGGAAGAAGTGTTCCAAATCATAACGCTGAGCATAGGCTGTCCGCGCGGCCAATAAGCTGACCTCGGCGCGTCGTTGCCCCATGACGACTAACCACAGCGGTCGGGTAAACGCCG